>NZ_CP048222.1:5432500-5755313 GCF_010119975.1 Rhodocytophaga rosea
GAGCAGACTTGATCTGTGACGGCGTGCCTTTTGCATAATGAGCCTACGAGTTACTGTTTCTAGCAAGGTTAAGCATTTGAAGATGTGGAGCCGCAGCGAAAGCGAGTCTGAACAGGGCGTATAGTTAGAGGCAGTAGACGCGAAACTTTGTGATCTACCCATGAGCAGGTTGAAGGCGCCGTAACAGGTGCTGGAGGACCGAACCAGTTTCCGTTGAAAAGGATTTGGATGACTTGTGGGTAGGGGTGAAAGGCCAATCAAACTGAGAAATAGCTCGTACTCCCCGAAATGTTTTTAGGAACAGCCTTGTGGAGAGTGTGCTAGAGGTAGAGCTACCGATAGGACTAGGGGGAGTCACATCCTACCAAATCCTGACGAACTCCGAATGCTAGCTACATATACACAGGAGTGAGGGCAAGGGTGCTAAGGTCCTTGTCCGAAAGGGAAACAACCCAGCCCAACAGCTAAGGTCCCAAAATTTCTACTAAGTTGAACAAAGGAAGTCTACCTGCAAAGACAGCCAGGATGTTGGCTTGGAAGCAGCCATTCATTTAAAGAGTGCGTAACAGCTCACTGGTCGAGCGGGTGGGGCATCGATAATAAACGGGCATCAAGTAGAATACCGAAGCTTTGGATTTGTAGTAATACAAGTGGTAGGGGAGCATTCCTGCAGCAGAGAAGCAGAAGGCGGCAAGCCACTGTGGAGCGGCAGGAAAAGCAAATGTAGGCATAAGTAACGATAAGACGGGTGAGAAACCCGTCCACCGCAAGACTGAAGGTTTCCTGATCAACGTTAATCGGATCAGGGTTAGTCGGGGGCTAAGAGGTTAGGGAAACCGAAGCTTCGATGCACAACAGGTTAATATTCCTGTACTCATCTATTGAGTTTAGCTATGACGGAGTAAGATAGAGTCTGCGCACAGACGGAATTGTGCGTTAAAGGCGTTTATGGCGCTGATAGTACCCTAAGGCTTCGGCTGCGGGGATAATGACTCCAAGGAGCTTCCAAGAAAAGTAGCCTAAACAATTGATAGAGGACCCGTACCGCAAACCGACACAGGTAGTCGAGTCGAGTAGACTCAGGTGCTCGAGTGAATCACGGCTAAGGAACTCGGCAAAATAGCCCTGTAACTTCGGGAGAAGGGGCGCTTACTTCTAGCAATAGGAGAAGCCGCAGCGAAAAGGCCCAGGCGACTGTTTAACAAAAACACATGGCTTTGCAAAAACGAAAGTTGACGTATAAGGCCTGACACCTGCCCGGTGCTGGAAGGTTAAGGGGGGATGTTACCGCAAGGGAAGCATTGAACTGAAGCCCCAGTAAACGGCGGCCGTAACTATAACGGTCCTAAGGTAGCGAAATTCCTTGTCGGGTAAGTTCCGACCTGCACGAATGGTGTAACGATCTGGGCGCTGTCTCGGCCGTGAGCTCGGTGAAATTGTAGTAGCGGTGAAGATGCCGCTTACCCGCAACGGGACGGAAAGACCCCGTGCACCTTTACTATAGCTTAACATTGACTTTGGGTAAATCATGTGTAGGATAGGTGGGAGGCAGTGAAGCGGTGTCGCTAGGCATCGCAGAGCCAACGTTGAAATACCACCCTTGATTTACTTAGAGCCTAATCCGGAAACGGAGACATTGTTTGGTGGGTAGTTTGACTGGGGTGGTCGCCTCCAAAAGAGTATCGGAGGCTTTCAAAGGTACCCTCAGTACGCTTGGTAACCGTACATTAGAGTGCAATAGCAGAAGGGTGCTTGACTGTGAGACCAACAAGTCGATCAGGTGCGAAAGCAGGATATAGTGATCCGGTGGTTTCCAAATGGAAGGGCCATCGCTCAAAGGATAAAAGGTACGCCGGGGATAACAGGCTGATCTCCCCCAAGAGCTCACATCGACGGGGAGGTTTGGCACCTCGATGTCGGCTCGTCACATCCTGGGGCTGGAGAAGGTCCCAAGGGTTCGGCTGTTCGCCGATTAAAGTGGCACGCGAGCTGGGTTCAGAACGTCGTGAGACAGTTCGGTCCCTATCTGTTGTGGGCGTAAGAGAATTGAAGAGGCGCTGACCTTAGTACGAGAGGACCGGGTTGGACAGGCCGCTGGTGTATCTGTTGTGGTGCCAACTGCAGTGCAGAGTAGCTATGCCTGGAGCAGATAAGCGCTGAAAGCATCTAAGTGCGAAACTGACCTCAAGATGAGTTCTCTTTATAAGGGTCGTTTGAGACTAAAACGTGGATAGGTGGCAGGTACAAGAGTTGAAAGACTTTCAGCCGAGCCATACTAATTACCCAAACACTTCTTTACCAATGTAGATTACCTATGCTTTCTTTGCTCCAAGTACTTATACTTGCTTTATGACTTACTGTTTTCTCCCCTCTTGTTAATAACATCATTAAGAAATAGTCAGGATTACACTGCTAGAAAAGCAGGACAAAGCTGACAAAAGCCTAATGGTGAGTAAGCACAGGTGTTCACCTCTTCCCATTCCGAACAGAGAAGTTAAGCCCTTGTCGCGCCGATGGTACTGCCTTCACCGGTGGGAGAGTAGGTTCTCGCCAACCCCATTTACTAATCCTCCATCAAAGCCTCCTCTCCCAAGATGAGGCTTTTTTGTTGCTTTAGATAGTATAGATTCTCGCCATTAGATTAACTAAATTTTTTGATATGTAAAGTGCATCAAGTTCAATAATGTCAGAAGTGCTCATGTACTTTGATTCACCTATGCCATTTATCAAAGAAATATGGCTCATTATTTAAATCCTCCTTACTTAATTCAAATTAAAGGCGAAACACTATCTTGCCAAAAATAATTAAGTATGCTGAAGTTAAAATTCTCCTTGTTTCTATTCTTTGCCCTTATTCATGCTTCTTTAGCTCAGGATACACAATGGCCAGTTCTAACGTCACAGCAGAAGCAGGATAGTTTATATTTCATGAAACATTACCGGGTGAGCAAAGAAATGATTCCCATGCGGGATGGTATAAAACTATATACTGAAATTATATCTCCTGTTGAAGCTTCAAAAAATAACCCTTATCCATTTTTAATGGAAAGAACTCCCTATAATGCCTCAACTACACAGTATGACTTGTATCTAGCTCCTTCTTTGGCTAAACTCATGAAGGAAGGATTTATATTCATCAACCAGGATGTTCGTGGAAGATGGCGCTCAGAGGGTGATTTTTCGCATGAACGGCCTCTGGTAGATAACCCCAATAAGAAAAAGCAAAAGCAACCTGATGAAAGTACTGATACTTATGATACGCTGGACTGGCTCCTTAAGCATGTAAAAGGTAATAATGGCAATGCTGGCGTTTATGGTGTATCTTATCCTGGGTTTTACAGTACGGCGGCAGCTTTGAGTAATCATCCTGCTTTAAAGGCCGTTTCTCCTCAAGCTCCGGTTACAGACTGGTTTATAGGCGATGATGTTCACCACAAAGGCGCTTTTTTCTGGTTGGATTTTTTTGACTTTTTGCCCTGGTTCAATCAGGATGAGCCAGATCAGCCAGCTACACGCACTTTTGGCGTGCTGGATAGTAAAAACTGTGATAACTATGATTATTTTCTCCACGAGATCATTACACCGAAACGGGCAAACACAGAGTTTTTTAAAGATAGTATTCCTTTCTGGAAGGATATTCTCGCCCATCCTGATAATGATTCTTACTGGAAAAGCCGTAATCCTCTTTTCCATGCAC
This sequence comes from Rhodocytophaga rosea, assembly GCF_010119975.1. GTDB lineage: Bacteria > Bacteroidota > Bacteroidia > Cytophagales > 172606-1 > Rhodocytophaga > Rhodocytophaga rosea. The sequence continues at coordinate 5,436,198 of NZ_CP048222.1, forward strand.
GTAACCTGAAACCAGCCATTTTAACAGTAGGTGGATGGTACGATGCCGAAGACTTGTATGGCGCATTAGAAACATATAGAGCCATTGAAAAACAAAATCCGCAAACCAATAACCGACTAGTAATGGGTCCCTGGTGCCATGGTTGCTGGTGGGAAGAAGCCAGCTCTTTGGGTGATGTTCATTTTGGTGGCCCTACTGGTGAATACTATATTGATAGTCTGTTTCTGCCATTTATGAATTATTATTTGAAAGGCAAGGGTAATATGCCTCAACCAGCGGAGGCTACCATGTTTGAAACAGGCATGAACCGCTGGCGTAAGTTTGACAAATGGCCTCCTCAGTCCGCAGAAGAGAAAAGCTTGTATTTGTTGCCGGGTGGTAAAATCGGTTTCTCAGCACCTACCACAAACGATTCTTATGATGAATACCTTTCTGACCCAGCCCACCCGGTCCCTTACCAAAGCCATACACACCGGAAACGTACCACCGATTATATGCTCGACGACCAGCGGTTTGCTTCCAGCCGTCCGGATGTATTAACCTTTTCTAGTGAATTACTCTCAGAAGATCTGACACTGGCTGGCCCTATATTGGCAGATATTGTAGCTAGCATTAGTACCACTGATGCAGACTTTGTAGTAAAACTGATAGATGTATATCCACAGGATACGCCTGATACGGTGGCTGCTAAAGACAGTAAAGCTGTTATGGGAGGATATCAGCAACTGGTACGGGCAGAAATACTGAGAGGGCGCTACCGCAACAGCTTTGAAAAGCCAGAAGCCTTCAAGCCAAATGAGGCTACTCCAGTAAAGTTTGAATTACCTGGTTTGTTACATACATTTCGTAAAGGGCACCGTCTGATGGTACAAATTCAAAGCTCCTGGTTTCCATTGGCAGACCGCAATCCACAACAGTTTATCAATATCTATGAAGCTGATCCAAAAGACTATATTAAGTCTACCATCCGGATTTATCATGATGCCCAGCGTAGTTCCAAATTATTAATACATGTTTTACCGAAATAATTTGGCCTTTCAATGATAGAAATAGAGACAAATTTTAAAAATATGATTTGCCTGGGTGAACCGTACTTTTAAAAGAGTTTAGGCAAATATTCAGGGGCATCATTATAGGGTTTTATCTTTCCGGAAGCAATCTCATATAAGTTTTCGTGGGATATACGTGCGGCAGATACCAGCTCGCTGTAAGGCCGGTTGCAAACATCTAAAAAACCAATATTATAATTCTCTCCATCACCCCTGCCCAGTGCAGATTGATCATATAAAGTAAAATAATGAGTGCCTACACACCAGGGATTGGCTGCAGCATCTTCTACATAAATCCGATAGGCTTTTCCTCTGTCTTCCTGGTCTTTTACATGCCCGATACCTGTGGCTGGCAAACCAACATCTAATGCGCCAAAATGGAATTCTCCTATCATCACCGGCAGTTTCAGTATTTCATTGATTTGCTTTACTTCATTGTATGGGATTTTCTCACGGTAACAATTCATGCTGAACACATCAAAATATTTCATTCCTTTTTGCGCCCAGGAAGGAGGAACCGTATGGTAACGTGCACCCAGATTCATGTGATGAGGATCTACTTTCCGGCAGGCATCTGTCAATACCTGAAAGAAGCGGTATACCATACGTTCGCTGAAAACTTCCATATCTTTTAGGGCATTGTCATTTAATTTAGTATTCCAGGTGCCGCTTTCAACCCTTGAAAAAGTAACTGGTGAACTCCAGGCTTGAGACAGGCTTGCCTCTGTGCTGTATTTCTGCTGTAAAAATCTGCTTAATTCTGAACGGGTTTCACTCGCGGAATTGGTATATAACATTCCAACAGCAGGTAATTCAGAAGAAAAACCCCAGGTGGGCTCATTCATTAAAAAGTAGCCGATTAAGGCCGGGTCATCTTTGGTTTCATTTAACTGGGCAGCATATATTTGAGCATCTTTCTCAAAATCGGCGTGGAAAACATCTGGAAAGTCACGGTAAATGCTTTTGGTATTAGATAGGTTAAAGTTAAGTGGGCGTACATAGGGTACTAAAGCTTTTCTGGCAATCTGCCATTCCGACCAGTTACCTACTGTATTAAAACCATACCTGCGTAGTTCTGAAAGGGCAATCTGTGCCCAGTTATCATGCCATTCATCTGGGCCGAAAGTTCTGATAAAATTAGCTGCCAGATAGTTGATCGCTTTTCCGTTATCGGAGAAAATAGCCTTGTAGGGACTATCCGGATCAGGAACCCATTGTAAAGCAGAGGTTAATCCTTCAAAATTAGCCTCTGTATCCACCTGGACGCAATCCAGTCCGGCTGACCAGAATGCATGTCCATCCGGATCTACCAGCCACCAGCGCTGCCCATCGTATTTTTTGCTGAAGAATCCGCTTGCCTCAAACGTTTTTTCCTGCCATCCACCCCACTTAGAAAAGCTTTCCGGCCATTGCTGACGGGGTGAATAATCCAGCTGTTTCTCCAGGCGCTCAGAAACTTCGCTGATGGAGCGGCTTTTTTCAGCCCATTCATGTAAGCGGCTTTGCCCTAATTCATCGAGCAGCGGACCTTGTGGTAATGTTAATTTAGATAATTGTGGTACATCCTCACTGGTAGCAATAAAATCGGTCATACACCACCGGGCTCTTCTTCCTCCGTTCCGGTGTATACTCAAAATCATACGGTCGACTTGTTGTAAGTTAACCCGGTCGCCTAAGCAGAGTGGATTTAGCCAGGCACCTTCCCGGTTCATTTTCCAGCGGTTCTGATCTACCCAACCGGTGCCTAGCCGGATTCTGGCCGAACATTGGTTTAATAATTTGAACTGCAATTTAAAAGCAGGCCCTTTTTCTCCTTCCTGTAAAGCAATAATAAAATTTGTCGTATGTTTTCCATCTAGTAACATATCAGCCGTTATCGTCTGGTATGCGGCCAATGCTCCTTTCTCAAAAGTATATTCAATGCCATCACCAATTTCTTTAGCCTCATACCAAAGTGCATTTTTAATAGGGGTTTTTCCTTTTTGCTGAGATGTGTTTCCGAGTAGCCGGGAAGATTTAAGAATCAGGCCTTTTACGTCTGCAACAAATGGGGTCGGATGATAATATAGTATGCCTGCTGTAGATAAAACAGTATCTCTTAGAAAACGGCGGCGTTTCATGATGGTTTAGAACAAATGAAATAGTAGGTGGTTAAGTTATCATTTTTTTAGCAAACATAGTATGAAATACAAGCAGATGCTGTATGTCCGGAAGTGAACGTAAAAGTGTATCAAAACCGGACAAAACTATAAATAATTTATATGCGAAAATTTATATTACGTTGAAATTCAGTGTATTGTTAAAGTTGCATGGTTTTATCCGATAATTGGCGACAAGGATATTCCTCTCTGTTTATATACTATTCTGTTAACCAATCTAGATAGAGAAAATTAAAGTTTTACTCCGGTAGTTATCTAATGCCACAACTTATGCTGAAAAATTACTTCATCATTTCTTTCCGGAATCTGTTTAGGAATACGGCATTTTCTGTTATTAATATAATAGGATTGGCTGTTGGCATCAGCGCCTGCTTGATTATCTACCTGATTATCCAGTTCGAACTGAGCTTTGATACCTTTCATCCGGACAGAAATCGGATTTACCGGGTATATTCAGAATTTAGCGGTGCTTTTGCGGATAAAAATGCTGGCGTTCCTGCAGCACTTCCTTCTTTTGTGCAGCAACAATTCACAGGTATTGAAAAGATAAGTGCTTTTCATACTTTTTCAGCGAGAGTAGATTTGCTGGAAAAGCAGAAAAACCTTGATGAGCAAACTGATATAGTCCTGGTTCACCCAGATTATTTTGACTTGTTTCCATCGTATGAATGGGTAGCAGGTTCGCCGGAACAGTCTTTACTTGCTCCTTTTCAGGTAGTGTTAACAGAAAGTAAGGCGAAAAAATATTTCAATTCCTCACGTGTAACAGAAATTCTGGGCAAAACCATCCGGTATAATGATTCTCTTGAGGTGAAAGTATCGGGTATTATAAAAGACCTTCAACAGCCAACCGATCTGATTTTTACTGACTTTATATCATTCAATACTATTGGGCAGAGCTGGCTCAAAGAGCGGATAAATACAGAGGATTGGGCAAGTACCAGCAGTAGTTCTCAGTTATTTATTCAATTATCGCCAGGCACTTCGCCGGAAAAAGTGAAGTTGCAATTACGTGAGGCCGAGAAAAAATATCTGGCTTTTAACAAAGATATTTCATGGCAGATTGCTTTTCATTTACAAACTCTGGCAAATATTCATTTTAATCCCGACCTGCGGATATTCGACAGAAACAGGACAGCAGCTCATTTGCCGACTCTACAGATTTTAACTGTTCTGGCTTTATTCTTACTACTCATTGCTGCCATCAACTTTATTAATCTGATTACAGCACAAGCCATCAGACGGGCAAAAGAAGTGGGTATACGTAAAGTACTGGGTAGTACACGTGGCGAACTTATTCAGCAGTTTCTCTGCGAAACACTTGTTGTTACGATGTTTGCCGTTGGTGTGTCGGTAATTATTACAGATTTGTCGCTGATTTATTTCCAGGAATTTATTCCGGATGGGGTCGAATTCCGGCTTACCGATTCGTTTACTGTTCTTTTTCTGCTTATTACAACACTCATTGTAAGCATTTTATCAGGTATCTATCCGGCATTTGTCCTTTCTTCTTTTCCGCCGGTACAGGTGCTTAAAAATCAGATATTTGTAAAGAGTGGCCACACCCGAACGGCTTATCTGCGCAAGAGTCTGATCATTTTCCAGTTTGCATTTGCGCAAATATTAATTGTAGGAACCTTAATCATGAGCTGGCAAATAGACTATATGCTCAATAAAGATATGGGGTTTACAAAAGATGCCATTGTTACCTTTTATACGCCAGGGAACCAGCCGAGCCAGCGTTTTATACTCAAGCAGGAGCTAACGAAGTTTTCGGAGATCAAAGCCATCAGTATGCATGACCAGCCACCTGCCGAAGCTGGGTATAGCAGCAGTATTATCGAATATAATACTGGTAAAGAAATACGCAAGCACAATGTGTACCGCAAATACGGAGATACAGCCTATATACATCTTTATAATATTCCGCTGATTGCCGGAAGAAACTTGCAGGCAAGTGATAGCTTACAAGAGTTTATAATTAATGAAACCTATGCCAGACAACTGGGATTTAAACAGCCTGCGGATGCACTCGGAAAAATATTGCACAATGGGGACAGAGATTATCCCATTGTAGGCATAGTAAAAGATTTTCATATTCAATCGCTGCATAATCCGATTCAGCCGGTAGCTATTGCCAATGAAACGCATAATTTTTTCGCATTCAGCCTGAAATTAGCTACACAAGGTAAACAGGCAAAAGATGTTCAGGCCATCCTGAAAAAGATCAATATGGTCTGGGACAAGCTATATACGAAAGAGAAATTCAGCTATACGTTTATGGATGAATCTATCGCCAGGTTTTATAAATCTGAACAACGCTCTGCCAAACTGGTGACCACAGCTACCGGAGTTGCCATTTTTATTTCCTGCCTGGGCTTATTCGGGTTAGCTACTTATACAGCTCAAACCCGCACCAAGGAAATAGGCATCCGCAAGGTGCTGGGCGCTTCGGTAAGTAATATTGTAGCGCTGCTTTCCAAAGATTTTCTCAAGCTGGTAATACTTGCTAATCTGATCGCCTGGCCAGTTGCCTGGTGGTCGGTGCATGTATGGCTGGAGAGTTTTGCATATCGGATTGATGTGCAACTGCTGTTATTCCTGGGTTCAGGCTTAGTGGCCTTATTTATAGCATTAGCGACGGTGAGCTATCAGGCCATTAAAGCAGCGGTCGCCAACCCGGTAAATAGTTTGAGAAATGAATAAAGTCTGGAACCGCAGATTACATAGATTAAATTGATTAAGAAGATGAAAAAACAGATAAAAATCCTACTCATCTCCTAATCCGATAAATCCATGTTCCAGACCAATAAATAAACCTAACCTTAAACCTTGTATGCTAAAGAATTATTTTAAAACGGCTGTACGGCATCTTGTCAAGCAAAAAGCCTATGCCTTTATCAACGGATTTGGTCTGTCGGTCGGAATTGCTTTTTGCCTGCTCATCCTTACTTTTATTCAGGACGAACTTTCGTTTGACCGTTTTCATACAAAAGCTGACCGCATTTACCGCATACACCGGACCAATCTGGCCGAGCCTGCTACCGGAGAAGAGGAAAAAGGATTTTTTAGCAATCTTAAAAACAGGCATGGAAATAAATTAATCTATCTGCCTATACCCTTAGCCCCACTAATGCAGGAAGAAATTCCTGAAATCAAACAAACAGTCCGGGTGAGGGAAGGACAGGCCATCTTCAGACATGGTGATAAGGTTTTCAACGAGAAACTGCAATATGTTGATAAGAATTTCTTTGACATGTTCTCCTTCCCACTCAAACAAGGAAGCAGCGCTACCGTTTTAAACGATTTATCGAGCCTGGTAATTACTTCGAACCTTGCCCGTAAATTTTTTGGCGAGCAAAATCCTATCGGCAAAACACTGGTGATGCAACAGAAGAAAGGGGAGGAAAAAATATTCACCATTACCGGAGTTTGTGAGGAGGCACCTGGTAATTCCAGTCTTGCTCTTAACATCCTGATTCCTTTCGAGCACGAAGAAAACTACCAGGAAAACAAAAATCAACTCTACAATTATTATAGTACCCTGGTTTTTGCAGAACTGACAGAACATGCCTCAATTAACACTTTCCGGCAACATCTTTCCAGGTTTATCAATACCCATTATGCGGATGAAATCGCACAGATACGAGGCGATAAAAAGCTGGATGCCTCTACACCCATATACCAGTTGGGGTTCACCAATATTGCGGATACCCATTTCGATACTTCGGTCTATTGGAATAAAGTAAGCAATCCGCTGTATACGTATATTTTGTCGGGTATTGCTTTACTTATTTTACTCATTGCCTGCATCAATTACATTTCCCTGTCCATGACCAGCGCTTCTTCCCGCACGCAGGAAATTGGTATTCGCAAAGTGATTGGAGCCAGCCGTAAACAGGTAGCCTGGCAATTATGGATAGAAACACAATTACTGGTGATCGCTGCTGTTATATGTGCTATTCTGCTGGTACATGTTTTTCTGCCGGCTTTCAATTATTTTACTGAGAAACAACTGACTTTCCAATTGCTGAAACAGCCTGTACTAATGGCTGCACTATTAGGACTTACAGTATTGGTGGGCGCTATTGTAGGAGGCTATCCGGCTCTGTTTTTATCCGGTTTTCACCCGATAAAAGTCCTGAAAAGCAACCGCACTTACCGTTTTAATCCGCGTCTTTCTGGTGCACTGGTATTGGTGCAATATACTTTATGTCTGTTTCTGGTGACCAGTTCCATGATTATGTACCGTCAGATGCAATTTATCACCCGCAAAGACTTGGGCTATAATAAAGAGCAGGTACTAGTGGTAAGCAATCACAACAACAAAAATATGGATGTGCTGATGGAGCGCATCAGGCAGTTTGCCGCTGGTAATCCGGATATCGTTTCGGTAAGCTCCACAAGTGGGTCGTTCAGCAAAAATTCTATGGCTTTTTACTTTAATATCCAGGGAGAAAACCTGCCGGTAGATGTGTATATGGTAGACCAGGCATACATTCCGACTTTGGGGATACAACTGCAGGAAGGCCGCAATTTTTCCTCGGAACTACGCAGTGATTCTAATGCGATAATCATCAACGAAACGCTGGCAGCCAGATTGGGTAAAGACGGGAGGGTAGGAGAAATGTCTGAAGCCTTGAGCAGCCGGGTGGTGGGCGTAGTAAAAGATTACCACTATGCTTCCCTGGAAAGTAAAATTGCGCCAATGGCTCTTTTCTACAGGCCAAACAGTGTAGGGTCGGTGCTTGTAAAAATTAAACCAGGACGGATTCCGGAGGCGCTTTCAGCGGTAGAAAACAACTGGAAAACCTTATCCAACGGCCAGCCTTTCGAATATTCTTTTCTCGATGAAGATATTAACAGCCAGTATAAAACCTATCAGCGGTGGATGGGAATGATGGGTGCCTCTACACTATTTGCTATAGGCATTGCCTGCCTGGGTTTATTTGGCCTTTCCGGACTAATGGCTGTTAACCGCACCAAAGAGATTGGCATCCGCAAAGTATTAGGAGCCACATTAACGCATATTTTCTTTTTACTCAACAAAAGCACCGTAAAAATAGCCCTGGTTGCCTTCGTGCTGGCGGTGCCTTTTTCCTGGTATTTAATGAATAAATGGCTCGATGATTTTGCGTACCGCATTAGTATTTCCTGGGAAATATTTGCCGTAGCCGGACTCATCGGAATTCTTACAGCTATAGTTGCGGTAAGTGCGCCGTCTATTAAGGCGGCATTAATGAACCCGGTAAAAAGCCTGCGAAATGAATAAGTGTGTCCGGAACATGGATTTATCAGATTAGGAGATTAGCAGGATTATTTGATTAAGGGACTCTTTAATTATATAAATCCCAATATCCGATAAATCCTGGTTCCAGACATAAAAAAATGAATATTCATAAACCGATAAATATTAATATGCTTCTCAATTATTTCACCACCGCCTGGCGCAACCTAGTAAAAAACAAAGTGTACAGCGCCCTGAATATTTTAGGACTGGCTGCCGGAATGGGTGTTGCCCTGTTAATTGGTTTATGGGTGCATCATGAGTATTCGTATGACCGGTTTCTTCCCAGTTATGAAAGCCTTTTCCAGGTACGACGCAATTATGACAGCAATGGCGATACACTCAATTTTACTACTACTTCACTCAAATTAGCCGATGTGCTGCGGAATGAAGTTCCGGAAATTGAATATGTAGCTGAAAGTGAGTATTTCCGTCCGCATGGATTAAAAGTAGGAGAGAAAAAACTATACATGAATGGGGCTGTGATCGGAAATGATTTTTTCAAAATGTTTGAGTTTCCCCTGATTCAGGGAAATGCCAATACCGTTTTCAGTGATCCCTATTCTATTGTACTGACCGAATCGACAGCCAGAGCTTTATTCGGGAATGAAAATCCAATGGGTAAAACCGTCCGTTTCGATAACGAGAATGATTTAAAAGTAAGCGGAATTGCAAAAGATGTGCCTTCTAATTCTTCTTTGCAATTCAATTTTCTGGTGCCATTTAGTTATTACGATGCAACCAGTAGCCGCATAAAAGAAGCCCGTGCCGGCAGTTTTGGCTGGAATTCCTTCCAGATATTTGTAAAGCTGAAGCCAGGTGTTACGCTCGCACAGGTAGCTTCTAAAATTAAACTAATAGAACATACCGAGAAGGATAATACCAATGCCATGAATTCTTTTGTGGTATTACAGCCGCTGAAAAACTGGCACTTATATGGCAATTATGTGAATGGCAAGGAAACGGAAGGATTTATGGAATATGTACGCATGTTCAGCATTATAGGCCTGTTGGTATTACTGATCGCCTGTATCAATTTTATAAACTTATCTACCGCCCGTTCCTCTACCAGAGCCAGAGAAGTAGGCGTACGTAAGGCAGTAGGTTCGCAGCGGAAAGACCTGATTTTGCAGTTTCTGGTAGAATCGTTTTTACTCACTTTATTGGCTTTTCTGTTTTCCTTGGTGTTCGTAAGCCTGGCATTGCCCTCTTTTAATGCGCTCACCGGGAAAGCTATACACATTCCTTTTAACAGCGCTTTATTCTGGTTGCTTATGTCGGGAGGTGTTATTATCACGGCTTTGCTTGCCGGAAGCCGTCCAGCTTTTTACCTATCCTCATTCAATCCGGTAAAAGTGTTAAAAGGGACTTTTCAGGCAGGGAGAGGTGCCTGGTTATCCCGTAAAATTCTGGTCGTGGCACAGTTTAGCTGTTCTATTGCATTGATCATCAGCACTATTATTATTTACCAGCAAATTCAACATGCGAAAAACGGTCCTACTAGGTATTCACTAAACCGGCTGATGGCAACAGATATAAATGACGATTTAGGCCGTAATTATACAGCGCTTAAAAATGAACTTCTACAGAAAGGCATTGTCGAAAGTATAACAACCGCTTCCAGTCCGGCAACCGATGTCTGGTGGCATTCTGACCTGGACAACTGGTCGCAGAAACAGGCTGGAGAAACGGTTGAAATGGGTGTTATTGTTGTGTCTGATGATTACTTCAAAACTATCGGTATGGCCTTGAAAGAGGGCAGAGATTTTACCAGAGGCAATGATACGACCAGCGCTATTTTTAATGAAGCAGCGATAAAACGGTTGCGTTTAAAAGACCCTGTTGGACAACTGATCACCTTTGATGATAAGCAACTTCATATAGTAGGGGTAGCAAAAGATGCCTTAATGATCTCTCCATTTACGCCAGCTGACCCTACTATCTTCATTTCTCAGCCGCGTTCACAAGGGATTATGATGTACCGATTGTCTCCGAACATTAAAACCAGTGAAGCCATTACGCAACTAACAGCTATATTCAATAAGTATAATCCGTCTTTTCCCTACATATACCAATTCGCCGACCAGGAATATGCAGCTAAGTTTAATCTGGAACTGCTAATCGGAAAGCTGGCAGGTATTTTTGCCTCACTGGCTATCTTTATTTCCTGTCTGGGATTATTTGGTCTGGCGGCGTTTACAGCCCAGCAACGCACCAAAGAAATAGGCATCCGCAAGGTATTAGGCGCTTCTGCGGCTCAACTCTGGCTACTGCTTTCCAAAGATTTTATTTTGCTTGTTGTCCTGAGTTGCGCCATTGCCTCACCGATAGCATTATATCTGTTACAAAACTGGCTGCAAAAATATGACTACCGCATCCGTATAGGCCCTAGTGTGTTTGTACTGGCTACTGCCATAGGGATTCTGATTACCCTCATTACGGTAAGTTATCAGGCGATTAAAGCGGCCTTAGCCAATCCGGTGAAAAGCCTCAGAAATGAATAAACTACAATCTGAATTGATTATTCAGATGCAACCATTCATATATTCTGATAATCCTTTGATCTGTGTAATCCAGGTTCCAGATAATAAACATAAAATGATATGCTAAAAAATTATATAACTGTTGCCTTGAGAAATATAAGCCGGCATAAAGGCTATACCTTCTTAAATGTTTCCGGGCTGGCCGTAGGCATTGCCTCCTGCATCATCATCTTTTTCTTTATCCGGAATGAACTAAGCTATGACACCTACCACCAGGATGCCGACCGCATTTACAGAGTAGCCATAGATATCCGGGGCAAGGCAGACAACCGGATGTTTGCACAGACTTCGGCTCCACTGGTGCATGCCTTGAAAAAAGATTTTCCACAGGTAGAAGAGGCTGTTCAATTGTGGCGGTGGAACAGCCTGCTGGTAAAATACGGGGAGGAAAAGAGCTTTTATGAAGATAATTTTTTCCTCACTACGCCTGAAGTTTTCAATGTATTTACCATTCCTCTTCTGAAAGGTGATGCCAGAACTGCCCTAAGCCGCCCTTCGACAGTAGTAATTGCCGAAGAAACTGCCCGTAAATACTTTGGCAAAGAAGATCCCATTGGAAAGACGCTGAAAGTGAATGATGCAGCCTATGAAGTAACAGGCGTGATGGCAAAATTAACTGACAACAGCCATCTGAAATTCAATATACTTACCTCATTAGCTACCCTGGAAAAAGAAAAATGGTACCAGGAAACAGCCTCAAACTGGTTTTCTACGATGTTTCTTACCTATATAAAAGTAATAGAAAACGTAGATATGGCTCAGTTCAATAAGCAGATTGCAACAGCAGCTAATTCATATGTAGGGGCCAGCTAAAAGAATGGGGTACAGCCTTTGTTTATTTTCTTCAGCCAGTAAAAGACATTCATCTGCATTCTAACCTGAGCGGTGAGGCAGAAGTACCTGGAAATGCTATTAATGTGTATATTCTTTCCGTGGTAGGTATTCTGATTATACTCATCGCTTCCTTAAACTATATCAATCTTACCACCGCACAAGCTGCTAACCGGGCCAAAGAAGTGGGCGTTCGTAAAGTGGTAGGCGCTTCCAGAATGCCATTGATCTTTCAGTTTGTTTCCGAGTCTTTATTACAAACGGTATCTGCATTGATTCTGGCTGCAGGTATCATGTATATAGTCCGTCCTTTATTTGAACAGCTATCTGGAATAAGCATCGATCTGGCTCAGGTCATCTCACCTCAGTTTGTAGGAAGCCTTATTGGCATTACTTTTATAGTAGGCGTAATGGCGGCTATATATCCGGCTCTGTTCCTGTCGTCTTTCCGACCTATATCTGTACTCAAAGGAAAAATCAGTATGGGCGCAAAAGGAAGCACCTTGCGTAAGGTGCTGGTGGTATGCCAGTTTAGTATTTCCCTGATGCTTATGGTAGGCACTATTATGGTGTACCGGCAACTCAACTTTATGAAAGATCAGAACCTGGGTTTTTCTAAAGAACAGGTAGTCGTACTTCCGGTTAGGGGTGGGGCTTCCATCCGGGAGAATTATGAAGTGATTAAGAGTGAATTTAAAAATCATACTTCTATTACAGATGCTGCTGCTTCTGCCAGTGTACCAGGGAGAAGAGTTGAGAATTTTGCCGTTTCACTGCTGGGAGAAGCCGACGATAAAGGCCAGTCTATGTACTACCTGTTTGTAGATTTTGACTTTCTGAAGCTATACAATATTGGTACGGTTGCTGGTCGGGCATTTGATAAAAACATTATCACAGATGCCGAAAATGCGTTTATGATCAATGAAACGGCATTAAAAGCCTTCGGCTGGGTTTTACCGGAAGAAGCGATCGGTAAAAAGCTGGGTGCCGGTTTTGGCCGTAATGGCGAAATTATTGGGGTATATAAAGATTTTCATTACCGTTCCCTGCAAGCACCCATTGAACCGCTTATCATGGCCGTAAATGTAGACAGGCTCAATCATATCAGCTTAAAAGTGCAAACCAAAGACTTGCCAGCTACGATGGCTTTTGTGGAAAAAAAGTGGCAGGAGTTGTTTCCAAACCATCCCTATGAATATTTCTTCCTGGACGAAGAGTTCAATAAACAATATGCGGCTGATGAAAAAATTGGCCGGACTTTCCTTGTATTTACCAGCATAGCCATTTGTGTCGCTTGCCTGGGTTTATTTGGCTTAGCTACTTTCACAGCCGAGCAGCGAACCAAAGAAATCGGCGTACGCAAGGTATTAGGGGCTTCTGCCTCCAATATTGTATTGCTGCTTTCTACCGATTTTACTAAGCTTGTACTCATCGCTTTTCTGATTGCTACGCCAGTATCGTATGTGCTAATTAATAAATGGTTGGAAAATTTTGCCTCCAGAATTGAAGTAGGGTGGGATGCTTTTATTATAGCCGGCATTCTGGTATTTATTATTGCTTTACTCACTGTAAGTTATCAGTCCCTCAAAGCTGCCCTGATGAATCCGGTAAAAAGTTTAAGAAATGAATAAAAATGGTCTGAACCAAGATTTATTGGATGTTAGGATTAGCAGGATTTTATGAATTTACACAACCTAATCCTGAAAATCCTTTAATCCATGTAATCCAGGTTCCAGACAAGACAAATAAAATATAAAATAATATGCTAAAGAACTATATAACCATCGCCCTCCGAAATATCAGTAAACACCGGGTATATACCTTGCTGAATGTGTCTGGCTTAGCCGTAAGCCTGGCCGTAGCTACTTTAATTATGCTGTATGTAAAGCAGGAGCATAGTTACGACCGGTGGATTCCCAATGCAGAAAATGTGTATAGGGTATACCGGTATTGGGCACCTTATGGCAGCGCCTGGACACCGCCGCCACTCGGCCATACAATTAAACAAGAGTTTGGCGAAATTCAGGCGGCTACCAGGTTAAGCAATGATGGAAAGGTATTGCTGACTACCCAAGCCAATAAATCTTTATATACACCCTTAGCCGTTTCAACGGACAGCAATTTTCTGGCAGTGTTCAAATTGCCTCTGCTTCATGGAGATGCAGGAACTGCCTTGTTGCAGCCCTATTCTGTTGTACTCAACAGTGAATTAGCGATTAGATTGTATGGCAACACTAATCCGGTGGGCCAAACGCTTCGGGTAAACAATAAAAAAGATTATAAAATAACCGGAATACTGGCTCCTTATGCCGGCAAAACCCATCTGGAAGCAGAATTATATTATACAGATCCGGATTCCTACTATTATGCCTGGGATGGCAATGATCCAACCACGTATGTATCCCTGCATCCGCAGACCAATATAGCGAAGCTGGAAAATAAAGTGACGGCTTTAATAAATGAGTTCGTAAAAGAAGAAAGAAAGAAATACAATACAAATATTGGCGAACTGCCTCAATGGCGTTTTCAACCGGTAAGTGATGTGCATTTGTATTCTACCCAGATGAACGGGCCGTTTGTAGTAAAAGGCAATTACCAGAATTCAATTATACTGGGAACAGTAGCTATTGTGATCCTGCTTATTGCCAGCATCAATTACATGAACCTGGCTACTGCCCAGGCTGGCAAACGGGCCAGAGAAGTGGGCATACGTAAAGTATCCGGTGCCAATAGAAGAGAACTGGTTTTCCAGTTTTTATCCGAAGCCAGTTTACAAAGTCTCACCGCCATTCCTCTGGTGATCTTACTGGCTACTGTATTTCTACCTGCCTTCAACGTTGTTACAGACCGGAATCTGGTGCTGGGATGGAATGAATGGCTGCAAGTGGGTGGATATTTAATCGCCTTAGTGTTGCTGCTTGGCATATTGTCTGGCTTGTATCCGGCTTTCTTTTTATCGGCATACCGGCCGGTAGAGGTATTAAAAGGCAAATTCAGTCACCAGAACCGGGGGCAGTTTTTACGGAGAAGTCTGGTCATTATGCAGTTTGCTATGGCCATTACGGTAGCCATTGTGATGACCTTTATTTACCGGCAGGTGCAGTATATGCAGGATCAGGAACTGGGTTTTTCTTCTGATCAGACTTTAGTAGTTCGCATCAATACACCCGAATCTGTAGATAAAATTCAGGCTTTAAAAGGAGAAATGCAGCAGAATCCTCATATTTCTGCTGTAACAACAGCTTCCAGCCTTCCGGGTACGTTTGCTCCCGATAATATGTTCAAACTGGCCGGCGAACAGGAAGACCACCTGGCCCATATGTTCTGGGTGGACCCGGATTATGTAAAAACATTAGGTCTGCAACTGGCACAGGGACAATTTTTCTCATGGTCGGATTATACCGATACGACCGGCCGTTCCTTTGTGGTGAATGAAGCATTTGTTAAAGAGTATAACCTGAAAAATCCGGTAGGTCACCAGATAGGTCTCAGCGGTCAGGAAAAAATGGGTACTATCATTGGCGTTGTAAAAGACTTTCATTTTCAGAGCCTGGCTTCAGAAATTCAGCCAATGATTCTGCTGGGCAATGTTAAATCCAGAGGTGCTTCTTATGCGGCTATCCGGATGAATACAAAAGAGATACGTTCTACTGTAGCCTACATAGAAAAAATATGGAAACAAGTAGAACCTATACATCCCATCCAGTATACTTTCCTCAACGACGATTTTGCCCAGCTTTATGATGACCAGGTCCGTTTGGGACAAACGCTGCTTTACACCACTTTACTTACAATTTTCATTGCTGCCTTAGGTTTATTTGGATTAGCTTCTTTTATGGCCGAACAACGGGTGAAAGAAATTGGCGTACGGAAAGTGCTGGGTGCCTCAGTCAGCCAGCTGGTTGTATTGCTAGGCAAAGATTTTCTGAAACTTGTATTTATTGCCGGAGTGGTGGCTGTGCCTTTTGCCATCTGGATTACCAGAGAATGGCTATCCAATTTTGCTTATAGTATTCCTATCAGTGTAATGCCCTTTGTATTAGCCATAGGCGCTTCTCTGCTGATTGCCGCCTTAACCGTGAGCGGAAGAGCCATTAAAGCAGCCTTATTGAATCCGGTGAAAAGTTTGAGAAACGAATAAGTCTGTACCGAAGATTACGCAGATTAAAATGATGAACTGGCTAAAATCTACCAATAGAAAATCCTGTTAATCGTCTAATCCGATAAATCCTGGTTCCAGACCAAAAATAGAAATATACAATTATATATACCTTATTAAAACCATGCTACGCAATTATCTTACTGTCTCTTTCCGGAACCTGCTTAAGCACAAAGTTTACTCGTTCCTCAATATTGGTGGATTATCTGTTGGCATGGCGGTAGCTATGCTCATTGGACTATGGATGTACGATGAGTTTTCCTATAACCGCTACCATAAAAATTATGACCGCATTGCCCGGGTGATGCAGCATAATATTTATAATGGAAACAAAGAAAGCCAGGTATCCAATCCAGCCAAGATGGCTGAAGAAATACTAGCTAATTATGGAAGCGATTTTAAGTATGTGCTGCAATCTTCCTGGACGAATACGCATATTCTCAAGTATGGCGATAAAACGCTTTCTACCTTTGGAAACTATTTTGAACCAGCGGTAACCGACATGTTATCGCTGAGAATGCTGAAAGGCACACGGAATGGCTTACAAGACCCATATTCTGTTCTGCTTTCCGAATCGGTGGCTAAAGCTGTTTTTGGCAATGCCGATCCTATGAATAAAGTGATTAAGTTGAATAATAAGTACGATGTAAAAGTTACCGGTGTATATGAGGATATACCTTATAATTCAGAGTTTAGAGAGTTGAATATACTCTTACCCTGGGAATTATACCTGATCCATAACGACTGGATTCAGAAAATGAACGATCCCTGGGACAGTAACTTCACCCAGACTTTTGCCCAGCTTGCTGAACATGCAGATGTAGACCAGGTGTCAGCTAAGATTAAAAATGTAAAATATAATAAAATAAACCAGGAAGATAAGCGGTACAAGCCAGAAGTTTTTCTGCATCCGATGAACAAATGGCATTTATACTCGGAGTTTAAAAATGGCGTAAATGTAGGCGGACGGATTCAGTTTGTGCGCCTTTTCGGAATAATCGGAATATTTGTGCTGCTCCTGGCCTGTATCAACTTTATGAATCTGGCTACTGCCCGCTCCGAAAAACGGGCGAAAGAGGTAGGCATCCGCAAAACCCTGGGTTCTATCCGGGAGCAGTTGATTTTTCAGTTTTTTAGTGAATCGGTATTGGTATCTGTATTGGCCTTCTTTCTGGCCTTGTTTCTTGTACAATTCTCCCTGCCTTTTTTCAATGAAGTCGCCGACAAAAAAATGACAGTTTTGTGGCTGAATCCCTTGTTCTGGCTGGCAAGTATTAGCTTTATTCTACTTACTGGTATCATTGCCGGCAGTTACCCGGCTTTGTATTTATCTTCTTTTCAGCCGGTAAAAGTACTGAAAGGCACCTTCCGGGCAGGTCGTTTTGCGGCTATTCCCAGGAAAGCATTGGTCGTATTACAGTTTACGGTTTCGGTTACTTTAATTATCGGCACCATTGTTGTCTTCCGCCAGATTCAGCATGCCAAGAACCGTCCCATTGGCTACGACCGGAATGGCCTGATCCAGGTGGATGTTATTATACCGGAAATTCATAATCATTTTGAAGTGGTACGAACCGAGTTAAAATCGCAAGGTGCCATCGTAGAGATGACTGAATCTACCAGTCCTACCACAGAAGTTTGGAATACAAATGGTGGGTTTAACTGGGAAGGCAAAGACCCTAACCTGGCTATTGATTTTCCTAATTCTGGCGTAACGTATGAATTTGGCAAAACCGTTGGCTGGCAATTTAAAGAAGGCCGGGATTTTTCCAGGGATTTTGCCACCGATTCTGCTGCATTTGTAATCAATGAGGCGATGGTAAAATTTATCGGGTTAAAAAATCCGGTAGGTACCCAGATCAAGTGGAATAATAAGCCATTTACGATTATTGGTGTCATCAAAGATATGGTAGTACAATCACCCTATCAGCCGGTACGGGCTTCTTTGTTTCACCTGTCTAATGACGGGGGAAATGTAATACTGGCGAAGCTAAATCCGGCTAAAACAGCCAGAGAATCACTGGCTAAAATTGAACAGGTTTTTAAAAAATATAATCCGGCATCACCCTTTGAATACAAATTTGTAGATGAGCAATATGCCAAGAAGTTTGGTGACGAAGAACGTATTGGTAAACTGGCTGGTGTATTTGCCGGATTAGCCATTTTAATCAGTTGCCTGGGCTTGTTTGGCCTGGCATCCTTCACGGCCGAGCAGCGCATTAAAGAAATCGGGGTACGTAAAGTGCTTGGCGCTTCGGTAATGGATTTATGGCTGCTGCTTTCCAAAGATTTTGTGCGCTTAGTCATTGTCTCCCTGCTGGTGGCCATTCCCATTGCCTATTTCCTGATGTACACCTGGTTGCAGCGGTACGAATACCGTTCTGGAATTTCGTGGTGGATTTTTGCTATGGCGGCCATCGGCGCATTGTTGATTACCCTATTAACCGTAAGCTATCAGGCCATTAAAGCGGCTTTAGCTAATCCGGTAAAAAGTTTACGCAATGAGTAAGGTTTGGACCGCAGATGACACAGCTTTTTTTGATAAAATAGGATAAAAAGAAAACTTATTCATCCTTTCATCTGTGTCGTCTGCGGTCGAGATTTTACTGTTCATCAACGTGCAATGAGTGTTCATTTCCGGACACATTTGTGGATAGTTTGCTCCTGAATTTGAGATGTAAATAATTGATTTTTAATATTTTAATTTAAGGGCAGATTTATTGTGATGCTAGTTGGCACCGGCTGAAAATGATTGATTAATACATTCATCCCTGTACCATTATGCTTCAAAATTATCTCACTATCGCCTTACGGAATTTATTTAAAAACAAAGTCTATTCCTTTCTCAATATTTTTGGCTTAGCCATAGGAATGGCCGTTGCCGTGCTGATCGGATTCTGGCTGCACGATGAACTGACCTATAATAAATTCCACGCAAACTACGACCGTATCGGGCAGGTGAAAACCACGCAGACCTTTAACGGTGAAACAGGTACTCATTCAGCGGTAGCTATTCCTTTGTCGGAAGAACTGCGGAGTAAGTATACTTCTGATTTCAAATATGTGGTAATGACTTCCTGGAATTTCGGGCATATTCTGGCCTATGGCGATAAAAGAATTTCTACCCAAGGCCTCTATACCCAGCCGGAATTCCCCGAAATGATGACGCTGAAAATGATCAAAGGGAGCCGCAACGCCCTTAAAGACCCTTCTTCTATGCTGATTAATGCATCGCTGGCAAAATCACTTTTCGGCGACGAGGATCCGATGAATAAAGTAATCAAGAAAAATAACAAGACCACCTATAAGATAGCCGGTGTATTTGAGGATTTGCCCCGTAATTCAGAATTCTATGAGTCATCGCTGCTTATTCCCTGGGAAGCCTATTTAGCCGAAGAACCCTGGGTAAAAAACTCCTATGATCAGTGGGGCAACCATTCCTGGCAAATGTTTGTGCAATTAAACGACAAAGTAGATTTTAATAAGGTTACAGCCAAAATCAGAGGAATTCCCATGCAGCACCTAACCGCTTCTGATGGGCAGGAAGAAGTGCTGGTACATCCGATGAGTAAATGGCATTTGTATTCCGAGTTTAAAGATGGCTCAGTGGTAGGTGGACGGATTCAGTTTGTCTGGCTATTTGCCATTATTGGCATATTTGTGCTGCTATTGGCTTGTATCAACTTTATGAATCTGGCCACCGCCCGTTCTGAAAAACGTTCGAAAGAAGTAGGGATTCGTAAAGCCGTAGGTTCGGTAAAAAGCCAGCTGGTATTTCAATTTTTAAGCGAATCTATATTAGTCGTATTTATCGCTTTTTTCCTGGCCTATTTTATTGTACTTATTAGCTTACCCTGGTTTAATGAACTGGCCGACAAAAAAATGAACAGCCAGTGGGCAAACCCGGTTTTCTGGCTGGCAAGCATTGGGTTTACCTTGTTTACTGGCCTGTTAGCTGGCAGTTATCCGGCTTTCTATCTGTCGTCGTTCAATCCGGTGCGGGTATTAAAAGGTACATTCAAAGTTGGGAAGTTTGCGGCCTTGCCCAGGCAAGTGCTGGTGGTATTACAATTTACCGTTTCTGTTACCCTCATCATCGGGACAGCCGTTGTATTCAAACAAATACAGCATGCCAAAAACCGTCCGGTAGGGTATAACCGCGAAGGCTTGATTTCTGTCTCTGTTCACACAGAAGACCTGAACGGAAAGTATGAAGTGCTGCGGAGTGAACTGCTCAAAACAGAGGCTGTACAGGAAATGGCACAATCCGGCAGCCCGACTACCGCCATTTACCAGAACCAGATTGGCTTCGACTGGAAAGGAAAAGATCCCAATTCTGTTCCTCTTTTTGCTATTGTATCGCACTCACATGATTACGGAAAAACGATTAATTGGCAGATGCTGCAAGGCCGGGATTTTTCCAGAGACTATAGTACAGATACTTCCGGGCTTATTCTCAACGAAGCAGCGCTCAAGGTAACTGGCCTTAAAAATCCGGTGGGAGAAACTATTAAATGGAATGATAAAAACTGGCAGATCATTGGGATTATAAAGGATATGGTTATTCAATCGCCATTCCGGCCTATTGAGCCTACCATTTTCAAGCTGGACTATGGCTGGGTAGGGGTGATAACCATTCGTTTGAAACCAGGCGTTCCAGTCCGGGATGCCCTGGCACAAGTTGAATCGGTTTTCAAGAAAATGAGTCCGGCCAGTCCCTTCGATTATAAATTCACTGATGAAGAATATGCCCGCAAATTCAGCGATGAAGAACGCATTGGAACGCTGGCGAGTGTATTTGCCGGCCTGGCCATTCTCATCAGTTGCCTGGGCTTATTTGGCTTAGCTTCGTTCACTGCTGAGCAGCGCATCAAAGAAATTGGTATTCGCAAAGTGCTGGGCGCTTCGGTAGTAGATCTGTGGATGTTGTTATCGAAAGATTTTGTACGTCTGGTCATTATTTCTTTACTGATTGCAGCGCCTATTGCTTATTATGTAATGTATAAATGGCTGTCAACATATGACTACCGTTCTCAGATTTCCTGGTGGATTTTTGCGGGAACGGCTCTATGTGCGCTGTTAATTACGCTGCTCACCGTAAGTTACCAGTCTATTCGGGCAGCCCTGGCTAATCCGGTAAAAAGCCTGCGAAGCGAGTAAATATATTGAATACAGGAATAGAACCGGCACAAATATGTTGTATACCGGTTCTATTCTTTTTTGCGCTTGTATTCCCTGTTAAGTATTTTCTGCTTGTAATGGAGAAGTAATACTAGCGTTCACCATCCGCCCACCTATACAGACACATGATGAAAAGCATCTCTTTACTCTCCTTATTTCTGTTCCTTTTTATCGGAATGGGTTTTGCCCAAAATGCTAAAAAAGAGAATTCTACCTATCTGAACCAATCGCCTCCAGGTTCCACTCCCCAAATATTTGCGCCAGGCATCGTCTCAGTAAAAGATAGATATGAGTTTGGTTCGGTTTTTACCAAGGATGGAAAAGATTTTTATTTTGCTATTGAAGAAGAGAAACGGCCACGTATTGAATGTATCAAATATGAAAACGACAAATGGTCGGAACCGGCAAAAGTACTCGCCAGCGACAAATATGGCTATAACGACCCATTTTTATCTCCCGATGAACAAAGGCTGTTCTTTATTTCAGACCAGGCCATGGATGGAAAAGGCGATAAAAAAGATATTGACATCTGGTATGTAGAGCGGCAAAAAGACGGATGGTCGAAACCTTTGAATGCCGGCAAAGAGATCAATTCTGCCCATAACGAATATTATATCTCTTTCACCAAAGGAGGAACCATGTATTATTCATCCAATAAGCAGGCTGAAAATGTCAAATCCAACAAGTACGATATCTATACTTCTCCTTTTTCTAAATCTGCATTTGGTGCTTCCACCAGGCTAGGCAGCGCCATTAATTCTGAGCATTATGAAGCCGATGTATTTGTTTCCCCCAATGAAGACTATCTGATCTATTGTGCAGAACGGCCGGATGGAGTTGGCCGGGGAGATTTATGGATCAGCTTTAAAGACAGTAAGGGACAATGGGGAAAGGCAAAAAATATGGGAAATGCTATTAATACGCAGGGTTATGAATTTTGCCCATTTGTTACGGCCGATGGGAAATACCTTTTCTTTTCAAGGGACGGAGACATCTTCTGGGTAGATGCAAAAGTAATAAGCGGACTCAAATAATTCTTAGCATGCAGTGGTTTACCAGCTATTTCAGGTATACTTAATTCTGTAATTCCCACTGTTCATCTGCGTGCAATAGCTGTTCATTTCCGGACACCTTTTTAATAGAGAATAGATAATATTTATTGTTAATGCTCTGATTTATAGTTTTTTATTATAAAGGCAGATTTATTGTGATAATTGGTGCAGCTGAGACATGCCAGAATTTTACATATACCATAAACCGCTATACTTGAGATACTATGCTTCGTAACTATTTAACTGTTGCCTTTCGCAATCTGTGGCGAAACAAAGCTTTTTCCTTTATTAATATTTTTGGATTATCTGTTGGCCTTACTGCCGGCATCTTGCTGCTGCTATGGGTGCAGGACGAGCTTAGTTTCGATAAATTTCATCAGCATGCGGCTAATATCTATCGCTTGTCGGCCCGGATGAATATGGAAGGCGAAGGAAATATCTGGGGCACTACGCCGGCACCCATCACTGTTTTTGCTTTGAAAGACGTTCCTGAAGTTGCCAATGCCTGCCGGATTAAACAGACCTGGAGTGAAGCCTTGTATCAGTACAAAGATAAAAGCCTGATGCAGGGAAAGTCGGCTTATGTAGATCCTTCTTTCTTTGATGTGTTTTCTTTTCCTCTGGTGCAAGGCAACCCCAAAAAACCATTCTCAGTCATTCGTTCCATGGTACTTACAGAAACGGCAGCCCAGAAGTATTTTGGAAATGAAAATCCTATTGGAAAAATCATACGGGTAGATAACAAGCATAATTACGAGGTAAGCGGTGTGATCCGGGATATGCCAGGTAATTCCAGTCTGAAATATGAGGTGCTACTGCCTATGGATGTAGTAAAGGAAGAATATGGTGGCAACGGTGACTGGAAAACCATTGATGAGGATTGGGGAAATTATAATTTTGATACCTACTTTTCTCTTCACCAAACCGCCAAAGCAACTACTGTAGCTGATAAACTTACCCAGATTCACCGCAAAAATCAGCCAAACGAATTTACAGCTAAAATGAACTACCTTATGCAACCGCTGCCTCAGTTGCATTTGTACAAAGCGGATGGCACCGACGCTGGTATCCAGACGGTCCGGATTATGGGCCTGGTAGCCATTGTTATCATTCTGATTGCCTGCATTAATTATGTGAATTTAGCTACCGCACGGGCTACCAAACGGGCCAAAGAAGTGAGTATGCGCAAAATTGTGGGTGCCGACCGGCGACAGCTTTTCGGGCAGTTTATGGGTGAATCGGCACTGGTGCTGGGAATGTCGCTCATTGTTGCCCTGATACTCATTGGCTTACTGGTACCAGTATATAATGATCTTTCCGGCAAGCAACTGGTGTTCAATCCGCTGGAACCGCAGATTTTATCCGTGCTTGTACTTACCATGCTGGTTACATTGATACTGGCAGGTTGTTATCCGGCATTGCTGCTTTCCTCCTTTAAGCCCCTACATTTGATGCGGGCTACGGCTTATTCATCCGGTGGGAGCAACTCAGCTTTCCGGAAAGGCCTGGTAGTTGTGCAATTTGCATTATCGATTATACTCATTATCGGTACGCTGGTAGTAGGCGGTCAGCTGGATTATATCCGCAGTAAAAATTTAGGATACGACAAAGAAAATGTAATGACGTTTGGACTGCGTGAAATCGAAAACCATTTTGAAGCGGCCAAAGCCGAATTGCTTAAACAACCTG
This sequence comes from Rhodocytophaga rosea, assembly GCF_010119975.1. Taxonomy (GTDB): domain Bacteria; phylum Bacteroidota; class Bacteroidia; order Cytophagales; family 172606-1; genus Rhodocytophaga; species Rhodocytophaga rosea. Next base: position 5,460,148 of record NZ_CP048222.1, read on the forward strand.
GTGTGCTGGACGTAACCGCTACTGGTGGGAATGTGTTGAATAACTGGTCATCTACTGGTGATACAGACTGGGAGGGTAAAGCGCCAGACCGTACGTTCATCATTAACCAATTGTCTGTGGAACGTAATTTTTTGCAATTAATGAACTTACAACTGGTGGCAGGAAAAGGTTTTTCAGGTACCCCCGCCGATTCTACCCATTACATTCTCAACGAAACGGCTATCCAGCAAATGGGCATTAGTGACCCGGTTGGCAAATCATTTAAATTTCATGAAAGGAATGGCACCATTGTCGGGGTGGTAAAGGATTTTCATTTTAAGAACCTGAGCCAGAAAATTGAGCCCATGATCCTATTCTACTGGCCTAACTGGCGGGGGCCATGTATGTAAAAACTACTGCCCAGAATGCCTCAAAAGCCATTGCTGCTGCTGAGAAAATATGGAACCAATATAATCCCGGCTATCCATTTATATATAATTTTTTGGACGAAGAATTTAACCGCATGTACCAGACCGATCAGACGGTAGGTAAATTATTCAATTCTTTTGCTGCCATTGCCATACTGATTTCCTGTTTAGGCCTGTTTGGACTGGCTGCGTTTACGGCTGAGCAGCGTACCAAAGAGATTGGTATCCGCAAAGTACTGGGTGCATCCGTTCAGAATATTGTGCTGCTGCTTTCCAAAGAATTTATCCGGCTGGTAATAATTGCCTTTGTGATTGCTGCGCCTATTGCCTGGTATGCGATGAATGAGTGGCTGGAGAATTTTGCTTACAGCGTAGATATAAGCCCCTGGGTATTTGCCCTGGCCGGATTGCTTGCCATAGTGATTGCTTTTATTACTGTGAGCTGGCAGGCCATAAAAGCTGCTATCATGAACCCGGTGAGAAGTTTGAGAAATGAGTAAAAACTACCTGAACCTGGATTACTAAACATAATTGTCTATGTTAAAAAATCATCTGACTATCGCTGTCCGCACCTTACTGAAAAATAAGGTTTTTTCACTCATCAATGTGGCCGGATTAGCCATTGCTACTACTGCCTTTCTGCTCATTATGTATTATGTGCAGTTTGAATACAGTTATGAGGGTTTCAATGCAAAAGCCGATCATATTTACCGGGTAACACTGGATTTATACAAAGGGGCTGAATATGTGGCCACTGATAGTGAAACCTATCCGGCATTAGCACCAGCGTTAAAAACACAAATGCCGGAAGTCGCCGATTATGTACGCGTGCAGCATGTAGGCGAATGTGAGGCAGGCGTTAAAGAAAAATCCATTCTGGTAGAAAGAGTATATGCCGCAGACGCTTCTCTGTTTTCTATGTTTAGCTTTTCATTTCTGAAAGGCAATCCTACAGAAGCTTTACGTCAGCCTATGCAGGCCGTACTTACGGAAACAGTAGCCAGGAAAATTTTCGGCAGTACAGATGTAGTTGGGAAAGTATTTCATGTAAAGCCGCTCACCGAGAATGTAACCGTTGCAGGTGTGATACAAGATATTCCGGAAAATACGCACCTGAAGCTGGATATTATTCTTTCCTTAATTACCCTGGAAAAGCTGGGCCGGGACATGAATAGCTGGAACAGCAATAATAATTATACCTACGTAGAACTAAAGCCCGGAACTACCCTGGTGCAGCTAAACCAGACACTGAAAAATATCTCTAAAGAAAGGCTGAAAAATGAAATGCTGACAGCAGAGCCAATCAAAGATATTCATTTATACTCTCATAAAGGGTTTGAACCTGAAGTAAATGGAGATATACAAATTGTTCGTTTCCTGATAGCTATTGCCATTGTAATTCTGCTCATAGGATTGATTAATTACGTAAATCTGACTACTGCCAGAGTAATAGAGCGGGCCAAAGAAGTAGGCATCCGAAAAACCCTGGGCTCGTCTAAAGTATCGCTTATTCATCAGTTTCTGGTGGAGTCTGCCTTAATTAATGTGGCTGCCCTGCTGATCTCTTTATTGCTGATACAGCTTTGCTTGCCCTTATACACAGAAATTATAGGCAAACCGATTCCTACTACTATTTTCCAAAACCGGAATTTCTGGTATACACTGGCCTTTACTTTTCTTGTAAACAACCTGCTTTCCGGTATTTATCCAGCCATATTTTTATCCTCAGCCAGGCCAAGTCTCATTCTGCAACGGAGATTTTCGGGCTCTCCCCAGAGCAGTTACCTACGCAAAGGACTGGTGGTAACAGAGTTTGCTGCTTCTGTTATATTGATTGCTACTACCTTTATTGTATACCAGCAGGTACATTTTATGCGAAGCCAGAAACTAGGCATGGATGCCAGCCAGATTCTGGTCGTAACAGCACCTGTTCTGACAGGAAATGATTCGGTTTCTTTACGCAATAAAGAAGTTTTCAGAAATGAACTATTGAAAAAACCGTATGTTCAGCAGGTAGCCGGATCAAGTTCTGTTCCGGGAGTAAGTATACATGAACTGAACACCCAAAACTCAATTGTCCGCTATGGCTCAGATGACAAAGCCGGGTATAATTACTATCTGTATGGAATTGATGCCCACTTTATTCCTACCCTGGGAATTGAAATGGCGGCTGGGCGTAACTTTTTTGAATCTTCCCCCAACGCTGGTGATGTGATCATCAATGAAGAAGCCGCCAGACAACTGGGGTTTGCTTCGCCTGCGGAGGCTATTGGTGGAAAGATCAATTTGCCCTACTATCCGGGTACAGCGTATTCGACTATTGTAGGCGTGATTAAAAATTTTCATCAGCGCTCGCTGAAAGAGACACACTTGCCCTTGATTCACTGGTACAATGGCAATTACAATAATTTCTATACACTCAAGATAGACACCAAACACGCCAGAGAAATCGTAACGGCTACTGAAAAAACCTGGCAACAATTATTTCCGGGGCAAACACTTGAGTATTATTTTCTTAATGAAATGTTTGACCAGCAATACAAAAGTGAATTTCAGTTCGGCAAAATCACTGGTATATTTTCAGGAATGGCCATATTTATTGCCTGTTTAGGTTTATTCGGACTGGCTTCTTTCGCCATTTCCCAGCGTACCAAAGAAATTGGCGTACGCAAAGTGCTGGGCGCTTCGGTAAGCAATATTGTGCTACTACTTTCAAAGGATTTTCTGCGGCTTGTGTTGATTGCCTTTGTGGTGGCAGCACCGATTGCCTGGTATGGATTACACCAATGGTTACAGAATTTTGCTTACCGCATTGATGTGAGCTTCTGGATACTGGTACTGGCAGGTATACTTACAGGAATCATTGCTTTACTTACCATTAGCTTCCAGGCCATCAAAGCAGCGGTAATGAATCCGGTAAAAAGTTTGAGAAATGAATAGTCTGGAACCAGGATTTATCGGATAATTGGATTTTTAGGAGTAAAAGATTCATAACCAGATAATCCTGTAAATCCCAAAATCTGTGTAATCCAGGTTCTAGATAAGAAAAATGAATGATGGAATAGACACCTAAAACAACCAATATGTTCACTAACTATTTTACCATCGCTTTCAGAAACCTGCTCCGGCATAAAGTATTTTCTCTGATCAATATTTTAGGCTTAGCGATTGGAATGGCAGCCTGTTTACTCATTGTATTATTTATAACCGATGAATTAAGTTTTGACCAGCAGCAGGCAAATAAAAACCGGATATATAGGGTAGAGGGTAAATCAGCCCGGGGTGGGCAAACTCTGGAGCCTTTTGCACAATCGAATTTTGGATTAGCGCCGTTGCTCAAAACCGCTTTTCCCCAGATTGAAAAATATGTCCGGATGGAAATCAGAAGGGATCTGGTAAAATACCAGGACAAGCAACACATAGAAGAGGGAATTGCTTTTGCCGACAGTACGTTCTTCGATATTTTTTCTTTTCCCTTTGTCAAAGGAAATCCACATCAGGTATTAAATGGGCCAAACACAGCCGTTATTACAGAAGCTATCGCACAAAAATATTTTGGAACACAAAACCCCCTGGGCCAGTTGCTTGACATCAATGGAAATACGGTAAAAGTGACTGGGGTGATAGAAGAGATGCCTAGAAATTCTCATTTTCAGGTAAACTTTGTGGTGTCTGTCCAGACCATAGAAGCAGGCTATCCAGACTGGATGCGTCATCCCAGCAGTGGAGGTACTTCGCATTATACCTATCTGCTCTTACCGGAAAACTATAATTCCCATCAGATAGAAGCGCAGCTGGAAGCGTTTACCGCCAAATATATTGGAGAAGAAGCGCCAAAGTATATGCAGTTTAAGCTGCAACCCCTTACTAAAATACACCTGTACTCCCAATCGGGCGACCAGATACAAGCCAATGGAAGCATCACCTATATCTACGTTTTTGCTGCTGTTGCCCTTATTATTCTCAGCATCGCCTGCATCAACTACATGAACCTGACAACGGCCCGTTCCATTGAGCGTGCGAAAGAAGTGGGATTACGCAAAGTAGTAGGTGCCAACAAATCTCAGTTGATTGTCCAGTTTCTGGGGGAATCGGTATTTATTACTACCTGTGCCATGGTGATTGCTTACTTACTGGCCATTGTAGCCATGCCCTGGTTTAATGACCTTTCCAACAAACAATTATCCGTAGACCTAACCGGTAATATCTGGCTGCTGATTGGATTACTCAGCTTTTCATGGATCGTGGGCCTGTTAGCTGGCAGTTATCCTGCTTTCTTTTTATCCGCATTCAAAATGACCAGTGTGCTGAAAGGGAATGTAACCAAAACCGGCAGCAGTTCCCTGTTATTACGCAAAAGCCTGGTAGTGGTGCAGTTCTGCATTTCCATCACGCTGATTGTATCTACGCTTCTTATTTATAAACAAATGCAATTCATCCGCACTAAGAATTTAGGTATCCATGCCGAGCAGGTCATTACAGTACCCTTATCTGCGAATGTATCCGGCAAGTTTGAAGCGTTAAAAACAGAGCTGTTAAAAAATAGTAATGTACTGGGTGTAACAGGTGCCATTAATGAACTCACCAGCGGCAATACCCACTGGCGCCAGTATGATGTGAAGAAAAATGCGATTGAAGGCGTAAGTATTGCTACCATGGATGTGGATGCTGATTTCTTCAAAACCATGCAAGCCCAAATAATTGCCGGCCGCGGCTTCTCGAAAGATTTTCCTTCGGATGTAAAAGATGCCTGGGTAGTAAACGAAACGGCTGCTAAATTCCTGAATCTGGAAAACCCGGTAAATGAACCAATGGCCGGAAGTATATTTAATGGAAAAGACTGGAGTAAAAAGGAGGGAAGAATTATTGGCGTAGTAAAAGATTTTCACTTTTCCTCTTTACATAGTGAAATCAAACCAGTCGTATTTAATGTGACTTCCCCAATATCTTATCCCTTACAGTTCATGTGGGTACGTATCCAGGGAAATCAGATGCCAGCTACCATTGATTTTATTGAACGCACCTGGAAGCAGTTTGAAGCTGAGTTTCCGCTGAGCTACTCTTTTATGGATGAAGATATTGCCAGTTTATACCGTTCGGAGGAGCGGTTCTTACAGGTATTTATTGCATTTGCGGTACTGGCTATTTTTATTGCCTGCCTGGGAATTTTTGGCCTGGCTTCTTACACAGCTACCCAGCGGACCAGGGAAATTGGTATCCGGAAGGTATTAGGTGCTTCGGTTTCTTCCATTGTACTCTTGCTTTCCAAAGATTTTACCCGTCTTGTGTTAATTTCATTTGTAATTGCTACGCCTGTGGGCTGGTACATAATGAAACAGTGGCTGCAGAATTTTGCCTACCAGGTAGATATGGGTATCACCGTATTTGTAATTTCCGGCCTGTGTGCCCTCATTATAGCCTGGCTAACCGTAAGTTTCCAGTCGATCAAGGCAGCCTTATCGAACCCGGTAAAAAGCTTAAGAAATGAATAGTCTGGACCGGGATTTATTGGATGATTGGATTAGCAGGATTATATGAATTCACACAACCTAATCCTGAAAATCCTTTAATCTGCGTAATCCAGGTTCCAGACAAATAAACCTTAAACCTATGTTAAAAAACTATCTGATAATTGCTTTCAGAAACCTGATTCGGAAGAAAACCTATTCAGTTATTAATATTATAGGGCTGGCTTCAGGTATTGCTTTTTGTTTACTGGTGTACCTCTACATTGGTCATGAGCTTTCTTTCGACAGATTTCATACGAATGCAGACCGCTTGTACCGGCTGGAAGCCAATTCTCATAAACCTGTTAAGAAAGATGCTTTAGAAAAATCTTTATTCTCTTTTCTTCCGGCGCAGGATGAAGAGAAAAACCAGGTAGTAATGCCTGTAATTCTGGCACCTGCCTTAAAAGAATCCTTTCCTGAAATAAAGCAAATCCTGCGGCTGAAAGCTGGCTGGCGGGAAATCATACGGTATAATAACCAGAGTTTCAGAGAGGAGAAAGTACAATATGCGGATGCTAATTTCTTTCAACTATTCACTTTTCCGCTAATACAAGGAAATCCGGCAACCGCACTGGCCTCACACAATAGCATTGTAATTACAGAAAATATAGCCCATAAATATTTCGGCAGGGAAAATCCAATTGGTAAAACAATTGAACTGGCCTCAGAAGATACACCAGCTTTGTTTACAATAACGGCTGTGGCAGAAAATGCACCGGTAAATTCCAGTATTCAATTTGATTTTGTGCTTCCCATAGAAGCAAATCCCGGCTATAAAAGCTACATTGAAAATGGGCTGAATACCTCCTCTGTGTTTACATTTGTTGAGCTGCATAAAAATGCTTCCAGGCCGGCTTTTGCGGAAAAACTGGAAAAATTCGGCAGGAGTTATTTCAAAGAATGGATAGATGGTTACCGGAAAGAAAACAAAACGTATCAGGCCAGTTCTTTTCATTTTACCACCCGCCCTTTTGCAGAAGCACATTACAATCTGGCATACTGGGGGCATTATACTTCCTTAAAAAATATATATCAGCTGAGTTGCCTTACGCTGCTGATTTTGATTATCGCCTGTTTGAATTATCTCTTACTCACCTTAACCAATACGGCATCCCGTGTACAGGAAGTAGGCTTACGAAAAGTAATAGGGGCTCCCAGGTGGCAGATTGTTACGCAGTTCTGGGTAGAAACGCAATTGCTGGTAGGAATGGCCGTGATAGCCGGTTGGTTATTAGCTATGGTTTTATTGCCTTATTTCAACCAGATTACAGATACTACCCTCGACATTACTACGGCTCAAGCTTCTGGAATTCTGCTTGCTTTACTGGTGACTGCCCTTGTTGTGGGAATACTGGCCGGATTCTACCCCGCCTTGTTTATTTCTGGTATTAAGCCCCTGAGCATTATTAAACGCCACCAGACTTTCAGGCTGCGCCCTGGTCTTTCCAGAACGCTGGTGGTACTGCAATATACTTCCTGTATTACACTGTTGATTGGTGCGCTGGGAATGGCCAGTCAAATGAAGTATATGAATGAAAAAAACCTGGGCTTTGATAAAGAACAGATACTGGTCGTAGAAAATAGTAATCCTGGTAAAACAGGTATTCTCGCCGAACGTTTGCAGTCGTTTACAAATGCTGAACCAAGCCTTGCAGATTTTGCTGCCACTGGGCACACTTTTGGTTTTGGCTATGATATGAATATGTATACCATTGGGGGAAAAGAGGAAGTGGTAACTGTACTAAAGGTGGATTATAATTATTCGAAATTTCTGGGATTACAAGTTGTGCAAGGCCGGGATTTTCCTCCCCAGTTCAGTACCGATACTTCCACTACAGAAAGAGCAGTTGTCGTGAATGAAACCCTGTTTAAGATGCTGGGCGCTGATGCAAAACTTGGTGAATATAACCAGACCATCCGCCGCCGCATTGTAGGCGTTGTAAAAGATTATCATTATGTGAGTGTAGCTTCACCCATCGGGCCTGCTATGCACCAGTTGCAGCCGCAATGGGCCATGTATTTCTGGTTTAAACTTAAGCCTGGTAATATTCCGCAAACCATAGATAAAGTAAAGAATCAGTGGAATGCGCTTACTGGTAATGCACCTTTTACTTACACTTTTCTAGACGAAGATGCAGCCAAATTGTATGAATCGCAGCAACGCTGGCTGAAAACGATTTATGGAGCTACCCTATTTGCTATGTTGGTGGCCTGTCTAGGACTGTTCGGCTTATCCGGTATTCATGCCCTGAACCGTACCAAAGAAATCGGCATACGCAAAGTGCTGGGCGCTTCTACCGGGCAAATATTTGTAATGCTCAATAAAGATACCTTCTGGCTGGCACTTATTTCTTTCGTGATCGCTGTTCCGATCGGATATTATTTTATGCACCAGTGGCTGCAGGATTTTGCCTATCGCATTCACCTGAACTGGGAATTATTTGCCTTTGCCGGTGCGATTAGCGCTTGTACAGCCTTACTTGCAGTGAGTTTTCATTCCATCCGGGCAGCATTGAATAACCCGGCAGATTCTTTACGTGATGAGTAACCTGGACCGCAGATGACGCTGATAAAAAGGATGAACAGGATTTTGAGATTGGTAGGATTTAACTTTTTATCCTGTTCATCAAAAGATCTGTGTCATCTGCGGTTCCAGACAAAATTTAATGACTTTATAAAACACATTTAAACCAATTATACCATGGGACAAATTGCTATACCAATTCCACAAATTCCTGGCAGCAAGCAGGAGATCGAAATCGAAGTAAAAATTAATGGTGTAAAAAAAGAGTATAACTACCGCATTGAGCTCTTTTACTGGGAAGACTGCAATATTGCTGATGCCGACCGGGTAGCTTGCCTGCGTAAAATGCTCAACAGCTATGATAAAGAATGGCTGGTATATGACATTGGTACGCCTACCGACGATCTGATTCCGGTCACCTTTGTGAGAAGAAGAACCGTACTGAGTGATTAATTGCCGGCATTCAGTATCGAAAAGGCGTAAATCAATACTTTCTTTATTCATCTGTAATTCTTTCCTCCTATTGAGGAAGGCCATCATTGTATTGCAAATAAAACCTGTTTTTTGTTCGATTAACTCATAACTGGCAGACTTCAGAATGCCGCCAAACAACCATTTTTTTATGATTAAAAATTATTTAGCGACCACCCTCCGGAATCTGAGCCGGAATAAAACTTATGCAACACTCAATATTTTAGGTCTGGCCTTAGGAATTACCTGTAGTATGCTCATATTTCTGGTAGTGAAATTTGAGTTGAGTTTTGATACCTTTCACAGCAAAAAAGACCAGCTCTACCGCATCAACACGCATGTGCAGTTTCAGGGAGAAACCGGGCGTTTGCCTAATGTGCCGTTCCCGTTTATAGAAGCGTTGAGAAATGACCTGCCGGAATTCAAACAGGCTACTGTAACTAATTATGTTTCGGGTGGATTGGTCAGTATCAACAGAGAGGGACAAGCGCCAGCCCGTTTTCAGGAAGAAAATGGCATAACGTATATTGAACCCCAGTTTTTTGATCTGTTCGATTATACCTGGCTGGAAGGTAATCCTCAAACTTCTCTGAAAGATCCCCGTTCTGTAGTATTGACCGAAAGCCAGGCGATGAAGTATTTTAACGAGACATCACCCATTGGAAAAACGCTCCGCTTGAATAATACCTATGATTTAAAAGTCACTGGCATTCTGAAAGACTTTCCGGCAAACACGGATTTTCCGTTTAATGTACTCATTTCACATACTACATTAAAAGAAGTATATTCTGAAGAAACCCGTAACAACTGGGGAAACCTCAATTATACCACCCAGGGTTTTGTGGTATTGCCGGAAGGCACCAACCTGAAAGGATTAGAAACAAAGCTTTCTGCCTTTACCAGAAAATACATGGATGAAGAAGGTGCCAAAAGCCGCTCTTATGTATTACAACCTTTAAGAACGATCCACTTTGATGAGCTGTATGGAAACTATAATAACCGCATTGTTGCCAGACAAACTATTTGGGCATTATCACTGGTAGGAGCATTCCTGCTGATTACAGCTTGTATCAACTTTGTAAACCTGGCTACGGCACAAGCAGTAAAACGGGCAAAAGAGATCGGCGTACGCAAAGTACTGGGCAGCAGCCGGAGGCAATTGTTCTGGCAGTTTATCTACGAAACGGCATTTATTACAACCATTGCATTGGTCGTTTCAATAGTCTTAACCCAGGCTGCCCTTCCTGCCTTGCGTGAATTGCTGGGACTGGAAATTTATTTTACACCCTTAGAAGAACCTGTGGTAATAGCTTTTATTATAGGCTTGCTGGTATTGGTTAGTATATTATCCGGTTTTTATCCGGCTATGATTTTATCGGGCTTTAATCCAATTCAGGCTTTGAAAAGCAAGTTTGCTACCCAGCGTACTGGCAGTTTGTCGTTTCGCCGGGGGCTGGTTGTGTTGCAATTCTGTATTTCGCAGGTGCTGATTATTGGAACATTGGTGGTAACCAGCCAGATGGATTATTTCCAGAATAAATCCCTGGGCTTTACTAAAGATGCGGTACTTACTGTTCCTCTGCCTGGTGCCCAAAACCTGAATTTTGAAACCATGCGTTCAGAATTAAAGGCCAATCCGGGTGTGGAGGAAGTTAGTTTTTCCAACCTGAGCATTTCTTCTGCCGCCAATCAACGTACTTTTTTCACGTTCGCTAAAAAAGGTGGTGCCGTTGAAAGTTTTGTTACTTCCCTTAAGTTTGGTGATGAACATTTTCTGGAAATGCACCAGGTTAAGTTACTGGCCGGGCGCAATTTTATCAAGTCAGATACCATCCGTGAATTTGTGGTGAATGAAGCCATGTTAAGGCAACTAGGTATAAAAAGCCCTGAAGAAGCCATTGGGCAGTATATTAATTTATATGACCGGATTAAAGCGCCCATTGTAGGCGTAGTAAGCGATTTTCATGTAACCTCCCTGCGTGAAAACATAGATGCAGTATTGATGGCTTCCAGCAACCGTTCGTATCGGACAGCTAATATCAAGCTGAATGCTACGCAGATGAAAGAGGGCATTACTCATGTGGAGCAGGTATGGACAAAAAAATATCCCGAACATGTGTTTAGCTACCAGTTTTTAGACCAGACCATTGCTAATTTCTACCGGGAAGAACAAAAGACATCCGCTTTATTCCGTATATTCTCCGGGATTGCCATCTTCATCGGGTGCCTGGGATTGTTTGGGTTAATCTCGTTCATTACTGCCCAGAAAACCAAAGAGGTAGGTATCCGCAAAGTACTGGGAGCTTCGGCTACAAATATTACGCTATTATTCTTTAAAGAATTTGCATTCCTGGTAGTAATTGCTTTCCTGATTGCTGCGCCCATTGCTTATTATGTGATGAACAGCTGGCTGGAGAATTTTGAGTATCAGGTAGAAGTAGGAGTAGGTGTATTTATAATTGCTGTGGGTATTTCGCTTGTAATTGCCGCATGTACGGTAGGTTATCAATCGGTGAAAGCGGCACTGGCGAATCCGATAAAGAGTTTGCGTAATGAATAGGCTTATTGATAGATAATGGTTACTCAATAGCGATGAGTTAGAACTCATCGCTATTGATTTTTAATGTATCGAAGCTACACGTCGGCGTGCCCTCATACTGAGAATATGCTCTTTGGCGGATCAATGGTCGTTGGTAAGTGGTGTTAGCCACAGACTTTGATTAATTATTCATTTTTAAGGAATCGTGGTATGACCATAAAATTTAAGTTCTTCATTCACCTTCACGAATTGAAACAAATCTGTTCCTCCTTCATGGCCTGGAGCATATTCTCCCGCTTTCCAAGTTTGAACGGCCAACTCGTATAGTAATAATTTTTGGCCTTTCTCAAGCTTCAGATGAGAAGGCAAATAATCAGGTACTGGGTGTATCCACAGATTATAAGCCTCAGATTGAATCACACTTCGTACTTTTTCATGAAACACTTTTGCCAAATATTGATTTGTAAAAGTGCGAGCAGAAATAAAGTAGTCTTCAGGGTCTTTTACTACATCTGGATAACACACGACACAAAATATTTTCGGTAAGCACAATGCTTTAACAGCATTAATATCCTGGTTTTGAACGGCTTTGAATAACTTTTGCCAAACTTGATTCAGTTGTAAGGAATCCTGCTTACTCACCTCATTTACTTTCTGCTGAGCTATAAACTGAAAAACTTCCTAATAAAAGTATCAAACAAAATATCTTATTCATCTTTCGTTTATGGCTAATAAGCATATAACCCTTACACATCTTGCCTACTTACGCCTTTGATTTGCAGAATAAAATCAGCACCAAATGCCAGGGAAGGCGTTTTAAATCCCGGTGTTATTTTTCCTTCAGAAACCAGATAGGCAGCTAATACAGCCGTGTGGGCAGTAAGTTCATACGCTTCGGGCGTTTGCAGCCGGGTGGTACAAACCTGACCTTTATCATCGGTTGCCTGTCCCCAAAGATACGTTTGCGCCTGTTGCCTATGTTGCAAGTCTGGACCTGTTACCTGCTCGGTTACCCGTTGCTTGAGGTATTTTTGCAGCCAGTCGGACTTGAGCAGCCAGCCAGCATAACGGGAAGCTTTAATGGCTGCAATATTTGCCAGATTGGTGGCAGCATATACTATGATATTGGGAATATGGGTGCTGTAATAGGCTGTAGAAACATCGCCCCAGGGAATGCTTACGGCTAATTTTTCCTCATTACCAAACTGAATACGCTTGGTTTTATATCCAGAAGGTACTTTCACTAAATTGCCCTGCTGACGAATAAGACCTCCGGCATGCATATTTTCTATCATCGTAAGTGCTGTTCCTTTCGACATTTTACTTACACCAGAAAAAGCAAGCTCCAGATAGGTAGCTTCCGGTAATCGGGTTTTCAGGTGTGCTGCCAGGCAGTCGGTAGGTACCACATCAAATCCGGCTCCGGGCAAGAGTACGATACCTGCTTTTTTAGCTTGTGCATCTTTGGTGGCAATCCATTCAAACACTTCAATTTCGCCGGTAATATCGAGGTAATGCACTTTGTTCCGCAGACAGGCATATACCATCAGGCGGGAAGTTTTGAAAAAAGGTCCGGCACAATGCAGTACCGCTTTTACCTTTTGCAGGGCTTGGTCTACTTTTTCTTCCTCGTTTAAATTAAAAACCTGGTAAGGCAAGCGCAGTTCTTCAGCCAGAGTTTTGAGCTTGGCTTCGTTTCTGCCTCCCAGCAGAGGCCGGTATCCTTTTTCAACTGCCAGCCTGGTAATCAGTTCACCAGTATAACCATAAGCACCGTAAATCAGGAAAGGAATCTTATCAGGCATTCATCAAGGTGTTTAGAACGGCAAAATACAAGGACTGCTTTTAAAATCAAATCCGAGGCGTGAGCGATGAATAAATAGAATTGAGTGCAGTTAGTTATTTCAAAATGGATACACTTCATAATTATCCGGCAAAATTGACTATAAAACAATAGGTATCAATTCTCGCTTAAGAACTGATACCTATATGCATCATATTATTTACTTTCCGGATCTCTTCTTGTTAAGCAGATAAATGCGATTTCCAGCCATTGGTACGCTTTACTGCTATATCAGCCAGATTATGCTGAGTGATTTTACTATATGTAGAAAGAGCTTGTGCCACTACCTGATCCATATTGTAATATTTATAGGTAGCCAGTCGTCCTACAAAATGTACATCCGGCGTTTCATCGGCTAAAGACTTATATTTCTGATACAGTTCTGCATTTTCTGGTTTTGGTACCGGATAATACGGATCACTGTTCCAGCAAGGGTATTCATACGTAACGCTTGTTTTTTCATGCGTTTGTCCGGTCAGGTGTTTGTATTCTGTGATCCGGGTATACTCATGCTCATTCGGATAGTTTACTACCGCTACCTGCTGAAACTCTCTGGTATCATAGGTTTTATGTACAAACTGTAATGAACGGTACGGCAGCTTTCCATAGCAATAGTCGAAATACTCATCTACCGGACCGGTAAAGATCATCTTCTTGAAAGGAATAATATCTTTCACAGCCTTATAATCGGTATTAAGCATAACATGAATATTCGGATGCGTAATCATTTTTTCAAACATCCGGGTATAGCCATGGAGCGGCATTGCCTGATGGGCATCTGTAAAATAGCGGTCATCCTGATTGGTACGGGTCGGAATACGTGAAGTTACCATTTTATCCAGCTCCGAAGGGTCCATTCCCCATTGTTTACGGGTATAGTTCCGGAAGAATTTCTCATATAAATCCCGGCCTACCTGGCTTACTACTACATCTTCGGAGGTGCGGATATTTTTAACATCTTCTTTGATCGAATCGAAGAATTTTTCCAGTTCTTCAGAAGTAAGATTCAGGTTATATAGTTTATTAACGGTATCTAAGTTAATTGGGATAGGAAGCAACTTGCCATCTACGGTAGTAAGTACCCGGTGCTCATAGGGACGCCATTGGGTAAACCGCGACAAATAGCCAAATACTTCCGGAGAGTTGGTATGGAAAATATGTGGGCCGTATTTATGAATCAGAATTCCGGCATCATCATAATAATCGTAGGCATTGCCGCCAATATGATTGCGCTTGTCAATGATAAGAACTTTTTTTCCGGCATCATTAGCGAGGCGTTCTGCCAGGACACTTCCTGCAAAACCCGCCCCTACAATTAAGTAATCGAACATAGCTTTGTGTTTGTTTAAGGTTAAAATTGTTGTACTCCCGATTTGCTGTTCTCATTTTTACTCATGAGCTGGCTACAGATCAAATGAGTCATATGCGCCCATGTTTTATCCCAGGAAAGCTGCGACAAAAACTGGTCTACATCAGCCTGCCATTTGGTATCTGATGTTTGTATCAAAGCTTTTTCGATGGCATCTACAAATTCTTCTGCCGTAGCAGCAATATGTACCAGACCTAGTTCTCCATATGGTTTTATTACATCCCGGATGGGCGTAGACACCACCGGTTTTCCGGCAGATAAATATTCCGGAGTTTTGGTCGGGCTTATAAATTTAGTCGATTCGTTCATGGCAAAAGGCAGCAAAGCTACATCCCAACCACTTAAATAGGCAGGCAGTTCTTTATATGATTTCATGCCCGGATAATGCAGATTAGGATACTGAGGTAAGCTAGCCGGATCAATTTTTACTACCGGACCTAACAGAATAATATGCCAGTCAGGACGCATACGGGCAACTTCACTTACCAGTTCAATGTCCATGCGCTCGTCAATCACACCATAAAATCCCATCCGTGGATGTGGAATATCCTTTTGATCTGCGGGCTGTGGCAATTCATTTTTAGCCTGAGCAAAATGTTCCCGTTCAATACTACTGGGAAAAGCGTATACAGCCTGATGACGGCTTTTTTTAGATTCATACAAGCTTTGTCCGCCAGTAAATACCAGGTCAGCTCTTCTGAATAGCTCTTTTTCCCGGTCAATCAATTGTGGAGGTGCTCCGGCAAAGGCAGAGAGTTCATCCATACAATCATAAACCGTTACAGTGGGCTTCAGGTGTCCGCTAAAGCTGAGTGCCATAGGTGTATAATACCAGGCAATAAACTGGCGGATTCCTTGTTGCTCCAATAATTCATCTACCAGCTGTTTTTGCATCTGGTCGATCTCTTCTCCTGAACGGCCTCCCGGCAAATGCGGAACAGCAATCCATAGCTTTTCACCCCGGCTGCTTATATCCATTCTGGGTTCGGCCGCATCGAATATAGGTTCTTCCACAACGAATACCCGGATTTGCTTGCCAAAGCGGCTCAGTAAATGCTGTGGGCGTTGAAACACAAAGTCCCAGCGTAAATGAGAAAAACACACAAGATCAGGTAAAGGTTGAGCTAAGTCAGCAAAAGAAACCCACGACTCCCCGTTGGTTGTCTTTGTTTTACCTGCCACTTCTGAAAAATAATCTACCTGCTTGGCAGGCACATGCACATCTGTTTCGTCCCTACCTGGTGTAGGAATAGTTTGGTTGAATGTTGAATTCATCTATTTACGTAAAATTAAAAGTATTCACTCCGTCCGGCTATCAGCAGACCGGTTTTGCGGCTTGGAAATCTAGGTAGCCTGCTAAAAAATAAACTCAATTGCAATGCAGGGAGATATATTTTAAAAAGCTATTTCAGGAAGCCCTGAAATATTCGAGCTAATCTACCTTCCTGGGAATTATTTTATTCGTAGTGTAAGTATCCCAGGTATTGCTACCTGCCAGCCAGGATACTCTGTACTTCAGCTTTATTCAGTATTATCAGGGATCTGGATGTATATTCTCAATCATCCAAGAAGAATTTTTGCCCTGTCTGAACTAAGGGGTTATACGCAGGCAGGCATGTTTTGGTTGTATTTGCAGATTTGTATAGGGAAAATAATAACTATACAATATTCATATCCTGAAAAGTAACATTCCTCCAGGTAAAAATAGTTACCTTTTTACCATTTAGTTCAAAATTCAATTGATGTCTATTTTTCTGATAATTAGATTTTTATGTGAATCTGTGTAGGATGCGTCAATAAATAAGCCATATGGAACTTCCAAGTGAAGGGGAAAATCTCGAAGTTAAGCCGTTACCTTTTAGTGAAATTTTTGAAAAAATATTTCATGTATGAAAATAGTGTCAATGGGGAATAATTTCCAGGAATAAGCTTATAATTTTGAATTAGAAAAATTTAAAAAATACCTCTGCTAATTTTTAAATTTTAATTGATTCAGGAACAAGAATTGCAGGATAAAAATAAGCATATCCCCTCTTAGAATATTTATGAATAAATTCATGTTTGCCACCGGCATCGAAAACAGTTACCCTACTATCAAATTACCCAACGGATCTGTGAAGCGTGTGGATGAAATGGAGAAAGCCGGTCATTATCAGCACTGGTATGAGGATTTCAGACTCGTGAAAGAAAGTGGTATAGAATTTTTGCGGTATGGACCGCCTTTTTATAAAACCTTTGTAGCTCCTGGTGTATATGACTGGAGTTTTACTGATGATACGTTTCATGTGATGCAGGAGATGGGCATTACGCCCATTGTAGACCTTTGTCATTTTGGAGTGCCCGACTGGCTGGAAAACTTCCAGAACCCTGATTTTCCCATGCATTTTATGGAATATGCCAGGGCATTTGCCAGACGTTTCCCTTACCTGAAACTGTATACGCCGATCAATGAAATTTTTATTACAGCCATGTTCTCTGCCCAGTATGGCTGGTGGAATGAAAGGTTGCACAGTGAACACAGCTACGTAACAGCGCTTAAGAATTTGTGTAAAGCCAATTTACTGGCCATGCAAGCTATTCTGGAAGTGCAACCCAAAGCTGTATTTATTCAGAGTGAATCCTGTGAGTATTTTCATGCGGAAGATCCCAGCTGCCAGAAAAGAGCTGATTTTCTGAACATGAAGCGTTTTCTGCCCCTTGATTTAACGGTTGGTTATGCTTCCAGTACAGAAGTGCAGAAATATCTTTTCCAGCATGGCATGACCAAACAGGAATATAGCTGGTTCCGCAATAATCCTTGCCCTGGTACATGTGTAATTGGTACCGATTATTATTATACCAACGAACACATGGTGCATCCCAACGGACATACTTCTGCATCCGGCGACTTATTCGGCTATTATGTAATTGCCCAGCAATATTATAAGCGCTACCGATTGCCTATGATGCATACAGAAACTAATATGAAAGAACCCAATTCAGTGGAGTGGTTGAAGAAACAATGGGCAAACTTGGTAAGACTCAGAATGGATGGAGTTCCGGTAATTGGCTTTACCTGGTATAGCTTAGTAGACCAGGTAGACTGGGATACAGCGCTCCGTGAAGACAATGGACATGTAAATTCCCTGGGTATGTATGACATGAATCGTAATGTACGTCCTCTAGGACTTGCCTACCAGAACCTGATCAGAGACTGGAGCCATATAGCTGAATTGAAATGGGATTCAACTCTATTAAAGACAAACAAGTATGCTAAAAAGCTTGAATTAGTAAAAGCGTAATGTAACGATTTCACTGATTTAAGAGTAATATAAGAGTATTAACCCGATGTACACTTTTCCAGCCCATCTTTAGGATGGGCTTTTTTATTTTATAACCCCCTATTACGCATTCACAATTCAAGTTTCATGAGAAAGTCAGTTTGCTGGTCAGTTCCCAGAACAAACCCATGCGAACCAAATATTTCAAATCCCCATTTCTGGTAAAATTGAATGGCTTTCTGGTTATGTTCCCACACACCTAACCACAGCACTTCACAGCCTTTTTGCCTGGCCATTTCGATGCTGGCGGCCATCAATTCTTTGCCTATCTGTTTGCCCTGAAACTGGCTCAGTACATATATTCTTTCAATCTCTATATGTTTTCGGCCTTTAAGCTCTATTGGTTCTTCTCCGGTACGCAGCTTTACATAGCCAGCCACTTCTTCCTCGTGTTCAGCTACATAAAAATGAGAATTGTTATCCTCAAACTCCTGTTTTAGTTTTTCATTCGTGAAGTTGGCAGACAAGTATAGTTGCATATCTGACTCGGTATTGTGCCTGGCAAAAGTCTCATAAAATGCCTGTTTACCCACTTGTGTTAAGGTATCTATGTCTTGATAGGAAGCAGTTCTAATTTGTGTCATTGCGGTTAACAGGAGTTCATATGGCCAGATGGCAGTATAAAATACAAATGATAAGTAAAGTGAAATCTATGCTTTCTGCAAACTAAAAATTATAATTATTAAACTTTTATAAGGCTCTATAAATAAACAAGCCATATTTAAAACAGCGTTTAATTATGGCTTATCGATCGAAAGGGAGAATAATATTAACTTAATAAAGACCCCAGTATGGTCAGTGGGCTACTTTTTAAGTTTTGTAATGTCGCAAAGCATATCCGAATGAATATTGAGGCCAATATTGGTAAGGTTGTATACATGTTCACTTGCCACCAGATATACGATCTCGCAAATTTCACGTTCCGAAAAATAGTAAGCTAACTTTTTAAATGTACCGGGGTTTACTTGTTTGTCTTTTGTGAGTTCAGTTGCATAATCAAGGGCGGCTTTTTCTCTTTCGGAAAATAACAGGCTGGAGCGGTAATTCACCAGTTCATTGATTTTTTCTTCATTCATGGATGCTTGTATGGCTGTCGCCCGGCTTATATCGATACAAAACAGGCATATATTAAGCTGTGCTACATGCTGCCGGATCAACAAAACCATCTCTTCAGGTAATACCAGCTTTTTGTCTAACTGGGAAATCTTTGCATAGAACTTGCCAAATGCGGTTGGCAACCTGGCAGAATGTACTTTTAAGGGCATCAACACTTTGCCAAAATATTTTTTTGTGAAAAAGTAAGCCAGTTTCATTCCCAAACTGTTAGGGTTTTCAATAGGAGCAAGAAAGGTTTCCATTTGATTAAAATAAGAGTTTAAAATTTTCAACAGAAGGATTATATATTCAGGCTACTTCTAGATAAGTCTTCTGTTTTGTGGCCGTAGCGCCCATGAAATAAGGGTAAGTACTCCGAACAATAATGACCAAATGGATTTGTCCAGGCCATCTCCAACGGCCAAATGTGAAATAAAGGCACCCATGAACAGAACAGTAACTCCGGCATATGCCCATTCTTTTAACAGGCGGAATCCTGGAATACTGATCACTACTGCCGCTGCCACTTTGCTAACCGCCAAAATTGTAGCCAGATAAAGCGGATATCCCAGGTGCCTTAAAATTTCATACACGTACCCCTGATTGAGTACATTAAAATCCCAGAGAGCACCATAGATCAGCTCAAATACGATAAATGCGGTTACAAGCCAGTAAGCAATAACTCTGGCTTTAAGATAATTGCCCAGAGCAGGGCTGTGTGTGAGTGATGACATGGTTTATTTGTTTAGGGTTTAAATTGCTTTGACAATAATTTTAACTTATCCGGGTCCAGGACCACATGAATTTGTTGAAGAGTGCCGAGTTCAGGATGCAAATTAAACACCTGGCAGGAGGTCAGACGGTCTCTCACATAAGACAAGAGGGCAGGCTGATGATTGACGGTGATGTACTCTAACCTTGCAGAAAGGAGATATTTCTGGTAGATCACCATTTGTAAAGCAGCTACCTGGCTTGCTCCGGCACATTCTTTGGCAGCAAGCGGTATCTTGCCTCCTCCATCCGCATAAAATTGAATGTCGGCTGCCATTATACTTTCCAATTGTTGAATATCCCGCCGGCGGATGGCACCCAGGAAACGCTCTAGTACATCCCGTTCATGGGCATCTGGTGGCCTGTTGTGTCTGGGAAGGGGCTTCTGTATACTTGCTTTTGCCCGGCTGAGTAATTTACGCAAGTGTTCTTCGGTAATAGATAAGATTCCGGCAATCTCAAGGTGGGAATAATCGAAGCTCTCACGCAGGATAAATACGGCCCGTTCCCTGGCATTCAATCGCTCCATTAACGCTAGTAATGAATAAGATAATATTTCATTCAAATGAAGATTTTTATCGGCTGTATCGTCGCTGGCTACAGGTTCGGGTAACCATATGTCATCTTTACGCCTTGTTTTTTTCCGCCGGGTTTTCAGATTGATGGCGAAATTGATAACTGATCTGATTAGATAATTTTTTTCGTCGGTAATGTGTTCTTTGGTAGCAGAAAGATGCTTTGTTAACACTTCCTGAACGGTGTCTCTGGCATCTTCTACGGCCCCAAGAATATTGTAAGCATAGGGAAAAAGAACATCTGTGTACTTTTCATCGATTATATAGCCGGAGTCTGGTGTCATAGTAAATAATTTGAATGATTATCTGGAACAAGTGCACAAGTAATTGCTAATAATATTCTAAACGAATGTGCTCCTGAACTTGCTTTGGAAGAAGACAAGTACGCACCAAAAAACGTGACAAATTTTTTTAAGAAATACGAATTATTTTAATTGGCCTTAGAGAGAAAGGGTTAATTCTCTATTTTTAGAGAAGCTATCTCAATCCATGAAAAAACTCATTCAACTATTTCTGCTGCTGTTTCTTCTGTATGGAACAGATACAATCGTGCGGGCACAAGTAACTGTTCCAGTAAGAGAAGGTAAACCCTGGGCATACTGGTGGTGGATGGGTAGTGCTATAACCAGAGAGGGGATCAAACAAAACCTGGAAGCATATGCCAGGGCAGGAATGGGTGGCTTGCATATTATTCCTATTTATGGGGTAAAAGGCTTTGAATCACAGTATATTTCTTATTTAAGTCCGCAATGGATGGAGATGTTGCAGTATACCGTGCAGGAAGCAGGCAGGCTAAATATGGGAATAGACATGTCGATGGGAACTGGCTGGCCATTTGGAGGAAAACAGGTAACCAGGGAGGCAGCAGCCAAAAAGTTTATGGTCAGAGAATTCGTAATTCCAGCAGGAAAGCCTTTCAGTTATCCCATCAAAACAGATCCCACCCATAAAGAGGCTTTGCTGCAAGTGGCCTCTTTGTATACTGCTCAAAACGAATTTATACAGGATGTAACGGGTACAGTAGATCCGCAGGGAAATATACATATAAAATCTGCGGCCCAGCTTAGAAAATTAGTTGTATTGTATTCGGTGCCTACCGGGCAGAAAGTAAAAAGAGCTGCTCCCGGCGGCGAAGGGCTGGTGCTGGATTATTTTAGTAAAGATGCCCTGCAACACTATACAACTTCTTTTCAGGAAGCTTTTGAACAATTTAAAACAGATAAGTATAAAGTCCGGTCTTTTTATAATGATTCCTATGAAGTATATGGCGCTAATTGGACAGACAATTTTCTGCAGGAATTCAGCAAACGCCGCGGATATGATTTCAGCCGGTATATTCATCTGCTGAATGATACTGTTTTTTCTGAGCAGGGTACAAGGGTACTAACCGATTACCAGGAAACTATTTCCGATCTGCTGCTGGAAAATTTTACCCAACCCTGGGCAGTATGGGTTAAAGAAAGGGGCTTGATTACCCGTAACCAGGCACATGGTTCACCAGGAAATATACTGGATTATTATGCGGCAGTAGATATTCCCGAAACTGAATCATTTGGCAGTAAGCAGTTTGATATTCCGCTTTACCGGCTCGACAAGGATTTTGATGAAAAACGCTTTGGTAAACCCAACCGGCTCACTATGAAATTTGCTTCTTCAGCAGCGAATATTTCCGGTAAACCACTGGTAAGTGCTGAAACCTCCACCTGGCTGGGCGATCATTTTAAAGTTGCTCCTTCCCAGATCAAACCTCTGTTAGATGAACAGTTTACAGCCGGTGTAAATCATATATTCTTTCATGGCATTACCTATTCTCCACCGGATATTCCCTGGCCGGGATGGCTGTTTTATGCCTCTACCAATTACGCTCCCAGTTCTCATTTCTGGAACTATATGCCAGAGATTACAGGGTATATCAGCCGCATACAATCGGTGATGCAGCAGACCAGGCCGGATAATAACGTATTGTTATATTTTCCCATCTACGATTTATGGAGCAAGCCCAAAGGCAAAAGTATGATTCAACTACTGGATGTACATTATGCATCAAATGAATGGCTGCTTAATGCAAGTGTAGGTAAAACCGGCCAGGTATTACTCGACAAGGGCTACCAGTTCGATTATATCTCCGACAGGCAGTTACAAGCATTAGAGGCAAATACAAGAGGCGAACTTCTCACAAATGCCAATATACCTTACCAGACGCTGGTTATTCCTGCTTGTACCCATATGCCGCTGGAAACCATGAAAGCCATTGTCAGGCTGGTTGAAAAGGGAGTAGAAGTAGTTTTTGTTGAGAATGTACCTCAACGTATACCGGGTTTTCACAATTATGCTTCAAGAGAAGGAGAGATGAAACAGCTACAAGCCAGGTTAAAAGCAAGTAAAAACACTATAATAATCAGCCCATTACAAACACTTACACAAGACTTGATGAATATAGGCGTACAGAGAGAGTCTCTGGCTGACCAGCAACTTAGTTTTATCCGGAAAAACCATGCGGAAGGTAAAGTCTACTTCGTTACAAATCTGCACAACAGGTTTACAGCAGATACCATTCAACTGAATACTTCAGCACAGAGTGTAGAATTATATAATCCTTTAATGCAGGAGAAAGGACTGGTACCTTTTAAACAGGCAGGTGCAAAATCAATCAAACTCTATCTGACATTAGCACCAGGACAATCTTGCATTATTACCACGTATGCCAAAAAGCAAGCTGGGAACAACTATGTCTATCAATTGCCAGATGAAGCAGCTCCTATTTCTTTACAAGGTAACTGGAACCTGACTTTTACAACCGGTGAACCTGCCATACCTGCTGCTGTTACTACCAGCCAGCTTACCTCCTGGACTACACTGGGAGATTCTCTTACCCAATACTTTAGTGGCACAGGTGTATATACTTTACAATTTACACTACCTGCTACTGCTACTCTTTCCAAAGGTTTTCTGCTTGACCTGGGCGATGTGCGGGAAATGGCCCAGGTAACCATCAACGGGCAAAATATAGGAAAAGTATGGTCTTTGCCATATCGCCTGTACATCAAACCCGGAATCCTGAAAAAAGAAAATACCCTCCAAATTGCTGTTACTAATCTATCTGCGAACCGCATCCGCTACATGGATAAGCAGAAAGTAGAATGGAAGAAATTTCATGAGATAAACTTTGTGAACATCCGCTATGAGCCTTTTGATGCAGCAAAGTGGGAGCCGGTAGTTTCAGGTTTGTTAGGACCAGTACAGTTAATTCCTTTAAAATGAAGCGGGAGTTTTATTGTATCGAACCTTTTACATACTTATTAGTACCACTTTGCAAGAACCAAAACAGTTAATTAAACCTGAGAGAAAGCCGTTGGAATAAGGAAAGTTCTGGTGATGGAAGATAAGATTTTATCATTTGCATATTCGGGCATACCACTGATCTTTTTCCACTCCGGATCACTGCCAAACGTTTTCCAGTTTTTGTCGTGCTCTGCCATATCATCGAAGGTAAGCATATAGGTAAGGTTAGGCAGCATAGGTCCGATCAATGCTTCTCCAAAAAATACCGGCGTAAGTCCAACCCGTTTAAAAATAGTAATTTCTCCGGCTTCATTAAACATTTCGATTTTCTTTTTTCCGGCTGTTTCATTGTGGCTTTCATAACGGCGCAATTCAAAGAGTCTTGGCTTCTTTTCAGGAACTTCTAATTGAGGCATATGCGTAAATGCTCTGAAAAATGAGCTTTCTACCCGTTCGTACGCTGGTTCTGTTGCCTGTACATTCAAATAAGGCGCAGCCGCTTGCATATAGGCAGCATCCTTCGCCATTTTCTCAGGAGCCGTTATAAAATCATTCATTGAATTATAGGGAATCAATGCAAACAATTTTGTATAGCCTTGTGGCAAATACTCTGTAAATACACCAATCGATTTGCTTCCCAATTTATTTAGTGCGCTAATAGCCGCATTCTGAAAATACTCTTCAACTAATTTCTGTTGCCTGCCATTTTTTAAAGTATATACCCTGAGTTCATAAAATTGCCGTTCCGCGTTTTGTGGATTCTGCGTTTGTTTGGCTTCAATGGTAGAGGCTGGAAGAATGCCTGCTACGGCACCAGTTAACATGGATGATTTTACAAAATTACGTCGTTTCATGGACAGCAGATAAAATAATTGGATAAATGAACAGGCTAAATTACTACTATAAATCTAATTCAGAATATGAAAAAATACTTAGCTTAAAAAAATCCTGTATTTAATTTAATACTAGGTAGAAATACCCAAACGTAAATCATTTTAGCTTGTTTTTGTATTCACATTTTCTCCTTTAAAGTTCAGTAAACAGCAAGTAATCACTGTTAACCTTAGCTTTTCTTTTTCAGTATATAGCCAGGCAAACATTCCGCTTATGCCTACTGATGAAATATGTATCGCTGTCTTCGATCTGAATGGAACTTTGTACACCAAAAAATCGAAAGATGAATTCTTTAAGTTTATCTGCTCCAAGAAACTAAGCAAAGCCAGATATATTTTCCAGATGGCGTATTATCAGCTGCGGTTAAAGCTGCATACCCTTTCGCAAACGGAGTTTAAAGAGAATTTCTTCAACTATCTGGATAAAATTCCTCCTAAGCAAGTGACTGTGTTTGCGAAAGAATATTGGGCAAAAGAGTATCCTGGGGAGTTTAATAAGAAACTTATCGACCGGCTGGAGGCGCTGCGTAAGAAAGGCATCAAAATATATTGTGCAACTGGTGCGCTGGAACTTTATGTAAAACCCCTGTTTGAGTTGTATCCGGTAGATGGCTTAGTGGGCACACAAGTAGAATATGTGAATGATACATATTTAGTGAAAGGAGAAGCCTGTAAAGGAGAAGAAAAAATCAGGCGGTTAGAGCAACAATTGAAAGGAAAACCGTACAAAATTGTAGAAGCATATTCTGACAGCAAAGAGCCAATTCTGGATAAAGCGCAAAAAGCTTTTCTGGTAAAAGATGGAAAGATTATACCTTACTCATCCAGTGATTGATTCAGTAGCTAATGGCTAAAAATGGCATTTGAAGATTCTCTCGAATATTTTAATGGAATCTATTAAAATTGAGATAACTCTCTGTAAAAATAAGAACAGAGACATAAAGCGACAGACAGGGGTTCTTTCTCACTAATCCAGAATTGCCTTAAGCGGTGAATAGCTTTATGTAAAAGATTATAGGCCGATTGCGGCGTAATATCCATGACTTGCACAATCTGTTCTACCTCTAATTCCTGAAAAAACCTCAGGTAGATGATCTCTTTTTGCCTGCGGGGCAATTGATTCAACAAAGCTGACAGTTTCTCTGTTGTATGTAGTAACTCCTGTTCGCGGATGAGCAATTGTTCTACAGAGAATACAACATCAAAGCAATATTCCTCTTCTGATAGTTCGTGATGGATGTGCTTCTGGTTTCTATATAATTCACGATACACTTTATGACGGAGGGCTTTGAGTAAATAAGCTTTTACATGCCTGGTTTCTCCAAGGGTAGCGCGGTTTTTCCAGAGCTCTAAAAACAGATCCTGTAAGCAATCCTTAATGAATTCTCCATTCTTTGTAAACTTGGTAGCATATTGAAATAAATCTCTATAAAAACACTGCATAAGCCTGGTAAAAGCAGTCCGGTCACCAGCCTTAAACTGGTGCCAGAGAGCTTGTTCTTGTGCTTCAGGCAGCATATTGGTTTTCAAGAGAATAGAGAGTTATATTTTTGAGCTACTTTTTTATATAGGAAGTGTGTAAACACTCTGTATTTCATGTGTCTGCCATGCACCCTTTGACTATTGGTACAAGTAATTATCGTCCTGGCCAAATAAGCATCTTAGACTTTTCTGCTTATCCTATGATCAGGTGTAAAACCTCAGGTATTGAGCTAAACTATCGCATTTCCAGTATTGCAATATAATTATTTGGTAATATTTTTAAAAATAATTGCATAAAAGAGGGTAGAAAAAGCAAAAGCCTGTCTATACGTTATAAAGGACCTTTCTCGGCTATGCGATATTACCAACATTATACGGTTGAAGACCTTTCTCTGGATGCGCACTTCCGAAAATGGGTTAACCATCCTACTTCCGGGCAGGATAGCGAATGGGAGCAATGGATGAATGAGTATCCCGATAAGCGCTCCATGGTAGAGCAAGCCAGAATTATTGTATTGTCCTTGCAAACACAGGAACCGCTGGAAATAGATGATGAAACCTTGCAGCAAGAAATTAATAAGATATTTTTGTTAACGGAAGAAAAGCCCTTAACCCCTCAGAAAACCCATAAAACAGCACAGGTACATTCATTTGGTTATTTATTTATCAGGGTAGCTGCATCGGTAGTTATTTTACTAAGTATTGGCTGGTGGTACTGGCAATATAAACCCTTAGCCGATCAGCCTGCAAAATTAACCAGAACTATTCCCACACAAACGGCATCTGCCCAGATAGAACATGTGAACCGAGGCACTGAACCGATGTTGATTAACCTGCCGGATAAAAGTACGGTGTTGTTACAAGAAAACAGCCGTATCTATTATGCCAGCATTTTTAACGACTCAATAAGAGAGGTGCATTTAGAAGGGGAGGCTTTCTTTGAAGTAGCCAAAGATCCTAAGAGACCATTTTATGTCTATACGGACGAGATTACGACCAGGGTTGTAGGCACCAGCTTTCATGTAAAGGCAAATCCTGCTGACAATAATATTTCTGTCATCGTAAAAACAGGACGTGTATCGGTATTTACTAATACGGATCAGAAGAAAACAATGGCGAAGGATTCCTCTGGATTAGTGTTAACACCCAATGAGCAATTGATTTACCAGAAAGCTGATAAACAGATCACACAAACCGTAGTAAAACCTATAGAAATCCGCCGGCTGGCTATTCCGGAAAATAATTTTGTATTTCATCAAACTCCGGTCAGCCAGGTGTTTTCCAGACTGGAAGAGAATTATAATGTAGATATTGAATACACAGTTACCCAGCTCCGGAACTGCGATTTAACCGCTTCTTTTACAGATGAGCCTTTTGCTGTAAAACTCGACCTTATTTGTGGGGCCATAGGTGTGAGCTATCAGATGGAAGGAAACCGGATCATTATTCAGGGGACTGGGTGTATAGAATAGGATTGGCCGAGAGTAGTTTGTTTATACTAGATAATTATTAACCTAAACTTTATATATATGAGATAGTAATGCTTACCCGGCCAGTATAAAAAAATGCCGGTGATGTGCCACCATCACCGGCAAAATATCTCCCCTTCAGCTACGAAATACACCTTGATTAAAGGGTGAATGGGGATTGTTTTTGTTTATTCTTTCCAAAATCAACGAACATTAACTTTATGAACGAACAACAAAGAACAAGTAAATGTAAACAAAATTTACAGAACGTTCATCTCCTTTTCTGGACAACTATGCGGATAGCAATGATGCCAGTATTGATAGTAATGGCCTTTAGCGGCCTTGCGCTGGCAGTTGAATCAAGTGCGCAGGATGCTTTACAAAAGAAAGTTTCCCTGAATATTAATGAGGGTACCATAGATCATATACTAAGCCGTATCGAAAAGGCGGCGGATATAAAATTTATATATAGTCCGCAGGTGATTCGTGCCAGTCAGAAAGTAAGTATTAAGGTACATCATAAGCCAGTAAGTGAGGTACTGGATGAAGTACTTACACCTTTACACATTGTATATGAAGTAGTTGGCAAGCAAATTATGCTTCGGAAGGCAAATACAGGCCTGATTCCGGATGAAATTCCTGTGAGTGAACCTGTAATTATTCCGGCAATCTCACTGAGTGGCAAGGTTACAGACGATAAAGGAGAAAACCTGCCTGGGGTGAATATTTTATTAAAAGGAACTACCATTGGTACGACCACTAATACTGAAGGACAATATACAATTAGTATTCCTGATGAACATACCAATGGAACACTGGTTTTTTCCTTTATCGGCTACTTGTCTGACGAGGTAGCTATTGATAACCGCACCAGAATAGATGTCGTTTTATTACCGGATGTTCAATCACTTTCAGAAGTAGTGGTAATTGGATATGGCGAAAAAACACGTGCCTTACTTACCGAATCTATTGGGACGGTGAATGCCGGGGAGATTCAGAAACTACCGGTAGCCAGCCCGGATGCAGCCCTTCAGGGAAGAATTTCCGGTGTACAGGTAACCTCTGTAGATGGTACGCCGGGATCACCAGTTGCTATACGGGTTCGGGGTGTAGGTACCGTAGGCAATACGCAACCTCTATTTGTAATAGATGGCATTCCGGTAGGAAATCCGGATGCGGCTAACACCAATCCTTTATCTACCATTAATCCTTCCGATATCGAAAATATATCTGTACTCAAAGATGCTTCGGCTGCTGCTGTGTATGGGGTCCGGGCAGCAAATGGTGTCGTGCTGATTACAACCAAGCGGGGAAAAACCGGCAAACCCAGAATAAATTTTGATGGCTATTATGGCGTTCAGAATTTTCCAAAACTGTATGACTGGAACAATACAGAGCAATATGCAGCCTTAACACAGGAAGCTATTGATGCCAAAAATGCCCAGGCCGGATTAAAACCAGGCGATACTGATTATGAACTCATTCACCCGGATCTGCGGACCAGTAATCCAAACAATGTACTCGGTATCAATTCAAACTGGCAGGATGCGGTGCTCAATAAAAATGCACCAATTCAGAATTATAATTTGTCAGTTTCCGGCGGAAATGAAGCGGCTAACTATCACGTATCGGTAGGATATTTTGGCCAGGATGCCATGATCCGCAAGTGGGACCTGGACAGGTATACCTTCCGGGCAAACAGCGATTATAAAGTTGGGAAACGTTTCCGTTTCGGGCAAACGTTCTCCGTAGCCTATCAGGAAATTGTACGCGGGATGAATGCAGGCGGCGATGGATTTTTGTTTGCCGGAACGGCCAATATGCCCCTTTCTTCAGTATATATGATGATCCGAATAATCCCATTCCCGGCAACAGATATGGATTTAATGGCAATCTCAACCGGGCAGGGTTAACGATTGCCAACCAGTTTGGAATCAATGAAATTTTAGATAACCGCGACAAACTGATCCGCTTACTGGGAGGAGTGTACGGAGAACTGGAGATTATTAATGGCCTCACTTTTAAATCGGCAGCATCTCTGGATTTGTCTGTAAGTAGAAACAGCAGCTGGCAGCCAGGCTATACCGGGCCAGAATTAGGCTTAGCCAGAGACCTGAATAATTACAATGACAGCCGGGGCGAAGGCTACACACAGGTATTTACTAATACCCTTACGTTTGATCGTACTTTCGGCGACCATAGCATAAACGTGCTGGCAGGGATTGAATACCAGAAAATCCGGGGAAATGGCTTAAGTTATGGAGGATCAGATTACCAGAGTACCAATCCCAATTTTTATCAGAGTGTAAAAAACCAGCAGGGTGTGGAAACAGTCGTGGGACAGGATGGTGCCGGAAACGACATTTTAAGAAGGTTGTATGCCAATGCTGGTTCTTATTTATCTAATGATGCTTTTGTAGGATATATCGGCAGGCTCAGTTATGATTTCCGGGATAAATATTTATTAACAGCTACTGTCAGAAGAGATGGTTCTGCCAGATTTGCGCCAGAAAATAGATGGGGTACATTTCCGTCCGTATCAGCTGCCTGGCGTATCAGTGAAGAGCCATTTTTTGATGCTGTACCCCTGATTTCAGATCTCAAAATCCGGGCAAGCTGGGGGCAATTGGGAAATGCAAATACTGCCTCATTCCCCTATGTATTCCGGGTTTCCTTCACACCAGATTATGGCCTGGGTGGGTCTTCCCGTCAGGCACCAGTACAAGCTATATTTCCTAACCGGGAAGTAGGCTGGGAAACTGTTGAAACGGCAGATGTGGGTATTGATGTTTCCTTGTTTAATAATAAGGTAAATTTCCTGGCCACCTATTACAACCGCAATACCAAAGACTTTTTGTATGGTTTACCCATTCCATTTATCAGCGGCTTTGGCAGCACTTCGGTTAATGCAGGAAATGTGTTAAACAGAGGCGTTGAATTGGAATTAGGATATAGCACTACGATTGCCAGTGGCCTGCAGATAAATGTATCCGGAAACCTGACTACTGTAAAGAACAAACTGACAGCACTTGCACCTGGCATTGAAGAATTTGCATCCGGAGATTACCGTACGGCTGTTGGCTTCCCGATTGGCTATTTATATGGCTATCAGACGGCTGGCATTTACCAGAATGAAACCCAGAGTGGCGCTGCCCTTGAAGACAAAGTATCCGGCCAGAAACCTGTTCCAGGCGATATTATCTTTGTAGATAACAATGGCCCGGCCGGTGCAGATGCGCCCAAAGGTCAGTTGTTTTCTGGCCAGCCGGATGGCATCATTACAGCTGCTGACCGGACATATCTGGGTAAAACCATTCCTGATTTCTATTATGGCTTGAGCCTGAGTGCTACTTATAAAGGTTTTGATCTGTCAGCTTTGTTTCAGGGGGTAGCCGGTATACAAGTGTACAATGCTTACAGGAGTGGCGCTGAAAATTTAGGTGCCTACGGACGGAACCAGTTTACCAGCACAGCCAACCGGTGGACTGGTGAAAATACCAGCAATACCATGCCTCGTGCTACAGCAAATGATCTTAATCAGAATACCCGGTTCTCCAATCGCTGGATAGAAGATGCTGGATTCTTAAGATTAAGAAATATTCAACTGGGATATTCTCTTCCACAGAACCTGCTGGGCAAAACCAAAGCATTTTCAGGAGCCAGAATTTATATTGCCGCCAGCAACCTGTTCCGGATTACAGATTATTCTGGGTTAGACCCGGAAGTGATGAGCTATGGTTCCAGTGGGTATCAGACTGGTGCAGGTACAGATAATGCCAATATTCCACAGCCACGTACCTTCCAGGCAGGGTTCCAGTTTCAGTTTTAATCATTCCTGACTCTATCTAAAAGTCTATATGAAAAAGTTCGCAAAAATATTCATACTTTCTATCCTGTGTATTTTCACGTTTACCGAATGTGAAAAGCAGCTTGAATTGTCGCCGCTGGGACAGCTGGATGAAAATACGTTTTACCAGACTGAAAATGATTTTGAAGCCGCCTCACTTTCGCCTTATTCAACCTTACTCAATTTTTACTTTGACCAGACTGGCCTGGGTTGGTATCAGGGAGTTTTATATCCGGATGATGATGTAACGGCACCTAATAATAGTTCTAACGACCAGGAAGATTTTAACTGGAATCCAAATAACGACCAGTTTACCTATTTATGGGAGCAAAGCTATAAAGGAATTCAGCGGGCTAATATAATTATTGACCGTTTGCCCTTAGCCAAACAGTTTTCGGATGTGGCTAAAAAAGCCCGCTATGAGGCAGAAGCAAAATTTCTGAGGGCTTATTTTCACTTTTTACTAGCCATCCATTTTGGCAATCCTCCGGTTTCCGAAAAAGCCATTACTATCATTTCAGAGGCACGGAAAGGAAATTCGCAACCTGGAGAGATATGGAACCTGATCATTAGTGACCTGCAATATGCAAAGGCTAATTTACCAGCAGACTGGGATGCAAAAAACAAAGGCCGTGTTACCAGTGGCGCTGCTACGGGAATGCTAGGAAAAGTATATCTGTATCGTGCCCAATGGGAAAATAATCCATCTTTTTATGCCAGTGCCATTAGTGAGTTTAATAGTATTGTAGCCAGTGGAAAATATACACTGATCCCTACATTCGAAGAAAACTTCAATCCTAATACCGAAAATAACCAGGAATCCTTATTCGAAATTCAGTTTACCCGGGGCGACTTCAACCCCTGGCTGCCTACAGATTTTGGTGCCGATGGTGACCAGAATGTTGGGGCGGCTGGCACAGCCCGGAATATATTCTGGCGTCCATCTTGCGGTCCGGGTAATGTATGTGCGCCGGGTGCCAATGGTATGGGATATGGTCAGGTACATGTTACATTGCCCTTACAGAATGAATTCGAGCCGAATGATCCCAGAATTGCCAATACCTATTGGAGGGCAGGCGATGATTTTCTGGGTGAACCCTATGATCCGGCCTGGTCGGTAACTGGTTCAACGCCTGCCAAATATGTTCGCCAGAATCTGATTGAGTTTTCTTTCCCGCTCAATATTGAAGAAAATAACGACCGTATCATCCGGTATGCCGATGTGTTGCTCATGCTGGCGGAAGCAGAGTTGCTGGGCAATAATAATGTAGAAAAAGCCGCTCAATTAATCAATCAGGTTCGAAAAAGAGCTGACCCAACCGGAACGATTCTACCTGACCGTCCGGCTACAGTGGATAAAAACCAGATGTTTGGGTGGCTGCGGCATGAGAGAAGAGTGGAATTTGCCTTAGAAGGAAACCGCTACAATGACCTGGTACGGTGGCACCGGGCTAGTTTAATTAATATTAAAACGGATATTAATTTTGGGAGAACAGCCGCCAACCAAAACTGGAGTGAAAAACATTTGCTCAAACCAATTCCGCAGCGTGAACTGGACCTTAATAGTAATCTGGTTCAAAACCCTTTGTATTAAAACAGGATATAAGCAAACTCCGCTAAATTATTATAGTTTAGCGGAGTTTGATCTGATGATAAGAGTTCTGTTATCGGGATGACAGGATTCGAACCTCCAGCCTCGTTGTCCCGAACGACGTGCACTAACCGGAGTGCGCTATATCCTAAAAAGCTAGATGCATGCAATGGTGTAGGATTACTATAATTCAGACCAGCCTTACAAGATAAAATAAAAGCTTCTTGTTTGTCAAGCAAAAGATTTAAGATATCGCTTAATCTAGCTGACTGATTACTTCAAAAATCCGCTCTGTAGCTTTCCCATCCCATAGAGAGGGAATCTGGCAGTTTTTGTAGGTGCCGTTATAAATCTTTTCTACCGTTTCAATAATTCCTCTCTTGTCAAAACCCAGCAGAGTATTAGAACCAATTTCAATAGTAGAAGGTCTTTCTGTATTTGGGCGCAAGGTAATACAAGGAATTTTCCGAAAAGTAGTTTCTTCCTGAATACCACCACTATCAGTAATTACATAG
Organism: Rhodocytophaga rosea; assembly: GCF_010119975.1. GTDB lineage: Bacteria > Bacteroidota > Bacteroidia > Cytophagales > 172606-1 > Rhodocytophaga > Rhodocytophaga rosea. Next base: position 5,493,651 of record NZ_CP048222.1, read on the forward strand.
CTTGCATGAAGAATTAAATTCTGGAAATCGAGATACCCTACAGGTTCCATTAGTAGCACATTTACATCTTCTTCGATCTGCTGGTACAAGCCGGATTCTTTCAGTTTGTTGCGGGTACGTGGGTGCAGGGGAAACACAATTTTGCTAAAGCGCCTGAGTTCTGAAATGATATCCAGAATCTGTAACAAGCCCTCTTTGGTATCCACATTGCCTGGGCGGTGCATGGTCATGAGGGCATAACTTTGGGGCTGTAGCTGAAGCTTACTCAATATAGGGGAGGCTTTTATTAGGGAATCGTAAGCCACCAGTGTATCAATCATGGTATTGCCCACGAAACAGATCTGTTCTTTTGCCTTTCCTTCTTTCAGGAGATTATCAATGCCGCTCTGCTCTGTTACAAAGAAAATATCTGTGAGGTTGTCGGTAATAATCCGGTTAATTTCTTCAGGCATACTGCGGTCAAAACTCCGGAGTCCACTCTCTATATGTGCCAGCCTGATACCCATTTTATTGGCAGTTAATGCAGCAGCCAGCGTAGAATTTACATCTCCCACCACTACCAGTAAATCTGGCTGATAGCTGGCAATGATCTGCTCAATCCCCTGCATCATTTGTGAAAGCTGCGAAACCACTGTCGTTTTATCCAGGCTCAGCAAAAAATCGGGCTCTTTTAGAGATAGTTCTGTAAAGAAAACATCGCTCATATTATGGCTGAAATGCTGCCCGGTATGTAATAAACGGTGTTCGATGTCTGGATAAGAATTAATTACCTTCTCAAACTGAGTGATTTTAATAATATTAGGACGGGTACCTACGACAGTTAATACTTTATGGATCATTTGGTTTTAGCTGCTTTACTGCGGCTGAATAAAGTTGATAATTTTTTTATTACGCCATTACTTCTGGATTCCTCTTCATAATACCCATAGCCATATCCATATTTGTTGCCATATCCGTTATAATACCCATATGATTTGTTAATTCGAAGATCATTGAGAACAATGGCCAGATTTCTTATAGACTTGTCTGTTTGTAATTTATTTACGGTATCCAGAAAAACTTTTTTTGAATACTTCTGCCGGACGATAAAAATATTAATATCTGCATATTTCATAGCGATCAGTGCATCCGTTACCAGGCCAATAGGAGGGGTATCCACAATAATATAATCATACTGTGGACGTAGTTCCTCCAACAGGTTTTTCATCGTATCGCTCATAATTAATTCGGAAGGATTCGGAGGAATGGGACCGGCAGGAAGAATATCCAGATTTTCTAACTTACTTTTAATAATTACCTGAGCAGCTTTGGCTTTTCCGATCAGTACGGTACTCATGCCCTGTTCATTTGATATGCCCATGTCCTGATGAATTTTAGGTTTACGCAGGTCTAAACCCATCAGTAGAATTCTTTTACCCGAAATAGCCAGAATGGCTGCCATATTTAATGAAAAAAAAGTTTTTCCCTCTCCGCTAATGGTAGAGGTGACCGTTACGATCTTATAGTCTGCATCAATGGCTAAATATTGGAGATTTGTACGAATCGAACGGAAAGCTTCTGCAATAGCTGATTTAGGCTTATCTGTCACGACCAGGTTACTTCCATAAGTATTCCGTGCATGATTAATAGTACCCAGAACCGGAACTAAGGTCATTTTTTCCAGCTGGCTCCTGTCTGTGATGGTATCATCGAGAAAATCTTTAATAAAGATATAACTCAAGCATAAAGAGAGGCTTGCGAAAACTGCAATAATGTAAGCCATACCTGTTTTCGGCTTAATAGGAGTTCCTGGTGTTCCTGCATAATCTAATACTACGTTATCAGCGATTGTAGCTGCTTTGGCAATGCTGGTTCGCATTTTCTGCTGCCATAAGAGTAGAAATATATTTTCATTTAATGACCGGTTGCGTTCTATACCTAAAAATTGCCTTTCCGTGGTGGGGATTTGTGCCAGTTTTTGTTCAAACCTGTTTAAAGTTGTATTGATAATTCTCAGGTTTGTAAGTAAGGCCTCTCTGAAGTTTTGTGCATTGCTGAGTAGTTCATCCCGAATCACAATGATCTGACGATTGATGGCCCGCACCTGTGGGGCAAGTTCCGTATTATTTAATAAAAGGTTTCTACGTTGTATTTCCAGTTGATTTAATGCATTCAGGTTAGCACTGATTGCCGCGTCCTGGGCACCAATATTAGAGGTAGAGATATTACTAATATCACCTCCGCGCCTGATATGGCTGTTAAGGGAATCCAATGACTTTAGGGTGAGCTCAATCTCTATACGTCTTTTATCAAACTCTGTAAAACGCTGTAGGGCAAAGTCAGCGCTTAAATTAGTCATACCCTTTTCCCGTTTAAATGCTTCAATATTCCCTTCAGATAAATTTAAACTATCACTAATTTGCTGTAACTGTTCATTAATAAATGAAATCGTATTGTTAGCTACTTTGGTTTTCTCATCCTTGCTTCGCTCTGTATATTGATCTATTAATGTATTTACAAAATCCCTGGCCCGCATCGCTACCTGGTCATCACAGGAAATTACTAATATAGAAGTCTCTTCATCAGCCCGTGTTACATCTACCTTGCCTCTATATTCCGCTACCAAACTTGCCGGGTGATATATCGTGAAGGCATATCCATCTTCATGATCTATCACAGCCTGCCCACGAGGATTTAAACGAAGGCGGAATCTGCCAAAGTCGTTATTGAATAGTTCATTTATTTGATAAATGCTACCGGACTTTTCACCATCTCCTATCTCATAGATAAATTTAAATTTATCTTCAGTAACAAATTCCACATCAAAGGTTTTATTATAAGCCTGACTGTATAAGGTATCTATTTCAATAATAAATGGGGTGCTCGTATATAAATCAGTTGTTTTGAACCTGCCTTTAGCAAAATAAGAAATCCGTAATGACATAGGCATGTTTTTTACAGCCCTTTCAACCATTAATTTGGATTTAATAATTTCAATTTCTGTAGATAGGTTCTTTTTATTTTTGAATAAGTCTAAGCCTTGTAATTGTACGGCATCATCACCGAGAGAATTTGACGCTTCATCTTTAACAATGATTGTACCTGCTGCTTTGTACACGGGTTGAGAATATCTGACATATATATACGCAACTATTAAAGCAATAATTATGGATAAAATTATTAATAACCAATGATTTATAATCAGCTTGAGAATACGTTTAAAATCAATATCCTGGTTTTCAGAATACTGAAAAGTATGTTGGTTCATATCCGGTTTATAAGTGTAATAATTAGTACAGAAACTGATAAAACAGTACTTACAATAGCTGTAATAGGTCTTATTGTATCTAATTGCTTTCGGCGTAGAGGCTCTACATAAATAACATCATTAGGTTGCAGCCTGGAAATGATAGGTTCTATCATTTCATCTTTTGTAATATCCAGACGATAAGTGGTGGTTTCCTTTGTTTCCCGGTCGCTTCGGATAAGCCTGATGTTTTTTCTGTTGCTATAGCCAGTCAGGCCACCGGCCTTTGCCAGTAGTTCTGTAAAAGTTATATATTCATTATCTGCCTGATAAGTACCAGGACTTGATACTTCACCTAGTACTGTTACCGGAAATGATAATGTTTTTACCTGTATATAAATAAGTGAGCTATCGACTACATAAAGCAATAATCTGGAGCGAATGGTATCAGCAGCTTGTATTAGCGTAAGCCCGGAAACTTTTATTTTTCCCACGTAAGGGAGTTCAATCAGCCCATATTTGTTTACAAACGTTCCCTGGTCATAAGGCCTGCCTGATCCTCCGGTTTGACCACTGGGTTTGAAAGCAGCAAAACTCTGTGGATCTATTCCATCTATTGCCAAAGATAATATATCATATGGGGCTATTGTAAATTCATAATCTTGATTCTTAAACTCAGGCAGGCTATCAGGAGTATTATTTGTTTTATCCCTTTGGAAATAAACAATATTACGGAGAGGAATACAGCCATAAGAAGTTAAAACGATAATGAAAAAATATACTATCCGAAGTGTTACGTTCATGTGAGATCTTGGAAATAATCAGCAGGGAAATACAGCAAAGGGGAGTCAGATTTGGTTAACAGTGTTACAAGTATTTATGCAAACATTTGTTTATATAGCCGGAATTCAATAATAAGACTATTCAGGCTAATAAATCGTCCAAACCATTTATACAATTTTAGTTGTCATTATCCCAACAGGTATTTCGATTATGTAATAATTTTATATAACATGCGAAGTTAAGAGAAAAATATAATTTGTGGGGCAATTTACCCAATGCTTTGCTTAGGTATGTTCATTAATTAATATTTACTCTTACTAACGGTCATAGGTTAATTATCCATATAGTTATACTTCCTGTTACTTTCTAAAAGAACAGTTGCCTTCTATCTTAACCCCTCTTTTAAAAATTATACAAAGCACCATAAAATTCGTATAATCTGATAATTACGGCAAATGCCGGATATAAAAACTAAAATTCATTTACAGCCAGTATGGTTTTCGCCCTTATAAACAAATAGAATATATCATCAGCTATTGTTGTTTGTAATACAGGATGTATACATTTGAATAAAATTTAACGCATGAACCCAACACAAAGAACAGAACTCAAAGAACTAGGTGAGTTTGGATTGATCCGTAAAATAAGCGCCGGTATTGAATTGCAGAATAAAGAATCTGTTACTGGCATTGGCGATGATGCGGCTGTTATGGATACAGGTGCAGATCAGTATACGTTAATTTCTACAGATATGCTGCTGGAAGGTATTCACTTTGATCTGAGTTATGTGCCCTTGCAACACCTGGGCTATAAAGCGGTGGCTGTAAACGTGTCCGATATTGCTGCTATGAACGGGATTCCCAAACAAATTACAGTAGCTATTGCCCTCAGCAGCCGGTTCTCAGTCGAAGCCATTGAATCCTTATATGCTGGTATTAAAGCAGCTTGTGCTGAGTATAAAGTAGATCTGGTAGGCGGCGATACTACTACTTCCAAAGCCGGACTGGTTATTTCTATTACAGTGCTGGGCCTGGTAAATAAATCTAAAGTAGTATACCGGCATACAGCCAAACCCAATGATATTATTTGTACATCAGGTGACCTGGGAGGGGCATTTATAGGATTGCAATTGCTGGAACGGGAAAAACAGGTTTTTCTTGCTAATCCGGAAGCTCAGCCGCAACTGGAAGGCAAAGATTATGTAATAAAACGGCAACTCAAGCCAGAAGCCAGAATGGATGTGGTGTATGAACTTGATGAATTAGGGATTGTGCCTACATCTATGATTGATATTTCGGATGGGCTGGCTTCCGAACTGCTGCATTTGTGTACCCGTTCTGGCACTGGTGCAATAATATTTGAGGATAAAATACCTATTGATGGTGAAACATATAATACGGCCGCTGAATTTAATATTGATCCGGTAACCTGTGCACTCAATGGCGGAGAAGATTATGAACTGCTTTTCACGATCCGGCAAGAAGATTTTCCTAAATTAAAAAATCACCCGGATGTTTTTTTTATTGGGTATATGACTGATCAGCCTAAAGACATACATTTGGTTACCAAGGCAGAAAATAAGGTTCCGATCCGGGCACAAGGCTGGGTGCATTTCTAGAGAGAAAATAAATATGAACACCTTTGGTAAATATTATCTTGTCCTGGTTTTATTCCTGTACAGCCTGCAGGTATGTGCACAGGTAGAGAATAATTTAACCGCTGCACCTAAAAAATCTTCCCGGTCAGAAAAGAGAGTAAAGCCCAGAATAAAAACGCCAGAAGTTTCTATTCCTTTGCGTATTGTGGTAACAGATATCCGCAATATTGGTTATGGAAACCGTTGTGTGGGAGAAGCAACCCAAAAAGTGGGCTTTGTTTATGTACCTATGCCCATTCAGGAAGTTGAACGTAAATCCAGGTTTTATTATTTCCTGCACAACCAGTCTGCCAAGCTCAAATTAACGTTGAAAAATGGCCCTTTCTGGCATAAGAAACTCAAAAAAAGCATCAAACGCTGCCTCCAATCTACCGGTGATTTTACTGGATGATAGGCATTGGAAGATTACAATATTTAGAAGATTGAAAAATTGAACATATAAAATTTAGCTTCTACTATTTATCTCTCTACTCCCTAAATCCCTGTATAATTAAATGGTGTAATCAGCCGGAGTTCTTCTTTTACGGCATCGCTTACTGAAAGTGAATTGATAAAGGCAGTAATGGCACTAAAGCTTATTTTTTCGTTGGTACGGGTGAGCTCTTTTAAGGCTTCATACGGTTTGGGATAGCCTTCCCGCCGTAAAATCGTCTGAATACCCTCAGCTACTACCGCCCAGTTATCTTCCAGATCTTCATGAATGGCTTTAATATTGATCTCTATTTTATCGAGGCCTTTCAGCAGGGACTGGTAGGCAATCAGCGAATGGGCCAGGGGTACACCAATGTTACGGAGCACAGTAGAATCGGTTAAATCCCTTTGCAGCCTGGAGATGGGTAATTTGGCAGATAAATGTTCCAGCAAGGCATTGGCAATTCCCAGGTTCCCTTCGGAATTTTCAAAATCAATGGGATTTACTTTGTGGGGCATGGCTGAAGAACCAATCTCCCCTTTTTTAATGGATTGTTTGAAATACCCCATCGAAATATATTGCCAGATGTCCCGGTCCAGGTCGATCAGAATGGTATTGATACGCTTGAGGTTATCACAAAGGGCAGCCAGCTGGTCGTAATGCTCGATCTGAGTAGTATACCGGTATCTTTTCAAGCCCAGGATTTCATTTACGAATGTATCAGCAAAACCTATCCAGTCAATTTGCGGATAGGCTACCGAATGTGCATTAAAATTACCAGTAGCGCCACCAAATTTCCCGGCAAATGGAACTTGCTCCAGGCTGTGTACTTGTTGTTGCAGCCGTTCACAAAACACCATAATTTCCTTTCCCAGACGGGTAGGAGAGGCTGGTTGTCCGTGTGTATGTGCCAGCATTGGAATGGCTTCCCACTGGTGGGAAAGTTCCTGTAATTTGGTTTGCAGTCTATGTAATACCGGAATAATTTCAGTGTTCATGCCTGCCTTCAATGACAATGGAACAGCTGTATTATTAATATCCTGGGAGGTAAGTCCAAAATGAATAAATTCAGTAAAATTAGCTACCTGCAAGGCATCAAACCTGGACTTAATGAAATATTCCAGGGCTTTTACATCATGGTTGGTTGTTTTCTCGATTTCTTTGATCTGCAGAGCATCTTCTTCTCCAAAATTTTCATACAGCTTCCGCAGGTCAGCATATTTTTCTTTGGGAAAATCCTGTAATTGAGGCAAAGGCAGCTCACACAAAGCAATAAAATATTCTACTTCCACCAGAACCCGGTAGCGGATCAGCCCTTGTTCCGAAAAATAGGGTGATAAACTGGAAACCTGCCGCCAGTACCGTCCGTCGATGGGCGATATGGCCGTAAGCTGATTAATATCCATATATTTATTGCTTAAACTGCGTCAAAATTGATCATTAATTCCTGATATTCCCAAAATTTTCTGTCTTATACTTGTTTTGCATTTTTTAAGAACGGCTGTGTGGATAGGCAAGTTTACAAGTTTATAAGAAGGCAACCTTTTTCTATTTATATTGTTGCGATTTACTCCATTACATTTACTGTATGCCTGAAACTTTAATGAAAGCCGTTCTGGTGCATGAGCCTGGCGGACCAGAACAATTGTATCTGGGAGAATGGGAGAAACCTCAGCCTGCTGCCCATCAGATTCTGGTAAAAGTGGCTGCTACCGCCCTAAACCGGGCCGATACTTTGCAACGGGCCGGTAAGTATCCGCCCCCTTCTGGTGCCAGTCCGGTGTTAGGCCTGGAGATAGCCGGACAAGTAGTGGAAGTAGGAACAGGTGTTTCCAGGTGGAAAACGGGAGATAAAGTATTTGGATTATTACCTGGGGGCGGCTATGCACAATATGCCGTTATACATGAAGACATGGCAATGCCTGTGCCCAAAGGTATGTCAATGGAAGATGCAGCGGCCATTCCGGAAGTGTTTTTAACGGCATTTCAGGCGCTGAGCTGGCTGGGGAAATTGAAATCTGGTGAGCAAGTGCTGATTCATGCCGGAGCCAGTGGGGTAGGAACAGCCGCCATTCAACTGGCCAGTAAAATGGGTGCAAATGTGATGGTAACAGCTTCGGCAACCAAACACCAGATATGCCTGGCATTAGGAGCTTACGCGGCCATAGATTACAAAACAGAGTCTTTCGATAAAAAAGTGCAGGAGATTACTTCCGGCAAAGGGGTAGATGTGATTATTGATTTTATAGCTGCTGATTATTTCACCAAAAACATAGATTCGCTGGCAACGGAAGGAAGGCTGGTGTTGCTGGCTACGCTAAGCGGAGGTAAAGTAACTGATTTTGATCTGCGGAAGATCTTGTCTAAGCGTTTACAAATTATGGGTTCTACCCTGCGAAGCCGTAGTCTGGAATATCAGATTTCACTAACCAGGGAAATGGCTGCTTTTGCCTTACCTCATTTCCAGAAAGGAACCCTGCAGCCGGTAATCGACCGTATTCTGGACTGGACTCAGGTACAGGAAGCGCACCGCCTGATGGAAAGCAATGCAAATTCAGGCAAAATTGTATTACGGGTTACAGAATAGATTGCCGGAATCCTTTTAGTAATTATTATTTCTTATTTTAAATTCGTTGACTTATATATGAAACAAAACATTGGATTTGTATTTCTCTGCACACTACTGATAGCTTGTGGAAAAGAAACTGCACAAAATATACCCAATCAAATGGCTACACCCATTGCAGGCACCTGGAAACTATTGACCGGAACCATCATTGAAAAAGGAGATACTACTGTTACAGATTATACCAAAAATGTATCTTTTATAAAAGTCATTAATGATACCCATTTTGCCTTTATGCAGCATGATTTAACCAAAGGCAAAGATTCTGCTGCTGTTTTCTCTTCTGGAGGCGGCAGATATTCTCTCACCGACAGTGTATACACAGAACACCTGGAATATTGTACAGCCAGAGAGTGGGAAGGACATGATTTTACTTTTACAGTTTCTATGCGGAACGATACACTCATTCAGCAGGGAATCGAGAAAATTGAAAGTGAAGGAATAAACAGGCTGAATATTGAGAAATACGTGAAAGTGAAACAATAATGGAAGTATTAAGTAGTGAGTACTAAGTATTGAAGTAGCAGAAACCTGTATTCAGTTTGCTTGCTATGTTTTCATTCCTACTTTTGCACTTCTTTTAATATTAAACAGTAAGACATAATCTAAATTTGAATACGTTGCCCATTATTTACGCTGCAAGGTCCATGTAATATGCTGGCTATATTAAAAAAAGAAATCCGGAGCTTTCTTAACTCGCTCATTGCCTACATCATCATGATCATTTTCCTGACTGGCATGGGCTTGTTTGTGTGGGTATTTCCGGATACCAACCTGCTCGATTATGGTTTTGCCGACCTGTCGATTCTGTTTTACCTGGCTCCGTATGTGTATATGTTCCTGATACCGGCGATTACCATGCGCACCTTTGCCGAAGAAAAAAAAGCTGGTACTCTGGAATTATTGCTCACTCGTCCTCTTTCCGACTGGGACATTATTCTGGGCAAGTATCTGGCTAGCCTGCTGCTGATTATTTTTACCTTGATTCCTACCCTGGTGTATTATTACAGTGTATATACCCTTGGAAATCCGGCCGGGAATATAGATTCTGCCGGAGTATTTGGCTCCTATATCGGATTGGTATTATTAGGGGCAGTGTTTACGGCTATTGGCATTTTTGCTTCCAGCATCAGCGATAACCAGATTACTTCTTTTATTGTAGCGGCTTTTTTATGCTTTGTTTTATATGCCGGCTTTTCTTCCCTCACTTCCCTGGATGCCCTGGGAGAAATGGCCTATTTTATTAATCAACTAGGCATTGATTATCACTACAAAGCCTTGAGCAAAGGGCTAATAGATTCCCGGAATCTAATTTATTTCTTCAGTTTAATCGCCTTTATGCTGATGGCTACCAGACTTGTGCTGGGCAGCCGGAAATGGTAGCTTTTCTTAATTATGCGAAGCTATAGCCGGGCTGGTAGTTTTTCTCAAATTCCCTGAATAACTGGTATACATGCAGCGTAACTTTTCCTGGTTTGCCTGTTCCTATTTGCTGATCATCCACTTTTGCAACAGGCACAAGCCGCTTATTTGTTCCGGTCAGGAAAGCTTCATCGGCTTCTGCTAATTCATGCCATAATACCGCCCGTTCTTCTACCTTATAGACAGTGGCCGCTAAATCCAGAACGGTTCTTCTGGTAATTCCTTTCAGAATATGATCGGAGGGTGTAATGATGGTTTGTCCTTTTACGATGAAAAAATTGCTGCGGGTAAGTTCAAGAATATGCCCATTGTGGTGATAGAGAATATCATAAGCTTGCTGCCCTTTCACCTGGTGGCGTAAGCGTAAGGCTTCCGAATAATTAGTTGTTTTAATTTCAGCCATCTCCCGCAGGTAGGTATGGCTCATGAGCTTTACACCAGTCTGCACTTCTTTTTCTGGTGCCAGGGCTAAGTGTTCGGCTGTAATAATCAGTGTAGGTTCTGTAAAAGTAAAGCTGTCGGGAGTAAAGCCCCCGGTAAGCAGCAAACGGATACCAGCCTCCTGTAATCCACTATGTTCCAGTGTATCGTATACCAATTTTGTAATCTCCTCATCTGTGTAATTCAATGGCAGTTCCATTAAAGCAGCCGATCTTCTGAAACGGACCAAGTGTTTTTCCAGTAGGAATGGTTTGCCATGCGCTGTGCGGCAGAAGTCAAAAATGGCATAGCCCCTTAATAAACCCAGGTCACTTACCGGAATACTGGCTTGTGTGCCAGGTACAATTTCTCCATTGATGCAGCAGGAAACAATCATAGAAGCAGGAAATAAGCAGGGTTGAACGTAAGCCTACAAAATTAGATGATTCTCAGGCAGGGAGCAATGGCTGTAATTGAGAATTAATGAAATTTTGTAGGCTGGCTCGAATGGCTGTTGCTTTACTCATTCCTCAAACTGATGACTGGGTTAGCTTTGGCAGCTTTTAATGAATGGAAAATTACTGCTAAAAAGGCAGTGGCTATCCCGATAAGTCCGGCTATGGCAAATAATTGCCAGGAAAGTGAAATCCGGTAGGCAAAATCCTGCAGCCATAAGTCCATTAGATAGGCGGAAAAAGGCACAGCAATCAGGAAAGAAAGCAGGGTTAGCCGAAGCATATCTTTGTTGAGTAGAACAAATATCTGTGAAACAGAAGCACCCATTACCTTTCGAATGCCTATTTCTTTGGTTCGGTTCAAGGCATGAATTCCGGATAAGGCGAACAAACCCAGGCACGACATAATAACGGCAAACACCGTAGCGATGCCCACAATACCTGTCCAATTGCGGTAAGTAGTATATTGCTCTTTTAAATTTTCATCCAGAAAGGAGTATACAAAAGGCTGATCAGGAGCAAGCTTTTTCCAGGTTTTTTCTATTGCCTGTAAAGCTGTTGGAATACGTCCCTGTCGTAGTTTGGCCACTATATATGTAGGCCAGTCTTTACTGTAAGATAAAGCTAAGGGAGCAATTTTACTTTCTAGAGAAGCATAGTGATGATCCTGCATTACGCCAATAATCTTAGTTCCCATTAAGGTATTAATTACACCTGTACTATCCCTTCCTATCATGTTGGCTAAGGTCTCATTTACAATCATTCCTTCCTGATCTGTCTTACGATCTGGAGAAAAATTTCTGCCTTCTACCAGCTTAATTCCCAGAGTAGATAAATAATGTTCATCTACTATAAAAATATCAACATTCGTCTGCTCATTATTAATTTCAAATCCCATAGAAAACACTTGTCTGGTAATAGTGGCTCCAGAACCACTTAGAGAGATTATATCCGGATTGGTATTTGCCCATTGCCTGAAGCGGTCTACCAGTTGAGCAGATTGATTTGTCGAAGCAAAATTCCTCACAATAAGCACTTGTTCTTTGTCAAAGCCTAAGTCTTTTTCGCTGATATAGCGCATCTGGCCATACATAATGAGCGAACTGCTTACCAGGAACAGACACATGCTGTATTGAACCAATAGCAAAATTCTGGAAAACCAGGGATTGATCCGGTAGGTACGGGAACCTTTCAATATGTTTGCCGGCTGAAAATCGGATAATACCAGGGCAGGATAACCTCCGGCAACTATACCCACCAGCAAGGCAATAAGCAGCAGTATACCTGCCAGTAGCGGTTCTTGCCACAAACTAAAATAGAGTTGCTTACCGGTAAATGCATTAAATGCAGGCAAAAACAGGTAAACCAGCCCAACTGCCATTAGCATGGCCATCCATACCAGAACCTGAGATTCCGCCCATAGTTGCCCGATCACTTGCTGTCGGCTGGCTCCCATCACTTTCCGGATACCAATTTCCCCTAATCTGGAGGCAGCGCTTGTAAGGGTAAGTGAAATATAATTGATACAAACTACAAAAAGAATGAGTAGGCCCAGGGCACTTAATATATAAGAATAAATAGGGTTATTTACTTTTGGCCAGATTACTCTGGTATCGAAATGCGTATCGGTTAAGGGTGTAACGCCCGCCTGCAGCACTTTTACGTGTTGGGGTACTTTTTCATGCTGGCGGTGCATATCGCTGAATGCAGCCAACCGTCGGTCTACAAAGGCTTGCATTTTGGCCAGGAAGGGCTTTACTGAAGCTTTAGGTGATAATAGCAGGAAAGTAGGAATGGAAAAATTACTATTCATCACATTTTTGTCTTGCTCATAATTGGCCATCTGCTCGATACGCAGCAACATGTTAAAACTGATGCTGGAATTTGCTGGTGCCTCTTTTGCAATGCCGCTTACAATAAAGCCCTTCTTCACATCCCGCTGTGTAAGATATAAAGTCTTGCCCATCGGATTTTGCTTACCAAAATACTTGGCAGCCATTTTCTCTGTAATGGCGATGCTGGTTGGCGAAGCCAATACATTTTCTTTACGGCCTTGTAGCAGTTCAAAAGAAAACACTTGAAAGAAATCAGCATCTGTATAGTGAACAGTTTCCTGAAAAGATTCTTTACCGTTGCTCACTACTGTCCCTATCTCTTTCAAGCGCACACATGTTTCTATTTCCGGTATTTCCCGTTTTAAAGCCGGACCAAAGGGTATAGAGAAATGAATCCAAGTACTGCTAACTTCTCCACTTTTGGGGTTAGTCAGACCGTTTTGTGCTTTTTTGTTCTTGGCCAGGTCAGGCAGGTTAATTAGTTCCAGGCGGTAGATGCGGTCGGCTTTTTCGTGGAAGCGGTCGAAAGAGTACTCCTCTTTGACAAACAGGAAAATGAGCATACAAAAAGCAATGCCGGTTGCCAGGCCAAAGATGTTAATACAGGAGAATACTTTATTCCGCCGGATCATGCGCAGCGAGATGTTGAGATAGTTTTTGAACATGCTGGGTTAGGTTTAGGAGAACGATGGGAAGTAGCTGAAATAATTTATAAAAAAATAGGGATACTTTTTAAAGTATCCCTATTTTTTTATTGACAATCAATCCGTTAAGCTACTTCTTCAACTTAAACTCTATGACTCCTTTTTTATCTTCTGCACCGAATTTTCTCAAAGAATTAATATCCTTATATACATTGATGCTTGCTATTTCCTCACCTTTGATCTTATTGAGCTGTGCCTTGTCTACTACCTTTCCATCTACCAGGTACAGAATCTTATGATCCGGGGAATCAGTAGAATCGCTCTTGATAACTATCTTCCGGCCTGTTATTCCGGTATTCCCATCAGGAAAAGCCGTAAGATTATGTGCATTGATCTGAACTTCTCCAGAGAGAGTTGCACGTGCAGATTTGGCAATAGGTGTGTCAGTTAATTTTAACAGCACAATCATACCAGCCTGCGGGGTAATTGCCATTTCTGTGGTATTGAAATTTTCAAGCTGGAACACCAGTATTTTATCCTTTTCATTTACGTTTATGCTGAATTTGCCACTTGCATCGGATTGCGTACTGGTAGCTTGCCCTTTCACCTGGATATGTACACCAGATAAAGGGGTATCCCTATCTGCATCTTTTATTATGCCTGTTACAGCCCTGACCTGAATGGAAGTAGATGGTGTAACAGGTTGCTCTGGCAGTATGATTTTGCGGCTTAAGGATAATATCTGGTTTTCGATTTTCTTAGCCTGGGTTCCATGAAAAAGCAGTATACAACCAGTTAGTACTGGAAGAACCAGCGCAAATTTCAGGCGGAAGGTGAGGGGAGAAGCTGATTTGTTCATCATACGAATGCGTTTTAAGAGTCCTGATTGATTAAAGTTATTAGTGATCATAAAATTCCTTTCCGGAAGTGTAAGCCTGAGTAAGTTTGACTGGTAATTTTCCACAGAAAATCCTGTTTTCAATACAGATTGGTCAGCAATGTACTCCAGATTAAGTTTCACCAGATTTCGATGAAGCCAGGCAAAAGGATTAAACCAGAAAAAAATGGTATACACTTCCGATAGTAATCTGTCTAGGGTATGATACCCGGCGATGTGTACCTGCTCATGCTGAATAATCTGCCAAAGGGCGTCTGACTCATACGGTTCGGGATTGAGGATGAGATACCGGAAAAATGAAAACGGGCTGTCGGTTTTCGTAGATGATGCCAGCACAAAAGGATATTGGCTGATTACATTGGCATTCCGGATGAGTTTATACACCGAAAACAATTGAATGCCGAATCTGGCAAGTAAAAAGAGAACAACCGCTAAATAGAGTAAATAGGCTGTTTCCATCCAATAAGCGAAATTATGTGTGGCCGGGGTGGCAGGTTGAGAATCTGCAAAAGCAAACCGGCTCACAGGAGCCGTATCCTGTGTTAAAGGCGTATAGTTAGTCTTTTCAAGATTTAATTGTAATGGAGCAATATCCAGTAGAGGCAATCCAAGAGAAAGCGTCAAATTAGCCAGCAATACAAAACGTTTCAACTGGTGGAACGTGTCTTTGCGTAAGAACAGCCAGAATACCAGATACAGGCTGGCAAGCGTAATACTTGCTTTAATCAGATAAATTAGCAGAATACTCATTTTTTATTCTTATTAATAGCTTCAATAATTTCTTTCAATTCTGCTTCACTGATCTTCTCTTTTTCAGCAAAAAACGAAACCAGCTTTTTATAAGAATTATCAAAGTAGCTGGATAATATTTTTGAAATGAAGCCTTCCTGGTATTGTTCCCGGCTGATGAGCGGATAATATTCGTAGGTGGTGCCATAGGCCGTATAGCCAACATAGCCTTTTTCTTCCAGATTCCGGATAATAGTAGAAATCGTATTGTAATGGGGTTTGGGATCAGGCAAGTGAGGAAATAAATCCTTGACAAAACCTTTTTTTACTTCCCATAAAATTTCCATTACCTGTTCTTCTTTAGGTGTAAGCTTTTCCATACACCAAATGTAAACTATAAAATTTAGTTATGCAACTATATTTTATAGTTTATTAACGAAAAATTTAGTTGTAAAGTTTGAAAGAAAGAATTAGCTGTCTGTTAGGGAATAAAACAGCAGGAATAGAATAATAGATGAGAATTTACCAGAAATTAATTATTAACCAGCGGATTAAGCTTATTATCGCCTCGCCATAAAGTAGTAGAAGGATGGAAAAATTTCCAGGAATGCCAGTATTCCTGATATGCCTGAATTTTGGTGAGTTGTTTGCCTGCAAAAGTTCCTTCTATACACTCGCCTGTATAGTTCCACAACGATTGAGTAGCAGTATCCCGAAGGCCGGAACGAGTAGAATCAAGCGTAAATACAAGCGTTTCGTTATTTACTTTGCGGTTCCACACATGAAAAGACAAACTATCTTTTTCGATCATTACTACTACCGGAACTTGCCCGATGGTATCATTCACCAGTTGATGTTTCTGAAGTTGTTTCCAGTCGTAGGCTTTGGCTTTGCCCTGCATATCTACGCCTAATACCCAGCTTTTTCGGATCAATGTATCCGGGTTAAGGGTTGAATCCCTGTCTATGGGTTGTAATCGGTCGTAGCGCTTCAATCCATCATAGGATTCGGCATAGGTTGAATCTGGTTGTAGAACAAGAGAATGTGGATATTTTTCAAGCCAGGAGCGCAAAGAAAGTTGCTCGGCGTTGATTTCCTGCAACATTTTTCCTTTCAAAGGACCCACTGCTGCTTCTCCGGTGGCCTGATACCACCAGGATTTTGTATCCGGATCTTCTATGACCGCATTGTAATGCCTGGCACCTACGAGCCGGAAAGCCTGGTATTTGCCATTAATGACTGGGCTATATACCCGTCCTGTGCGGCACATGGTACAATAAGTCACTAATACCGGAGTAGTTCCCACACTATCCTGTACTTTGTGATGATAGCCTAAATAATTTACCGGATATGCTTTGGCTACATTGCCTTCTACCACACCAATTACTAGTAATGAATCCGGCACTATATTCTGTTTGGCATCAGAAAAACGGATGATTTCAGGTTCTTCAAACATCCGTTCAGCTTTATACATCCAGTCGGTGAAATATAATAGTCCCAGGCAAAACAGGAAAACACTTCCCCGGATGGTTTTTTGTTGCCAGTTTCCCTGGGTAAATGTTTTCCACAATGGCCAGGCTACCAGCATAAAACCAATAATGCGCGAGGGCAACACTATTTTCTCCAGATAGTATACAAACCAGATGGCTTCCATATCCTGGCTGCCGGGGAAAGGCATCAACAGGTAAGCATGTATTAAAGCGGGAACAAGCAGCAGAAATATTCCCAGCCAGAAAACGATTGTCAAAACTCGGGTACTCATACTTTTACTGGTGCCGAAGGTAATACATATCCTTTTTCTACCATCCGCTTGCCCATTTCTTCATAGGCTTCGGGTTCTGTTGGCGTAAAACTAGCCAGTCCATCTACATAGCGGTTAAACATACAAAAAGTAGCGGCTATCAGTACCGTATCATGAATCTCCTGGTCTGTGGCACCATATTGTCTGGCTAAAGCTACATCCTCGTCCGAAACAGAACGGGCATCCTGGGCGACTTTTCCGGCAATGGTGAGCAAAGATTTAAGCTTGTCAGAAATAGGTGCCGACTGGTAATCTTCCAGCACGAAATCTACCACTCCTTTTTCATCTTTAAACAAATAACGGGCAGCTGCTGCATGTGAACTCATGCAAAATACACATTCATTCTGGGAAGAAACAAAGGTAGCAATGAGTTCCCGTTCTGCTTCTGAAAGGGTAGAAGGCCCACGCAATAAAGCGCCAGCCAGTTCGTACAGGTAGTGTCCGGTTTCAGGACGGAACAATACCAGACTGCGGATGCCTGGAACGCCTTGTAATACATTTATATGTGCCATTGGAAAAGATTCAGGATTAAAAGATAACAAAATTATATACTTAAAATGCTTGCTTGCCTAAGTAAGCAGAGAAATCACTTACCCATTTCCCTCCGATGCTGAAATTTTTACATCCTTTGCTACCCAAGTGACTATAAAGCCGATAACAAAGGTGACCGAGAAAGCGAGTACAGCATTGCCATATCCTCCCAACACGGCTACCAGGGTTCCTACAAAGAAAACCACGGTTGCTGTAGCCAATCGCCCTAAATTAAAACAAAAACCGGTTGCTGTAGCCCGGATAAAGGTTGGAAATAATTG
The DNA here is from genome assembly GCF_010119975.1 of Rhodocytophaga rosea. Lineage (GTDB taxonomy): Bacteria > Bacteroidota > Bacteroidia > Cytophagales > 172606-1 > Rhodocytophaga > Rhodocytophaga rosea. The sequence continues at coordinate 5,511,371 of NZ_CP048222.1, forward strand.
CGGTAAATACGCTGATAAAGTACCCTGGCTTATACCAAAAAACAAAGCTAGTAAAGCGGTTTCCAGGTAAATAATAGTGGAGAACACCGTATTGGTGGTAAACAGGATCAGACACATTACAAAGCTTCCGGCAAAGGTAATCAGCAGTGTTTTACGGTAGCCAATGGTATTAGACAAAAATCCGGAAATGGCTCCGCCAATAATGCCGCCGCTGCCTAAAAGCATCATGGTAATGCCTCTTTCCTGTTGCCCGGAGGTTTGAGAAGGAAACAGGCTTTGTATCCAGGTAGGCATCCAGGAAAAGATGGCCCATAATCCCACCAGCATAGCCCCGAAAATAAGCGAACCTATCCATACATTCTTGCGGTGCGCTGGCTCTAACAATAGACTGAAACTACTTGGTTTTGTTTGTAGCCTGGCTTGCGAACGCATATTGGTCCATTGGGCAGATTCTTTCAGTACGAGACTGGCGATAATAGCCATCCCAAAGGGAATCCACCCTACAAAGAAAGCTTCCCGCCAGTTTGAAACCAGATTATTAATTGCTCCGGCACTAATAATCCCGATGGGGAAGGCAATAGCCAATATGCCGAGTGCAATATTTTTAGTCTTAGCCGGCCATGTTTCCGACACTAAAATGGTAGCCAGTACCAGTACTGCCCCCACTCCTATACCTGTTATAAACCGGCAAACAATTACCATTGCCCAGGAGGTAGAAAAGCCAGTAAGAATGGTAAATACTGAATATAGTAATACAGCAGTAGTAAAAGCTTTCACCCGGCCTATACTATCCCCGGCAAAGCCAAATCCGATACCTCCCAGCATCCAGCCAAATAAATACACAGAACCAATATAGGCACCTACTCTGCCGAGTTCTGCTTCACTTACACCTCCCATCAGGTCTCTAACTACCACTGGTAAGTATACAGACATTAACGTAGAAACCAGTCCGCCGCCTATATAGCAAATCAGGCAAACGGCAAATACTATCTGCCTGGAGAAAGTAGTTTTGGGGCTAACAACCGCAGTGATCTGCATATAAAATAGAATTGAAATACTGAATAAATTTTAATAAAAATTCCTATCTGGCTTAGCGAAATAATTCATCGAAAGTGATGGATACATAATACAGTCCGCCTACTGCCGGTGAACCATACGCCTGTACAATATATTGATTTGTCAAGTTGGAAGCGCCAAGCTTGAAAATGGATTTGATAGCCGGAACTTTGTAGCTGACCTGGGCATCCAGCATGTGGTAGGCCTGTATACGTCCTGGTTGCAGTTCATTAAAAGAACCTACCCAGTTGAAAGCATCCTGCCAGTGCCAGGCTACATTGAAGCCAACATTACCCAATACACTGGGATTGGAAATACTTAGATTGGTTTTGTAAGCAGGCGTATTAAATGCAGGGATATTGTTTGGATTGGCATCTCTCAGGTTGAACTCCGTCCAGGTGGCATTTCCGCTGATAACAAAATTGGATGGCAAATAATAGGTTAATCCTAGTGTAGAACCTTGTACACTTACTTTATCTTTGGCATTCGTGTACAGCTGATAGGCTTGGCTTTTGCCATTCAATAATTCGGAAGCTGCCTGAGAATTAATACTTCCATCTGCATTTAATATCTGGCTCTGTGGCTGAATCACTACCTGGTTAAGGATAAAATCTGTATAGCTGCTGTAATAATAATTCAAATCTACTATCAGCTTTCTGCCCAGTAAACCTTTGTAGCCAATTTCGTAGCTTTCGATGCGTTCTGGTTTAATATAGGCCACATTTGATTTTTGCAGTAGACCTTTGTTTTTCTCAATTGCCTGAGGAGGTGGAGTACCAGCCCCTACATCAGCACCAAATGCACCGCCGAATGCGCCAACTGATGAAGCAGTAAACGTATTCTCATACACATTCATGCCTTTGCTGTTATTAGGAACGCCTCCTAAGATGGTAATGGGTCCGGCAAACAATTTGATATACTGGTCTACTGGCGTGGGATTGCGGAAACCAGATTGAAAAGAGGCCCGGAAGTTATGGTTTTCTGTAGGAGAAAATACAGCTGATGCCCTGGGGGTAAATCTACCTTTGAAATTTTCGTTTTTGTCGTAGCGGCCAGAGGCGGTGAGTTTGAGTTTATTATCCAGTAGTTCTTTGGAAGCCTGCACAAAAGCACCATACTCATTGATTGTGATTCTCTCGTTTTTATCATCCAATAAAGTCCCATCTGTAAACATATCATACAGGCGGTAATTACCACCGACCAGTACATTTAGCACTTTGACTTGCTTGCTGAAGTCATACTGGCCTTCGGCATGATACAGTTTGCTGTTACTAAAGATACCGGCCCCAATCTGGCCGCCATAAATACCAGTTAATCTGTCTTTTTCCCGTTCGAACTCAGCAGTGCCAGGCTGAAAACGGCCTTCATCAGCAAACCCACGGGCCGTCGAATGATTTTGAGCGGGTACATTGGAAATATTCCCGGTATACGCTGCTGTATAGCGCCCAAACCAGGTATCATCTGCTTTATCGGAAGAAACCACATTTCCGTCCAGATCTCTTACCCATGTTTTATTAATATGCTGACCAAGTGTACGGACATTATAGGAATCATGCGAATTTTCGATGGTTGTATAAGCCCTTACAAAAAACTGGCTGCCCCGAAGTTCAACCCGGTGCTGTTGCAAGGTAAAATTATTGATAGAAAAACGGCTGCTGCCAGTATAATTAGCGGTACCCTGGCCAAAATTGTATTGATAAATCGCTTCCAGGTTACTGTTGATGCGGTAATGTAAAGCGCCGTTGAGTTTAAGGCTTTTCACCCGGTAATCTGCCAGGTATTTTTCCTCATAGCCGGTACGGGAAACCCTGCCAATGCCCGGAAGTGCTCTGGCTACTTCATCCCCATATATATTCATGGCATTTTTAGCTGGGTTCGATTCACCTCTTTGCTCAATGGGTGTCCTGGAATCTACATCTGTATAATTGGTGGCATTCCAGTCGAGGCCAGTCAGGTAAGAGGCATTGATTTTGAAAGCAAACCTATTGTTAATGGCTTTGGCATAACGCAGGGCTACATCATATACCGGCGAAGCATCGGTTGAAGGATCGCTTACATGATTGATACCCACTTTGGTCATGGCACTTAAGCCCTGAAACTGGAAAGGATCTTTGCTGCGCATCATCAATACACCGTTAAAGGCAACCGGGCCATACAGGGCAGAAGCTGCGCCGGGAATCAATTCTACGCTTTCTGCATCCAGGTCGGAAAGTCCGAATAAATTACCCACGGCAAAGTTGAGTCCGGGGGTCTGGTTATCTACGCCATCTACTAATTGTAAAAAACGGCTGTTTCCAGTACCGGCAAAACCACGGGTATTGATGGCTTTATAGGTAAGCCCGCTGGTGACCATATCCAGCGATTTCATATGCTGCAAGCCATCGTAAAAATTAGCCGACGGTGTCTGTTGAATGCTGCGGATATCCATTTTTTCAATGCTTACCGGCGAGCGCATGATATTCTCTTCCACTCTGGAGGCGGAAATCACCACTTCCTGCATGAGGGTAGTTTGAGGAGAAAGAGAAATTGCTATACTCGTACTGGCGGCTGAAAGATCCACTTCCTGCCGTTCATAGCCCACAGCTGATACAGTAAGCGTAAGAGGAAAAGATAGGTTAGTAGAAAGGCTGAATTCCCCTTTGTTGTCGGTTGTGGTACCAATGATGCTTCCTTTCACCCAGACATTAGCCCCAACCAGCCCCTGGCTGGAGGAACCATCTGTAATTTTTCCGGAAATCGTAGACTGGGCGTAAGTAAATCCGGAAAATAAAATCAACAGTAGAATTATGTAGTAGGAGAAATGTTTCATAAGAAATTAAGTAGCGATACACGTGATAAGAAAAAGTCTAAGAAGTTTTAAGATGATCATACCCCTGGGGCATCCGGGTATACCCATGGTGAACAATCCGGTCGCCCAGCCGCTGATAAAAAGCTGGATCTGTAGGCGTTACGCTGGCTAAGCCATCTACATATTTGTTATAGAGGCAAAACAGCGAAGCAATCAACACTGTATCATGAATTTCTATATCCGTAGCCCCGGCAGCTTTGGCCTGCTCAATAATACCGGTAGTCACTTTTTTCCCAGACTGCTGGACAAGCCTTGCAATCTGGAGCAGTATTTTCATTTTCTCACTGACAGGTGCTTGCGAGGGATCATTTTTTACTGCTTCGCTGGTGGTATGGTCACCCAGCAGTAAATCGGCCGCTGCCGTATGGGCGGTTGTACAAAAGCGGCACTGGTTGCCGTGGGAAACGACTGTAGCAATCAGTTCGCGTTCGCCTTGGGTGAGGGTAGATTCTCCCCGCAATAAGATCTGGGTAAGATTCCGGATAGGCATCGCCGTATCGAGTCGGTATTCAAGTAAGCCGGTAATGCCGGGCAAATGGTCAGGTAAAGGAATATGTGGCATAATTTTGACAAAATGTTTCCTTGCTTTCCCAGCAGGGCTGGAAAAGGATTAAAATCAATGAATATTAATGTAATTATAGCTGGTTGCGGAACTTGGGGAGGATGATCGATTACATCGGTATAGGAACGGAATTTAAATATCCTTCTTCTGCCAGTCTCTTTCCAGCCTCTGCATACCGGTCTACCTGTTGAGGAGCAAAAGTGCCTAAGCCGTCTACGTAGCGGTTGAACATGCAAAAAGCAGCGGCGATTAATACCGTATCATGGATCATATTGTCGGTAGCGCCTAAATTTCTGGCAGTTTCAATGTCTTCTGTCGTCACATTTCTGCCACTTTCTTTCACCTTACCTGCAATATTGAGCAGTGCCTGCATAACCGGCCTGATTTCCAGACCATCCGTTACACTGTCTCTGGTGACATCTATAAAGCGGGCAGGTTTTCCAAAATGAGATAAGGAAGCATTTAAATGAGTATTGGAGCAGAAAGTGCAGATATTCAGACGGGAAACATGCGCTGCAATGAGTTCCCGCTCAGCGGCAGATAAGCCTTCATTGGTTTGCAGAAGCACTTCGGCTACGCCATTCAAGGCTCTGGCCGTATGAGGCCACTGCATCATGAGTCCGACTATACCAGGCATGTTATTATTCAGGTGTACATGTGCCATTACTAAAGATTTAGATTAAAAGGTGAAATAGTTTAATTTTTCAGGGATAAAAGATAGAAAGTAAAATTTTTTGATGCCCGGCAAATACTTCAATCTGCCCATTTGTTATCTGAAAAAACGGTTTTATTGTTTGAATGTAAAGTTTATAATGAGAAGAGCTACCACCACCTGACGTTTGGTTTTTTAGGATTGCACTGCTTTTGCTGATTTCATTACTCATCCTCAACTTTTCTTTGTTAATTCGCAGACCAAAATTGAAGATTATGGAATACCGCATAGAAAAAGACACGATGGGCGAGGTAAAAGTACCTGCCGACAAATATTGGGGTGCTCAAACCCAGCGTTCTAAAGAAAATTTTACCATTGGCGGACACCTGATGCCGGTGGAAATTATCCAGGCATTTGCTATTCTGAAAAAAGCAGCGGCCAGAACCAACCAGGAACTAGGCGTATTACCTGCCGAAAAAGCAGATATTATTGCCCAGGTATGTGATGAAATCCTGGCCGGCAAACTCGATGACCAGTTTCCGCTGGTGGTATGGCAAACTGGTTCCGGTACACAATCCAATATGAATGTGAACGAGGTAGTGGCTAACCGGGCGCACGTACTGCTGGGTGGCAAATTATTGGATGACAAAAAGAAAATCCACCCAAACGATGATGTAAACAAATCGCAATCCTCGAATGATACTTTCCCTACGGCGATGAGTATTGCTGCCTATAAACTGGTGGTGGAACATACCATTCCTATGGTGCAAAAGCTGCGTAATACCTTGCAGCAGAAATCTGAGGCATTTAAAGAAGTAGTAAAAATAGGCCGTACCCACTTTATGGATGCGACCCCCCTCACTTTAGGCCAGGAATTTTCAGGCTATGTAGCCCAGCTGGATCATGGCATAAAAGCCTTGCAGAATACCTTAGCTCATTTATCTGAACTTGCGCTGGGCGGAACAGCCGTAGGAACAGGACTGAATGCACCTAAAGGATATGCTGAACTGGTAGCGAAAAAAATCTCTGAATTTGCCGGACATTCTTTCAAAACGGCTCCGAATAAATTTGAATCCCTGGCTGCCCATGATGCTGCCGTGGCCACTTCTGGCGCTTTAAAAGGTTTAGCGGTAAGCCTGATGAAAATTGCCAACGACATCCGGATGCTTTCTTCCGGCCCAAGGTCTGGCATTGCCGAAATTCTGATTCCGGAAAATGAGCCTGGTTCTTCTATTATGCCCGGTAAAGTAAATCCAACCCAGGTAGAAGCCTTAACGATGGTGTGTGCCCAGGTAATTGGCAATGATGCAGCGATTACCATTGGCGGCATGAACGGCCATTTCGAACTGAATGTATTTAAACCAGTGATTATCTTTAACCTGCTGATGGCTGCCAGATTGATTGGCGATGCCTGTGATTCTTTCGATAAAAATTGTGCGATTGGTATTGATCCCAACTATCCGGTGATCGAGAAAAACCTGGAAAATTCACTGATGCTGGTTACCGCTCTTAATCCGCATATTGGGTATGAAAATGCGGCTAAAATTGCCAAAAAAGCCCATAAAGAAGGCACCTCTCTGCGTCAGGCAGCACTGTCGCTCAATCTGCTCACCAATGAACAATTCGACCAGTGGGTAATTGCCAAAGATATGATTGGAGAACTGAAATAGGCAAGGATTCCAAAATAACAAATGGTCGGGTTAGAATACCCGACCATTTGTTTATATCAGAATAAACGTATTACCTTAAAACTTAATGCCCATTTTAGCGGCAGCAGCGGCAAACATATCCGGATCAATTCCATCTGACCCAGGTGCATTCAGTTGAGGTTCTTCCTCCAGGTCGGGAGCCGGAACGCCTTCGGGCGAGCCGAATATCACTTCAAGCGGCTGGCCATCTTCCGGATGCGGACCATTGAATATACTTCCTACCTGCTGATAATCATTCTGGCTAAAGGTATATAATATCCGGTGTAAGCCACTGGATTCATATTTACGGGTTTCCGGAAAAGCTTTATTACTCAGATCTGGCACAGGTACCAGTTTGGTAACGGCCACACCAGTGAGTTGCTCCAGCGCACGGGCATAAGCCACTACGTGTACGCCGCCACGAACCAGCAGATAGCCTACCATTTCACGGGCTGTTGGGTCTGTTACCATTTCATAGGCCCGCATTTTATTGGCTCTCGCAGCGCATTCCAGAAAGAAATTATGTAACAGATCCAGTTTCAGGTTGCCACTGCTGAATACATTCTGCCCAGTCCACCAGTCACGCATCGAATCCATTGGAAAGGAAGCCTGGCCACTGGCAATAAAATGGCGGGAATTACGGGCATCAGTGGCTTTTTTCAAAGGGCCAGGTTCAGGATCAAATCCACGTTTGGTCGTTCCGGTCAGCAGCAGATTGATTGCATAAGAAACTACTTCAATGTGGCCGTATTCTTCGCCGGCAATACTGTATATCAGGTCATAGAAAGGACGCAAACGCTTTCTTCCTCTGAAATTAAACGACTGGTAGGTATAATTCATTAAGGTTGACATTTCGCCAAATTTACCACCCAGCATTCCTGGATAGCAGCGGCATCATTGGGAGAGGGATTGCTGGGTTGGGGCAGCTCAATAGGCAGCCGGTCCATACGTAAGATCATATTAAGGTAGTTTGAGTTTTATAAAATGAATAATTATTTCCTGCATAAAAGGCAAATACAAGTGAGAGTTGTTATAATAAGTTTATCAATTTTGCTAAAATAGAATTTTTCTAATAAAATTTTTTTAAAAGTTACAGCCTAATTCGCCATCTTTTAACGATTGTTCCTTGTTGTATTTTTCTTTCGGGCTTTTCGTTTTGCCTGTCGCCTGCGGTCTTCCTGTTCCTGCATCTCAAGTACCATAGCAAGTACTTCATCCATATCAATTTCCATATGAGGTTCTGGCTGAAGTTCCCTGGCAAGCGATGCGGGCATGATCCCAGTCTTCAGGAAAGTTTGCAATCCATCACGCAAAGCAGTAAGTCCGTCGATAGCCTGGTCCATATCATGGGTCATATATTGGAGCATACCATCATTCTTTTTCATGTGTTTATGCATTTTTCCTGCCTCCGAGCGGTTAATATTAGCTGTTTCTTTTTTTGTACGCCGCAACTGGGCATCCAGCAGTTCTATGTCTGACATCAGGCGGTCTATCTGTTTCTGGAGTTGGTCAATCAGGGAAACAGAATCAGTTACTTCGGCATACTCACTAGTTAGGTACTGGGCTTCAATGGCAAGTAATGCGGCCATGTCTCCATTTTTGTAAGCTTCATTGATGCGTTGCATGAGGATATGCAGTTCCTCAGATTCTTTATTGTTTCTGGCTTTATCCGGATGAAAACGAGTGGCCAGTTTCAAAAATAACTTGCGGATATTTTGTCCTTCAATGGGTGCCGGGCTTACGGCAAAGGCGGAGAAAAAATCTGCCGACCGGGCTTCCTGTTCTTCCCAGGTATTTTCTCCTTCAGAGGTTTCTTTTTGTTCGGCTGGTGATTCAGTATCCATATCTTTCGCCATCTGTTTAAGTATCTTTTTCTCCCGCTTGGTTAATAATCTGGATGTACTGGCATCGGTGAGCAATTTTTGCAGTTCTTGTTGCAATTGTTTTAAAACAAGCATTTTCGCCTGTATCACAGCAAAAGCCTGCCTTTGTATAGCAATCATGTCTTCTTTTAATTGCTGTATCTTTGATTTTTCAGTTTCCAGTTTTTTTAATAATGCCTGATATTTTTTCTGCAGCGATTTTAACTCAGCTTCTTTTTCGGTAAGTACAGGATTGATGATCAGTTCTTTTTTTACAGACATGCCAATAGATTTTGGTGGTTGATGAATGTAAATCTAATAAGAAAGTACAAACTAGTTTTTTTGCAGTGTATCTCAAGGCCAAAACATTGTTTTAAAATTAATAGCAGCGATTTTATTTTCTTTAATTGAATTATCCATTTCATTAGTCTTATTCATTCAATCTGATATAAAGCCTATTTGAAAAATTAAATATATCAATCTGTACGGATACCCGAATAATATATGTCCATAGGTTGATCTGAAAAAAATATTATATTTTAATGGGAAATGTCAAAATATTTACGTTAATTAATTTCCCGTTTCTCTTATTAAAAGAGGCTTGACTTATTTAAACCAGCCTTTAAAGTATAAATAATCTTAAGTTTATTCCCTTTTTTAAGCAACCATTAGCCCGTGGAAACTTTGTTATGTTAAAATTTTATAGCTGAAAATTTCATTTATAACTAACATAAAATTAAAATATTACAAAAGTGTATTTTGTAAATTATTGATTATGAATAATAAATAATTATAAACATGCAACTTTGCGTAGTAAAATGAAGTAAAAAACTCATGTCTAATCGATTATTACCGCTATGCAACACACCCATCTTCAGAACCTGCAAAAATTTAAGGAATTCACATACATCGAGCCCCGGTTGAGGGATCTGTATGTAGAAATCAAGAACCTTAGCGAAAAGGATGTAGCCGCATATGGACTAGTAACCCGAATGTGGCTTGAAAAGTACAAGCCGCAATTGATGGAATTAGTAGGACATAACCGTCCTTACCAGGATGAACTGGCTACCGATGAAGCGTATAAAGTAGCTTATAATGCGTTATTTAATGTGTTGCCTTACGGTAATATTGATGAAGAAGAATATGATGATGAGTTTGAGGAAGAATATGAATTTAAATCATGGTATGAACATTATCTGAATTATTGATACCCCAAATGCTGATTTTTTGTGTTTTATACATGTATAGTTAATTTTTTTCGCACACGCTATATGTTTGTGTGCCCTATTTTTATATGTAGAACACCCTGACAGGGTACAAGAAATTTTTATAAAACCGGAAGTAGCACTATATAACAAACCTGGCTTTGTGATAGCTCACAAAGCCAGGTTTGTTTTGTTGTAGAGGGATATGTAGAGGTTATTTAACGTACTGCATTCACCAGTGCTTTTTGTTGTTCAAAATCAGAAATGTTTTGCAGAGTAACCTGTGCAATACCTTGCAGGGCATTTCTGGTAAAAAATGCCTGATGGCCGGTAATAAGCACATTGGGGAAAGAAAGCAGGCGCATAAATATATCATCCTGTATCACTTTCTCTGAGAGGTCTTCAAAAAAAAGATCAGCTTCTTCTTCATAAACATCCAGTCCTAAATATCCGATATGTTCTGTTTTTAATGCCTCAATTACATCTGGTGTATCAATAAGCGCACCCCGGCTGGTATTGATCAGCATTACTCCCCGTTTCATTTTTGCAATGGCGTTGCGGTTGATCAAATGCCTGGTTTGCGGGGTAAGCGGACAATGCAGGGAAATGATATCCGATTGTGTATAAATTTCATCCAGTGAGCTATAAACTACACCCATTTGCTCACATTCCTGGTCAGTGGCGACATCATAACCCAAGACCTGGCATCCGAATCCTTTTAAAATCTGGGCAGTAACTTTGCCAATTTTTCCCAAGCCGATCAAACCGACCGTTTTCCCATGTAAGTCAAAACCCATCAATCCATTCAAGGAGAAATTTCCCTCCTTCACCCGGTTATACGCCCGGTGTGTTTTGCGGTTCAGGGTGAGTATAAGAGCAAGGGTATGTTCGGCTACCGAATAAGGTGAATACGCTGGTACCCGAACTACTTGTATGCCGGCCTGGGCAGCAGCAGCTAAATCTACATTGTTATAACCGGCACACCGCAATGCAATCAGCTTTACACCTACATCCGCCAGTTGTTGTATCACCTCTTTGTTTGCCACATCATTTACAAAAATGCATACTGCCTGATAATTAGTGGCCAGCGAAGCTGTTCCGGTATGTAAAGGAACATCCAGAAAGTACAATTCGTGAGAATGGTGCTGGTTATCCGATTGAAAAAATTGTCTGTCATAGGTTTTAGAGCTGAAAAATATTACCTGCATAGCTTTTTGTTTTTGCGCAAAAATAGAGTTTTCCTCTGGCCCACCAACACAATTTTATAAAGCTCTGAATAGTAGTGAAAAAGAATAAAGTTTTTTGTGAATGTTTTAATTTAAAACAAGCATGGCCTTATAACTTATATGACAGGTATATTGATTGAGCAGCAGCGACACTTATGAGGGATGAGCAAAAGGCAAACGCAATACATCCACATAAAAAAAGCCGGATCATCAGTCCAGCTTTGTAACAAAAATACCTGTGTAGGCTTAGAATCTTTTTCTTAGATACGACTCTACTTCCTGAGGTTTAAATATTTTTTTGCTTGGATTTCTTTCCAGCAGCACCGATAAAGACCGGTGATGCATCTCATCCAATCGTGATTCGAGCAATAGATCTTTCAGGTTACTTCTCGAAATAGTTTCTACTGTCCAGCGATTATCATTTTTTTCATACAATTGCTTGTCTATTAATGTACCCAGGTGCTGAAACACTTCTGCTTCGCTCCAGGGGGCCGTTTGTACAGGCTTAAAAGTATCAATACCCAGGTCAAATTTCAGATGCAATTGCTGCTTTCTGAGGTTGTTGTTAAGCATTTCAAAAATGGTCGTTTTTAATGACGGACTTGCAAAACGGTTGTCCATCAGGCTGCGAAGTGCCATCCGGCTGATAAATCCGTCTTTAGACAAATTTTCAACCCTGGCTACGAATTGCTTTTCATCCCATTGATGCGTATAGTTTGACATAGTAGTAATATTTGATGAGTATCCTGTGTGAAAATTTTAAATAATGGTTTAATTCGCAGGTCAAGATGGTAACCCTGTTTTTACAGGCAAAGGCTATTTGGGTAAAGTTGCGGAGAGCTGTTTTGCTAAGTTCTTTATCAGAACTATATAGATACCTATGATTACAATGACAGATATTACGTCCTATACTAAAAGATACTAGTCTTCATCTTCTTCATCCATATCTTCATCTGCATCTTCCTCAATATCTTCATCATAGGTAAATTCTTTGTCATCTTCTACAGCCAGCTGGTTAAAATCTATATCACCCAATGACTCAGAAAAGAAATCGTCGTCATCTTCATCCGCAGAAGGGTCATAATAATCGCTGGGCGTAGCATACGAGCGGCTCATGGTACGGGCAGAATTTGTAGTAGTCTTAGTAACAGGCTGAAAGGCGCATAAAGATTGTAACATAGCTTTGATGTTTAAAATTAAGCAAAAACAGGTGCTTGAATATGGAATCTAAATTCTCAAAAACATTGATGAGAGTAAAGTATAAATTCCCGGCCTATCTTACGTATTACAGTTTTAGCAGGAATGTGTACCATTATTTGCTGTATATTGAGGCATATTTTACTTTCCGGTAGTTTTTATTTAATAATTTACCGCTATGCTTTTCAGAACAGAACTTGTTGTAAAGCCTTTTCCGGTGCAATTATCGCTTGATTCCCGGATTTTATCGGTGGGCTCATGCTTTGCAGAAGTAATCGGTAACCAGCTGAAAACAAATAAGTTTAAAGTAATAATTAACCCATTCGGAACCATTTTTAATCCGGTTTCTCTCACAAGTTTGCTGGAAACAAGTTTGACTTCAAAAAAGGTAACCGCCAGCCGCATGATTGAAAGCCTGGGAATATGGTACCATTACGATTTGCATTCCAGTATTTCGGCTTCCGGCCAGGATAAACTCATCGGGATGATCGAAGAAAAAATGGAGCAGACTGCTCACTTTATCGCCCAGGCCGACTGGATTTTTATAACCATGGGAACCGCCTTTGTTTACCAGTTTCAAGACTCCGGCGAGATCGTGGCTAATTGCCACAAAATGCCTTCCAGGCTATTCACCAAACGATTACTTGAGATACATGAGATTACAGAGGCAGTACATGCTTTATACAATCAATTAATAAAATTACGTCCGCAGGTACGCCTGTTACTGACCGTGAGCCCGGTACGTCATATCAAGGATGGCATTCTTGAAAACCAGGTAAGCAAATCGATACTCCGCCTGGCCTGCCATCAATTAACGCAGCAATTTGACCATATCTATTATTTCCCCAGCTACGAACTGATGATGGATGACCTGCGGGAGTACCGTTTTTACAAACAAGATCTGATTCATCCTTCCGGAATGGCCGAAGAATATATATGGGATAAGTTTGTACACGCATTGGTAGATATACCTACGCAGGCATTCATAAAGGAATGGCAAACTATCAGGCAGGCATTAGCCCATCAGCCTTTTCATCCGGAAACTGCCACCCATCAGCAATTTCTCAGGCAAACCTTAGCTAAATTGAAAGCACTGGCAAATAAAGTGGATCTACAGCAGGAAATTGCTCTGGTGGAAAAACGTATATATGAGTAGTATGTTATATAGACTTTAGCTGATCACAATTGCGCATACTCAAAACGTTTGACAAGTTCTCACCAATACTAAAACTTGTGTTTAGATAGCTCTATCGGGGTAAAATTATAGTCATTCCGGAAATAGTGTTTATAATAGATAAAGAGTTAAACAATAAAATGTATCTGTGAAAATTTGGTTTGATAGACTAATCAGATATATTGACCCTTATTTTTGATTAATTGGGTTATTATCTATGAACAAACAATTAAAACAGATTATTATCTGGCTGCTTATTCCTTCCATTGCCTTTTCAGGTTTTGTAATGCTTCCCAAGAAAAAGAAGATAGTATTCTTTGGCGACTCTATTACCCAGGCGGCTGTACAGCCGGATGGCTATATTGATGTATTAAATAAAACACTGGCCCAGAAAGGGAAAAGTGATAAATTTGAATTAATTGGTGCCGGCATCAGCGGCAATAAAGTGACTGATCTACAAAAACGCCTGGAGAAAGATGTGCTTTCCAAACAACCAGACCTGGTCATTATTTATATAGGCATTAACGATGTCTGGCATTTTACCCATCCTAATACCAACGGCCAGGGCACCCCTGCCGACAAATTTGAGGCAGGACTTATAGATGTAATTACACAAATTAAAAATACAGGTGCTAAAGTGGTACTTTGTACGCCCAGTGTAATTGGCGAAAAAACAGATGGCAGTAATCCGCAGGATAAAATGCTGGATGAATATTCAGACATCAGCCGGAAGGTAGCCAAAGCTACTGGTAGCAAGCTATGTGACCTGCGTAAAGCTTTTATAGATCACTTAAAAACAAATAATACAGCCAATCAGGATAAAAATATTCTTACTAGTGATGGCGTGCATTTAAATAAAGAAGGAAACGCTTTTGTAGCTGCCCAAATGAGCAAATTTCTGAAATAGAGTACATAAAAGTTTTGTATCTGTTTCAAATCGGGAATCTGTTAATTTATTTCATTCAAATTATTTAATGTTTTTTATGCTGACACTTACCTAATAAACTACTGCTATGGACCTGAGAGGAGTTTTTAAAGGCTATACCATTTACTGGATTGTACTTCTCATCACCTTTTTACTGATCGGAAACATCTACCTCATTTATCAGAACAGTGAGACCATCAGACGAAATGTAGCCATCTATGAGGAAGCAGAAAAAATAAAGGTAAATACCACAGAAGTAATCAGAAATCTGCACCTGATCGACATGATGCTGCGGAGTTATGCGCTGACGAATAACAATGATTTTTTAGAAACAGCAGATAGTTGCATTCAAAATAAGGACATTATCTATTCCAGTCTGGAAAACTCGCTTCATAAGCAGGGGTATGACATGGAAAAATTCACCTCCATGCGGGAAGGGGTTTATAAGTATTATACCGTTATCGATGACATGAAAACCCATCTATTAAAGGGTGAAAAGGAAAAATTTTCAGAAATACTTAAACCTGATCCTGGATTTAGTGCCTGGACAGCTTTTAATTCCTTTAGTAAGGATGTAAATGATTTTGAGAATAATATAAAGCAGCAAGCCTATGCAGAATATCTGGAAGCTGTCCGCAATAGTTATTTGCTTCAGATTATTCTCTTCTTTCTGGCAGTTCCTACGCTCGCCTTTATGGCCTATCATGCGAGACGGGATTTTTACCTGTCTGAAAAACTCCGGCAATCTACTGAGGAAAACTATACAATTGTGGCCGAACAAAATGAAATGCTCGAACGGATGGTGAGAGAGCGCACCAAAGAAGTGGTCGAGCAAAATAAAATGATAGGTGCCCAGTATGAGGAAATTACCGCTCGCAATGAGCAGCTGGAATTGCACCAGAGAGAAATAGAAGCACGTAGAAATGAATTGGGTGAGCAATATGCAGCTTTGCAGGAAGCCAACAAAATTATTGAGCAGCAACACCACGAAATTCAATCCAAACACGATGAACTGGCCAGGGAAGTAGAGAGGCAGACGTATGATTTAAAACAAACCAATCTGGAACTGATTGAATACAACCGGAGCCTGGAACAGTTTGCCTACATTATTTCTCATAACCTGAGAGGTCCGATGGCCCGGTTAACTGGCCTGGCTTCTATTCTTGAAATGGCTCAAAATGATTCAGAAGCCAAATCAATTATCGGGATGATGGTGAAGTCTACCCACGATCTCGATCAGGTGATTAAAGACCTTACCATGATTCTGGAAGTACAAAAGACCGGTTCGCAGATGCTGAGCGAAATTAAGCTGGATGCGCTTGTAGATAAGGCAACTACTATCCTTACGGCTGAAATTCAGGAGACCGGCGCTTTAATAAAAAGAGAATTAGGCGCAAAATCCGTTTACTCACTGGCTCCTTACCTGGAGAGCATTATATATAATCTGTTTAGCAACGCCATCAAATACCGCCATCCCAACAGGCGTCCTGAAATTTCTATCACTTCTGTACGCGAAAATGGCTATACCAGAATCGATGTAGGAGATAATGGCCTCGGAATGGACTTGAAAACTTATAAAAACAATTTATTCAATCTCTATAAACGTTTTCATTTTCATGTGGAAGGAAAAGGCCTTGGATTATATCTGGTAAAAACGCAAATCATGGCTTTAGGCGGAAAAATCGAAGTTAAAAGCGAACCCGAACAAGGTACTATTTTTTCCCTTTTTCTGAAAAACGCATAATATGCCAGTTTTTTGTCGCTTATTATAAAAGTACAACCCAAAATTTGAGTACTATTGCCGAAAAAATACCTATGAAAGGCGTTTATTCCATCCTGCTGTTGATCCTATCCAATATATTTATGACTTTAGCCTGGTATGGACATTTGCAGTTTAAACATATTTCCTGGCTCAAAGGCCTGGGTCTGGTAGCAGTGATCATGATCAGCTGGGGACTGGCTTTTTTCGAATATATCTTTCAGGTGCCTGCCAATAAAATTGGCTACCGCGACAATGGAGGGCCGTTTTCATTGTTTGAGTTAAAAACCATCCAGGAAGCCGTTTCACTGATTGTGTTTATCCTGATCACCGTTTTTGTGTTCCGCACAGAAAAAATGGCCTGGAACCATATGGTTGGCTTTCTGCTGATTGTGCTGGCAGTTTTTTTTATCTTCAAAAAATGGTAAGTATTATGCTTTAATGCGGTGTTTGAGCCGGTCAATGGCTACAGCGCCGATGATAATTACGCCGATAATTACCTCCTGTACAAAGTTAGGCACACCCAGCATATTACAGCCGTTGCGCAGTACCGCCATAATGAGTGCGCCAATAATAGAGCCCATGGCACTTCCTTCGCCTCCACTCAATGAGCCTCCTCCAATTACCACCGCTGCAATAATATCGAGTTCCATACCGGCAGCTGCTGTAGGGTCGCCTACCGTCAGGTTGCTGTACTGCATAATGGAAGATATCCCGACAAACATGGAACTGAGGGTGTAAATAGCAATACGGTTAAGTGAAATATTAATTCCACACAAGCGGGCTGTTTTTTCATTAGAACCAATTGCAAAAATATATCGGCCAAAAACAGTATACTTTAACAGAATAGCGGTAAAGGCTACCAGCAAAATGGTCATCCATACACCGGGAGCAAAAATGAGCCAGCCTGGTTCAGGGTCGAGTAGCATGAGTTTTTGCAGGCCATTGGCAGGTGTACTCACGGTTTGTTCTTTTCCAATCCATTTGGCAATACCCCTGGCAATTTGCATCATACCCAGCGTGATAATAAAAGGTACAATTTTAAGCCTGGAAGTAGTAAGACCGATCAGCCAGCCACAAACCGCACAAGCAGCAATGCCACCAATGGCTGCCAAAAATGAAATCCCCACGCCTGCTTCCGGTACATTACCCCCCATGTTAAGTATGGTTGCAATGACCACGGTGCCCAGTGCGATCTGCGAACCTACACTCAGGTCGATGCCACCGGAAATAATCACAATGGTCATGCCCATTGCAGCAATACCCACAATAACCGTTTGCGTAATAATGGTTTTTATATTATAAAAGCTGTAAAACTCAGGTGGACAGAGAATAATAAACAGGATAAACACCGAAAGCAATCCAAAAAACGGAGCAAACTGGAGAATGATCTTTTTAGGTCCTGGCAATCGTCCGGCGCCTGCTGGTGTATTTACTGGTAATGGCTCTACTTCTATTTTTGAAGACATATGTCAAAAATTCTTAATAAACTAGTTCAGGTGGCTATGTGACTAAAAATGATAATAAACAAGGTGGGTAATTTACTTAAATTTTATTCAATTTCTGAACAGAAGATAGTTTAGCCTTGAAAAGTTAATATTCCGGAAAAACTTTCAAGCTTTAAAATGCTGTATATGCGACTTTAGAGTTCCTTCACAAACAGATGGTTTGTGCCATATATCTTTGTTTAGGAAAGAAGTATACGGCAACATCTTCTATAAAATGAAATGCGCATCGTTTGTTTCTGAGAAAAAATCAGAAATTTGCCTGATAGCGGCAATCTTTGTAAAGTAGCATAATACTATCTTTCCCATTCAGCAGGCAAACGTATATTTACTTTTTTTATGGTAACATTTGATGCAGATTTATCCTTTCTATACCTGGCATCGGGTGTTTCGCTGCTTGTATTGCTACTGTTAGCCTGGTTAGCCTGGAGGCGAGTCAATAAGAAACGCCTTGCCTGGCGTATGGCCGCCAGTAGTGTGGGCATGATATCTTTGATGATGCTTGCATTAAAACCACAATTCAGACAAACTGTTTTGCCACAAGAAGCCATTTTATTGACAGAAGGAACAAACCAGGATAGTTTACAATCGCTGCTTCAAACCTTTACCGGAGATGTGCCAGCTATCTTTACAACGGATAGTTCTTCTTCTCAATCATTCGCTAAGCAGGAAGTAAAATGGACACCAGATATAGCCTATTTGCGGCGGAATCATCCACAGGTAAACCGATTACATATCCTGGGTTATGGATTAAGCCATGTAGAATTAGACGCACTTGATTCTCTGCAAGCGATTCCTCACCTTTCTCTGTTAGAAGGAGGTTTTCATGCTGTACACTGGCCGCAACTAACACAAGCCGGAGAAGCTTTACACCTACAAGGAATCTATGAAAACAAAGCGGCACAGCCTGTAAAACTGGTATTAGAAGGATTCGGTCTCCGGCTGGATTCCTTGGAAATACCTGCCAGCCAGACAAAGGAATTTGATTTACAAACCTTGGTAAAAGAATCAGGTAGCTTTGTATATAGCCTCAATGTGTTCATAAATAATCGTCTGATTGCAGCAGAGAAAATACCCATTCTGGTGGAGCCGCCTTCTCTCATACGGTTTATCATTCTGGAATCATTTCCGGGATTTGAAGTAAAATTCCTGAAAACATGGCTTTCCGAAAGGCAATATACTGGTATCGTGCGTACCACCATTAGCCGGGATAAGTACCGTACCGAATACATTAACCAGGAGAAAGTAAATGCCAATACCCTGAATGCTACACTGCTGGAAACTATAGATCTTGTGATTGCAGATGAGCAGTCGGTAAGTGGGTTGAGTAGCCGAGAACAGGCAGCCTTACAACAGGCAATGGAGGAAAAAGGTGTAGGGCTGCTCATTCTCTGGAAAGAACCGCAGAACAGGAAAGGGAACTTGTTTACAAATTCATTTAAAATTAATACGCCGCCCAGGCTGGAAGAACAACCTACGAGAGTTACCTGGCCAGATATGTCATCAGGTGCAGTTTCCATTAGCGCAACAGGTGCCAGAATAGAATATAGCCCTGGAACCAGGCCAATGGTGCAGGATGAAAAAGGAGGAATCCTGGTGAGTACGCAGGTGTGGGGCAGGGGGAAAATGATGGCAAGCCTGCTAAATTCAAGCTATATGTGGGTGCTGGATGGAAAACAAACACTATATTCCAGTTATTGGTCTGCATTGCTCAGTAGCCTTGTAGCTGGCAAAGAACCGGAACAAACCTGGCAGATTGCTTCGAAAATACCATTGGTACATCATCCGCTTACATACACCTTAACAACTTATGCATCACAAACACCAGTTGGGTTGAGCGGCAATGTTTCTTTTTACTTAGCACAGGATGCATTGAATCCACAGCGATGGAAAGGCACGTTCTGGCCGGATTCAACTGGCTGGAGGGTGGTACAAACAGAAGGAGGAAATCCTTACTGGCATTATATTTATTCTTCCTCCAATTGGAAAGACCTGCAATGGAAGGAGAGGAGGGAAGCTACTTTACAATGGGCCAACCGCCAGCATATGAAACTTACAGCATCTTCAACAAGTGTCAGTCAGTTTGTTACAAAGCCTGTTTCCTCTCTTTGGTTTTTCTTACTCTTTCTGGGAAGTATGGCTTATTTGTGGATCGAGCGGAAGTTGTAATTGGTTAACTGGCCATTTATCAGTAATATATTTCATTCAGTGATATTAAGCTTCTGGAAATTTCATACAGTCCATATACTGCCTTTCCTCCTCCAGGGCCGGAGAGGCCCCGCTTTCGCATCCGTCACTCTATACAACCCGCACATGGCCAATGCTGACCCAAAGGTTGTATAAGGTGACTCCTGCAAAAGCTGTTATCAGCAAATACGCATATTAGTTTTTATTTGAATATTATTTTATTGCTGCCTAATAAATTAGGCACTATAGGCCATTGACAAATTTAGAAGGCGATCAGTTTTTGTACCTGGCTTTCCAGTAGCTGGTTATAGATAGGATTGGTAATCTGGTTATCCGTCATGTTGGCTTCGATTCTGGACAGTTTTACCCGTAAACCGATCATATCCATGCCCAGGTAGCTCAGTACATCGCTCAGGTGGCTCAGGGCAGCAGCACCACCTTGTACGCCGGAAGATAGTCCGACCAGCGCTGCTTTTTTATTATTCAACGAGCTGGGGTATTTCAGGCCGTCAATAAAAGCCTTGAGCACTCCCGGATAGGAACCATTGTATTCCGGCACTACAAATACAAATTTATCGCTTTGTTCAATGAGTTTCCGGAGTTCGTTGAATGCCGGATTTTTGCCGGAATTGCTGTATAAGGCAGTATGTGTAAAATCGGGAGGGAGGTCTCTCAAGTCGAGAATAATACTTTCTACCTGATGTCTGGCCAGGAGTTGCTGATAATGTAAAGAAATAATTTTAGAAATAGAGTTTGCCCGGTTCGTGCCGCAGATGATCGTGATCATGTAAAAGTTTCCTGAAATACCTTTTCAACTAATTTTAACACATAACAGCACAGACGTCATTTAGGTTTACACTCGTATTTAACCTATGCTGTGTAGCTTATTGCGACTACAAAAGTAAAACTCCCGGCAAAATAGAATGTGTTTTTAAATAGATAGCGATTAAAACAAACTTTATTTTTAATCTATTACTCCACAACAAACGTAATTTATTTAGATTCGCTTTTTAAGCTACCACCTTTTTGATTTGTTACATGAAAAAATATACTTTTCTGTTCCTTGGATTTCTTTATTTGTGTTTCAATGTACATGCGCAGACTATTATTACCGGAAAAGTACTAGATGCACAAACGCAAGAACCAGTAGAAGCAGCACAATTATATACACCTAATTTGATTTTACTGGGAACGACCAATGCCGAAGGTAATTTTGAGATCCGGACAGATACGCTTATCTCATCATTTACGGTAAATAGCCTGGGATATACACCGCAAACTATACAGATTAAGGCAGGCCAAACATATATAGAAATCCGTTTACAAGAATCTATTCGTACGCTGAATGAAGTAGTGGTGACCGGCTACGAAACCAACCGCAAGTTAATAGAGACAGCTGGTTCTATAGCCTTACTTTCCAATGTAGACCTGCAACGATTCAGCAATACTTCCCTGCTTCCGGCGGTTAATACGGTTCCTGGGGTGCGGATGGAAGAACGTTCGCCGGGAAGTTACCGCCTTTCGATCCGGGGAAGCCTCATCCGGGCTCCGTTTGGGGTGCGGAATGTAAAAGTATACTGGAACGATATTCCTTTTACCGACCCTGGCGGCAATACCTATCTGAACCTGATGGATTTTAATGCCATTCAGAATATGGAAATCATCAAAGGTCCAGCCGGAAGTATTTACGGCGCCGGTACTGGGGGAACGGTATTGCTGCAAAGTTTGGCAAAAGGAGAAAATAAGCCTGGTGTGCAGGTTTCTGGTATTGTGGGATCTTACGGGTTAAAAGGATTGCAAACGCTGGTGCAAACGGATGGAGATACACCATTAGTGGCCGGATATTCCCGTTTAGAGTCAGATGGGTATAGAGAGCAGAGTGCCATGCGCAGAGATATGTTTCATTTTTATTACCAGCCGTTCAAAAGCGAAAAAAGAACGATACAGGTAAGCGGATTTTATTCAGATTTGTACTACCAGACCCCAGGCGGCCTCACCAGGGCACAATTTCAGCAGAATCCCAGGCTTTCCAGACCGGCAGCCGGCCCGAACCGGAGCAGTATTGAACAGAAAGCGGCTATTTATAATAAAACTTTTTTTGTAGGTGCTTCCCAGCAATATACCTTTAACAGCAAATTCAGCAATAGTACTTCTATCTATGCTACCTCCGGAAAATTTGAAAATCCATTTATTTCCAATTATGAACGCAGAGCCGAACAAGGATTTGGCGGCCGTACCAAATTTGCTTATGTACAAGACTTAGGAAATACTACTATCAAATATACGGCTGGCGCCGAATTCCAGACCTATTTTGCCTCCGACCGGGTATATGGAAATAACCTGGGGCAACCAGATACCCTGCAATTCGACGATGAAATTGGTGCTACCCAGTATTTTATTTTTGCCCAGGCTGAACTGGAATTGCCCCATGATATTGTATTGACCGCCGGAGCAAGTTACAACCGACTTACATATAATCTGCTTCGGTTATCCGGAGTGCCGCCATTTCAGCAGCAGGACCGTAAGTTCAGCCCGGTGGTTTCTCCCAGAATCGCCCTGCTCAAAAACTGGCACGACCGTTTTGCGCTACATGGAAGTATTGGGTTTGGCTATTCACCACCAGCAATTACAGAAGTCCGTCCTTCTGAAGCTACTTTTAATACTGGCCTGAAACCTGAAATTGGCGTGAATTATGAACTTGGCTTCCGGGGAAGTTTGCTGCAAAACAGGTATTCTTTTGATCTTACTGGTTTCTCCTTGCAACTCCGGGAAACGATCGTACGCCGGTCTACAGATAGCGGAGCGGAGTATTTTATAAATGCTGGCGCTACTTCACAAAAAGGAATTGAACTGGCCAACTCATTTGCACTGGTAAACAATCCGGCACAAATTATTTCCGGCGTTCGGCTGCTACTGAATTATACGTTTAATGATTTCAAATACAAAAACTATCAGCAAAATACCACTGATTTTTCAGGAAAAAAGATTGCCGGTGTAGCCCCAAATATAGTAGTAGCAGGTATTGACGTACAATCTAAACCTGGGTTTTATGCCAATATCACTTATACTTATACCGATATCATTCCGCTCAACGATGCCAATTCCGAGAATGCTGTAGATTATACCTTACTCAGTGGCCGCATTGGCTGGAAAAAGCAGTTCAATCTGGTCGAATTACAGGCTTATGCCGGTATAGATAATGCATTAAATACCCGCTACAGTCTGGGAAATGACCTGAATGCCTTTGGAAACAGATTTTTCAATCCGGCGGCTGACCGGAATTATTATGGAGGAGTATCAGTGAAATACCTGTTTAAAGCCAGAGACTGAAAATATAATATTATTAATTTTCCATGCAGCAAGATTATACTGCTTAGGGTTAATCCAGTGGCGGCATCATGTGTGTGCTGATTGCAATACGGTTCCAGGCATTAATTCCAATAATCGCCATAATAATTTGTGCTAAACTCACTTCATCTAATAATCTGGCAGCATTGGCATAAGTTTCATCGGAAACTTTCTGATGAATAAGCGTAATCTCTTCGGTAAGCGCTAAAATGGCCCGTTCAACTTCAGTAAAATAAGGTGTTTCACGCCAGGCATTAAGGGCATAAATCCGTTGTTCGGTTTCGCCTAATACCCTGGCTTCTTTGGTGTGCATGTCGATACAAAATGCACACCCATTGATCTGGGAAGCTCTGATTTTAATCAGATGTTTTTGAATGGGTGTCAGTTTAGTTCTGCTCAGGTATTTTTCAAAGGAGAACATCGTTTCGTAGGCTTTTGGCTCTACTTCTTTCATTACTATTCGAGAGTTCATGGTGTGTAAGAGCATACAGGTTAAGAAAATATTTTACTTTTTTTGGCGGTAAGCAGAGAATCAATGCTGTAAGAATAGGCTGGAAATGCAGCTAATAACAGCGAACCGGCACTCACGGCAAATACTGAATAATTCAAAGGGGCCCTGATACCTAAGGTGAGAGCCATAGATAAGGCAAACAGCAGCGTTAGCACAAAACTGCCTAAAGCCATAAGTCTTGTCTGATATCCGACCATCAGCAATACGCCAAACAGCACTTCAGCAATCGTTGCCATCCAGCCCATTATATCAGATAGCGGCCTGCTCAGAAAGGGAAGTAACACATAGGTATAATCCAGAAAATTGTTCCAGTTTCCCCAGGCTACATTGTTTTCTCCCGGAGCGCCTAACCAGCCAAACCGGTCTAGTACCGCGTTCAAAAATCCGATTCCCAGGGCAAGACGCAAATACAACTGGGCATGTGTGGCGTAAGACTTCATAGTGTATACATTTAGGATAGATGGATTTAATTTAAACAGATTCTTTGTGGTTGGCCGGCTTAAAAATCATCCGGAGCGCCTGGTCTCTGGTGAGATAGGCAACTACCCATCCATAGAGAGTTTTTATCTTATTATTATAGTTGACCAGAGAAACCAGGTGAATAAACAGCCAGCTGAGCAGTCCTAGAAAACCATTCAGATGCAGTTTATGCTTAAACAGGTCGGCTACAGCATGGTGACGGCCAACGATTGCCATATCGCCCCGGTCAAAATAGTGAAAGGGTTTTAATTTTTTGTTTTTTGACATAGCTTTTAAATTTCTGGCCAGGGTAGTTCCCTGCTGAATAGCGACCTGTGCCAGCTGCGGATGCCCTTTCGGATATACCGGGTCAGTTTGTTGAATGCTGATGTCACCAATGGCATATACATTTTTGAGGCCTTTTATCTGGTTAAATTCGTCGGTAACAATCCGTTTTCCTGCGCCAAGGCTGGTTTCCGGAATACCTTCAAACGTATGAGCTGTAATACCAGCCGCCCATATCAATGTTTTTGATTCCATAACTTCGCCATCGGAAAACTGTACCTGGTCGTTCTCAAAATTTACCACCCGTGTATTCAGCTTTACCCTGACACCTAATTCAACCAGCGCTTCGTAGGTTTCTGTATGGGTTTTTTCACTCATGGGTGCCAGCAAGTGAGGCATTGCATCCACAATTATAATTTGTCCTCCGGCTCCGGCTAGTTCCGGATACTCCTTTGTCAGAATAAAGTTTTTCATTTCAGCCAGCATACCGGCCACTTCCACACCTGTAGGACCACCACCTACTACAACCATAGTCAGGAGTTTTTTGCGTTCGATGGGATCTTTTTCAATGGCGGCTTTTTCCAGGGTTTTAATCAGTTCATTTCGCATATAAATGGCATCATCCATTCCTTTCAGGGAAATGGCATTTTTCTCAATGGTTTCATTTCCGAAAAAATTAGTTTTAGCCCCGGCCGCCAGTACAAGATAATCATACTGTAGTTCACCGTCACTTAACTGAATTGTCTGGCTTTGGGGATTTATACGAACCAGTTCAGCCATCCGGAAAGTGATTCCCTTATTGCGGAACAGTTTACGGAACGGATAACTGATGCTGGCAGGTTCCAGAAAACCGGTAGCCACCTGATAGAGCAGCGGATTGAAAAAATTATAGTTATTTTTATCTACCAGCGTAATGCGGTAATGGGTGTTCTTATATAAATGCTGGATCAGATTTAAACCGGCAAACCCTCCGCCTACGATCACAATATGTTTTTTAGAAGTAGGTGACGGTACTTTATTGAGTTGTTGTACAGATGATTCAGTAACAGCCAAAGTATTTTTCCGGACAGGTTCTGGCGAAAGCAAAGTTTCTTCCTGCGCCAGAAAATTTATAAAAGAGGGGAATGTTAGCGTTTTCATGATACCTTTTGTTGGTCATAACAAAGGTCATCAATCCGTCAGACTTTTCTCTTAAACTACTTTAAGAAACGCTTCGCCTGTTTTTAGCCCGCAGCATACTCAGAAATTCAGGGGTAAAACCCAGAAAAGAAGCCAGCATATATTGCGGAATCCGCTGCACAAAATCCGGAAAATTTTTACTGAACTGCTGATACCTTGCCTCTGCAGATTCACTCAGAAACAATTCCATTTTCCGCAAAGCAGCTGTATAAGCCCGTTGCATCATCAGCCGGAAATAGCGCTCCAGCTTAGGAATTTTGTGAAATAATTCCTCATATACCTCGCTGGAAATTACAACTACTTGTGAATCTTCTACGGCCTGTATATAATAGGGAGAAGGAACTCTGTTTTCAAAACTACGGTAATCGCTGATCCACCAGTTTTCTATGCCGAATTGTAAAATCTGTTCTGCCCCACTATCAGTGACTGAGTACAAACGGAAACAGCCTTCCAGCACAAAATACATCCCTGAGCAGACCTGTCCTTCTTTTAAGAGAAAGTCTTTTCTGGAAATGGTGGTTACCTGTAAATAGGATTGGAGTATATCCTGCTCTGTTATATCCAGATGTACAAATTTTGACAGGTGATCGAGCAGTTGTTTACACATAGGGTGCTAATATATTGAAGTGGAAATTTATACATTTCATGCGTAAGAAAACTTTTAAATTGATTCTTCCATTATAATTTGAATTTTGTACACATAAAAAATGCATTTCCGGGGAGAAATGCATTTGAAATCAAATTAGGATATTAAATACAAACTATTGTCTCATTTTCTCTACAATCTCTTCCGAAATACCAGAGGAGGAAAAACCTCCATCGTGATACAGGTTTTGCATGGTCACTTTGCGGGTGAGATCAGAGAAGAGACTAATTACATAGTCGGCACATTCTTCGGCAGAGGCATTACCCAGGGGAGACATTTTATCGGCATAGTCAAAGAAAGCATCAAAGCCGCCAACACCAGTACCTGCTGTTGTTTTGGTGGGGGACTGGGATACGGTATTAACCCGTACTTTTTTCAGTTTGCCATAGCGGTAGCCATAACTGCGGGCAATGGATTCGAGCACTGCTTTTGCCTGGGCCATATCCGAATAATCGGGAAACGTACGTTGAGACGCAATATAGGATAAGCCTACTACCGAACCATATTCATTGATAGCATCCAGTTTTTCAGCCACCTGCAGCATTTTATGAAAAGACAAGGCAGAAATATCCAGGCTTTTGAGGAACCATTCATAATTTAAATCACCATAGGAGCGGCCTTTCCGCACATTCGGACTCATGCCAATGGAGTGGAGCACAAAATCTACTTTTCCGCCCAGCACTTCCATCGAGCGTGTGTATAATTTTTCGATATCCTCTACCAAGGTTGCATCCGCCGGAATGATTTCGGCCCCACACGCTTCAGCCAGTTTATTGATCTGACCCATCCGCATAGCGATAGGCGCATTGGTGAGGGTAAATGTAGCACCTTCTTCTTTTGCTTTCAGAGCGATTTTCCAGGCAATAGATTTTTCATCCAGGGCGCCGGAAATAATACCTTTTTTTCCTTGTAATAAATTATAAGCCATTTATCAGGTGTGTTTAGGGTTAAAAAATTTAAAGTTATAAGTTTCCCTGAAAAAAGCAGACAAAGGCTTAAATTTTCAGAACAGCTTTGGTTTCCTACCGGGATCATTTAGCAGGCAGACATGAGCTGTATGGAAGCATGTACCAGGTTTTTCAGCTCAACAATATATCTGACTTATAAAGAGTTTGTTACCTCCTTAACTATATCTGTATAAAAGTGGAAGATACCTGTGTTCATCTACTCAATTCCACAATATTCTATGAAAAATTTTCTTGCCCTTGTTTGTATCATATTTCTATCTGGCACAAGCGGAATTTGCGCAGATTCAACTGCCACAGCCTTCCGGAAGAATATTATCTTTCTGGAAGCAGGCGGCAAAGGTCCGGTGTATTCTTTAAACTATGAGCGCATTTTCCGGCAGGGGAAGAAACTTTCGTATAGTTACCGGCTCGGCTTTTCGATATTACGGGAAGATTTCTCTGTGCCTGTGGCTTTTACAGCTTTTACAAGTCCCGGAAGCCATCACCTGGAACTAAGCCTGGGACTTACGCCGGAAGTGCATAAGTACCGCACTTTTCTCAGTGGCGACAACCTGTCTGATAAATACCTGTACATTACGCCAGGTATTGGCTACCGTTACCAGAAACGGGAGGGCAGACTAATGGTTTCGGCTGGTGTATCGCCCCTTATCTTTTTCGATCCGCCTTCTGATGATGTATTTAATGTGAAACCGGAATTTAAGCCTTCTGCCCAGCTTGCCCTCGGATTCTGCTTTTAATATAGGTTTTTAAGTCAATAAAATTTTTGTTTAAGGCACCCTCACAAGTGCCTTTTTTTGTAAATCTCCGCGGTAAAACTACTTCGGATGTGCCGCTTGGTTTTCAGATACATACACATAAAGCAGTTAATTCACTGTATCCACATGACTAAGGCTTTCTAAAAATATACTCATAAAGGGACAAGCGCATACCATAGCGGCAATACAATAACACGACAAGCAAAGTGCAATCTTGTATTCAAAAAATACCGAAAATATACTACACCCTACTACAAAACTTTTGTATATTTAATAATTAGCTGCAAGCAACATCGAATGGTAAAATCCCACCGAATATTGACACTTGTTTTGTTGTTCGGATTTTCCTCTTGGGACAGGTCAGCTTAACAAGTAAAGTATTTTACAGACACCTGTTGATAGTTCATAGTTCAACGGCCAGAAGTAGAGCGCAGAAATCAAATACGCTTCACTTTATACAAAAAGCTATTTAATGAAACGAAAATAGTTGTATTTTTTGAATAATAACCGCCTGTAGCCAGCACAGGCTTTTCCGGAACCCAAGCAGACGAATCAACTTGGTGCTATGTTCATTCGAATCGGCTTTAGCTTGGGCAGATGAGTTAATAACATTTGACTAGATTCAACATTTGTAATTTTAATGGGCTGACGTAAACGGACGACAGTAGTCATGATCTCCGCCTGCACAAAGCCCTCAACGTTGGCTGCTATTTCAAAACATCAAAACCACCTTCTTATGAGAAATTTATTCATGAATTTTTCTAATATAATTCTTGTAGTACTACTTTTTATGCACAGCCTAAAAGCTCAAGATACCCAAAAAAAATTGTCCGATAAATTAAATATCGTACATGCATATGTAGGCCTTATAGAATACAATGTTAATTATGAACGAAATATATTTCTGCGCCCAAAATCATCAAGCAATCTGCGATTAGGTGTTGGTCATGGAATGTTTCTTGTTGCCGGAGAGGGGTATTATATGAATGGTGCGTTTGTTCATTTATTTGGAGCTAAGAATTCTCATTTTGAGATTAATGCCGGCGTGAAATACATGCTGACAAACAGTATCTCAGACCCTCCATTTTCAGACCAGCTATTACCCGATATTTTTCTAGGTTACCGGTTTCAAAAACCTACAGGAGGTTTGATTTTCCGGGCAGGAATCAATTATCTGACACTCCTAAACATAGGAATTGGCTACGCATTTTAAAATGATTACGAATCAACAATTAAAAAGTAACTGATTTCAACTCGCTTGTGAAAGCCAGCCGCCAAGCGTGCATTTGCAATAGCATGAGTGACAGAATACATGTATACTACAAAACTTTATTTTGCTTTATTATACCCGCTCAGGCACTCACGAAATGGTTTGCCCTGATTATAAATGCAATCACAAAATTCTTCGCAGGCTTTTGGACTACGATTGCCACCACATCCATTTCTGCATTCCAATTCGGAATTACCAGGCCTGATGTCGTATAGAAAATGGTTGATAACTACTACGGCAGCTATGATCGCTACAACACACCCGAAAAACACGAACGGAAATTTACTGCTCCATTGTTTTTTCCTTGCTGCGGAATCATCTTGTTTAATTTGTTTGAATGGCAAAATAAATTGTATCCGGTTGTAGTGCCAGCATAATAAGTATAAATTGGCCAGCACCATTAATGTTGTGATACGGGTGCCTTCAAACCGGACTGCATATGCCAGGATACAAATATTGAGGATAATGGGGAAAGACATTAATGCCCCCAGAAGAGCCGTTCTCGGAATAAGCAACAAAAGCGCAATTAGCAACTGCGAAATACCGATAAAGGTGTAGTAGAATTCTGTGTAATAGAGTGCTTCCAAATAGTGCCCCAGCGGATGATTAACGGATAAGCCACTGGCAAACTGTTCTCCCATAATTTTTACATATCCTGATGGAATAAAGCCCAGAGCCAGCACAATACGACAGAAAATGGCAAAATAATGAAACCATTTGTTGCTCTTGGCTTCATTATACATCCGGGTAAGCTTGCCAGAAATATTCATAGAATAAAAGTTAAGTTATTGGCCACCAATAGCTTTGTATCCCATCTGTTTTCCTTCCGTCAAATCGTTAATAAGTATTTGTAAAGTACTTTGAATTACAAAGTAAATAAAAATAAATTATAATTAGTGCAGGAAGAGAATATTTTTAATTTGACACTTTACCTTGTAAAACACAAGCAACCTGAAACGGTAGCGTTCATTATATGGGAAGGCTGTATATAATTGAAAGCTCGAGGAAATGAAAATAAGTATTATTTACTTATTGCTGGTAATATTGATTTTGATCACGTGAACCAATAACAAAAAGGGGTGGAAATTACTATACCAATATCAGCACTGAAAATTAGACAATGACAAGCAGCTATTCCTAAGTGAACGGGCTGAAAATGTATTACGAAATGTACGGTCAGGGAAGCCTGATCGTTTTAATTCACGGTGGTGGTTCAACCATTTAAATTTTGAATGAAAAGCTTTTAAACAAGCAGAAAACTAAATAAAAAATCGCAGGCAAGGGCGATTCTAAATACAAATGTGGATTTAGCTTTCAGAAATCAACATTTGTTTTGGCCAGTGAATAACAAATACTGCCACAATATCAAGCTCTATCCGTTAACAATTATTGTATAAACAACTTCCATAACTAAATAAACAAGCGATGAACAACCAGATCGAATTTATTAACCCCGACGAGTTACTTAAAAACCCTGCATTTTCTCAGATTGCCATTACAAAAGGAAATGGCCATACAATTTACATTGGCGGGCAAAATGCTATAACGAAAGACCTGGAAATAATTGGAAAAGGTGATATTGCCTTACAAACTGAGTACGCATTAAAGAACATAGAAACTGCTCTGAAGTCCTGCGGTGCAACTTTAGACGACCTGTTTAAATTGACAATTTATATTGTACAAGGTCAGGATCTACGAAAAGGTTTTGAAGGCGCACAGAGTTTTATAAAAAAATTAAAAAATCCGCCTGTTATTTCCGGAATTGTGGTGGCAGGTTTGGCTAACCCCGATTATTTAGTGGAAATTGAAGCGGTTGCCTTCAAAAGAGAAAAGTAAATATAGAAAAGTAAGCCATGCGAACGGAGCAACTTTTAACTAAGCCTTATATCTAAATCTGATAATACTTTTTCACATTCAGCATGTGCTGAACGGCTCCAGGCGGAGAAGCGAAAGTATAGATTTACCACTAGAGAAAATACTTTAAGAACTGAATAAGAAGCAACTAATTGCTACCGGGATATTTGTCTAATGGCCAACAGGTGTCTATTGCTGCCATATCGCTAGTACATAATTCCATAGCAGTAGTTTTACAGAACTCTCAATTCCCGTAATACCTAAAATATTTGAATCAGTTTTGACGACTACATATGCCTCACCAGACATTAGATAGCAAAAATATTGACACACTCCGCAATATTCCTGACCTTATCCCAGTATACCGTGAATATTATGAAGATTGGAACATTCGTGTATTTGACAGGAAAAAGCACGAATGCAGAAACTACGTATCTCCTAACAGGCGAGAATTTTTTAAAATACTTTTGATCACCGAAGGCATTGGTGTTTTTACAATCGGATTAAATACTTATTATATTGAAAAGCCGGCTATCTTATTTATCCATCCAAATGATATCATTTCCTGGAAGAATCTTTCCGAAAAAAACAGGGGTTTTTATTGCTTATTTAAAAAAGCATTCCTGAACGAACATACGCAACTAAAAACAGCTATTGATAAGTACGATTTATTTACAGATAAAGCTAAAAGCATTATCTCGTTAAATGAGGTTGAAGCATCCAGGTTAGAATCTATTTTTATTAAGCTCTATGAAGAAGAGTTGTCAGGAAACAAATTCAGCGAAGATTCGATGCAGGCTTATGTACAGGTATTATTGATTGAAAGCATCAAAATTGGCAACTATCCCAAACCAGATAATGTATCGGATGAATACAAATACATTCACCAGTTTTTTCAACTGCTGGAACGGGAAACAACTAATATTAATTATACCACACCCATTCGTATCAAAACAGCAAAAGAATTTGCAGCCAGTTTATCGGTTCATCCCAATTATTTAAATGCATTGCTTAAAAAGCATACGGGACAAAATGTAAGTACGCATATTCGCAGCCGCTTGCTTGAAGAAACCAAAATTTTGCTGGTTCAAACGGATTGGAGTTTACAGGAAATCGGCTATAGTATTGGCTTTGCTGACCAACCTAATTTTAATTTGTTTTTCAAGAAAAACACTGGTATTACTCCTTCTGAATTCAGGAAAAGCTACCATCTTTGATATTCATAAGATATCCTTTGCTTTCAATATCAGTCCGCCATCAAACTGTTTTCATCTTTGTATCCTAAAGCAAAATAAAATGAAAACAGTAGTAAACATCCCGGCAGTTAACAGCAACAGCAAATTTTCAAGCATGAAAGGCAGCCATGTAGCCATGAGAGTACCTGACTTTGAAGCAAGCAAAAAATGGTTTACTGAAAAACTTGATTTTCGGGTTATTCACGAATGGCCTTTTGGCGATCTTAAACTTGCCTATTTAGCACCAGCCACAGACGATAATTTTTGGGTCGAACTTCTTGCAGGCGGTACTCCGGATAAACAACCTGATTACAGCGACCTTAATGAGAGCCTTCATCAAGCGGGTTATCATCATTTTTGTATAAACGTTAACAGCGTTGATGAGACACTGGCTGAATTGCGTAAAAGAGAAGTTACCATTGTAGGCGAACCGTTTGACATTGAAATAATCGGCCGCCGCCTTGCTTTTTTTGCAGATCCCTGGGGAAACCTTATCGAACTTGCGCAAGTTTTGTAATTAAATCACCGCTATCTTCAGAGAGACAATCGCCAGGCTTATAGCGGTTGTCTTTTTAATAACACTTGGTAAGTAGACGACCAAAGCCGCCACTAACATTTATATTGCTCTCAGCAGGGCTTGATGTTGAAACATCAGATATTTGTATCTATGTATTTTGTTTGGTCTGACGAATTTCTATTTCCACACATTGTAAATACCCAATCATTTATAACTCTCTAATTTTAATATTCCGGAAGTAGATAGGGGCACCGGCATGTTTTCCCTGAAAACCAATATGTCCATGGGTAGGTAGTTCGGCTAAGGGTTTGTTGAGCCAGGCAGGAATTTCTGAGCCATCCGGATTAGTTTTGGCAGAGGTCCATTTGCTCATATCTATCTGGTTCACCTGCTCGCCATTAAGTAAGATATAGATCATTTTATCCTGGCATGTAATCGTATAGCGGTTCCATTCGCCTGGTTTTTTAACCACTTTATTTTTTGTTGCTCCCTGATGTCCAAAGGCAGCGCCACATTGCCAGCTAGCCGGAGACTTTGCCCATTGTTCGGCATAATCATCAGCAATCTGAATTTCTATGGAGTTGGGAATCCAGTTGGAAGTGTCACTGGCATACACAATAACGCCGCTGTTGGTGCCAGGTGCCGTTTTGAATTCAAGGTCCAGAATAAAATTATCATACGGTTTCGCCGACCAGATGGCCTGGTCTTCTGAAGCAGTAAGTACCCCATTTTCTACAGTCCATATTCCTTTCGGATAGGCCGCATTGGAAAGATCAGTTGTAAATAAATCGACCCATCCCTTCTGGGAGGTATTGGGATGCTTTTTTGGAGGAACTTGGGCAAAGCAGGAAAAAGTGATGCTTGTAAGAATGAAAGCAAGTAGAAAGTATTTTTTCATAGAAAAAGGAATTAGGATGGCTGAATATACTCAGAAAGAATAATTATTAGGAAATAATAGGCTTCAAATACCGGATGCTTTCTTCTGCCCAGCGGTTTTCTTTTTCAATGATAGCCAGAATATTTTCTTCCGGCGGCGTCCATAACTCTAAAATAGCACTCTGGCATTTATTATACGGAGCCAGTTTTTCCAGCAGCCATTCAGTGCGGAGCATTCCTTTTCCAGCCGGGCGGCCTTCCACTACGAATCCCATCATATGATACACCCGTTGCACCTGAAAATCTTTTACATGCAGGTTTACCGTATAGGGAGCCAGTATATCAACCACTGTTTCTATACCTTCACCAGCGCCCATCGAATTCACCGAATCCAGGCAGATGCCTACCTGTTCTGTACCTAGTTTTTCTATAATGGATGCAAACGTTCGGGCGGTGAAACGGTCGTGGTTTTCAATGGCGAGTATAATATTACTTTGTTTCAGGTCTGGAATCAAGTCTTCGATCCGGTCAATTATTTCCTGGGGCGAAGGATGAAAGCCTGGGCCATCTACCACAATGCGCAAAAAAGGGGAACCGAGTTGTTTGGCAATGGCGATATATTGCAGCACAAGTTCTGGAAATAAACCCCGCATACCAATTTCTGTAAAAATTCCCTGATTCTGGGCAAAAGCCCCTAACTCACGCAAAGCTGAGTCAGCAAATGTATGTAAGGGTAGGTTATCAGCAAATTGTACGCAATATACACCTAAATCTATGGCTTTTTGAAGCAAAGCTTTGGCATCCATACGTTTTTTCGGCTCTTTGCCAGGTACGCCAATCGCCCAGGTATAGGTATAGGTACTAATGCCAAGTCTCATGTAGGAATTGAAAAGATTGTTTATGGAGGGCAGTATGTAGATACAGAATTAAATTTACGGAGCCTTTCAACTTTCGACTATTATCTTTTTAATCTGTTTGTCTTTTGAAATACTGACTACCAATAACTCATCAGTTAAATCTTCACTAATGGTATAATCGAATATAGCTAAGGTTTCGTCTTCCTTATCTGCATATAAGCCTATTCTTGATAAATAAATAGCCGATAAAATCTGGTCTTGCTTTTTGAGTTTTTTGTCGACATTGAGTAGTAATTCATCCATTTCATCTGTTTCTATTTCATCCTTAACAATTTGTATATAAGAATGAGTAAATCCTTTTTCCTTTAGGTCCTTTTTCAATGCTAAACTGATAGAGATTTCATATTCACTTAAATTATTTAAGAAATTGTCAACTAGTTCAAATGTTGCGGCATCTGTCTGTTTAGGCTTATCTATGTACAAATCTATAGAAACAATTCTGCCTTTATATTCGATTTCTGACTCATACCATTCTTCTGCTTTTTCTAAGTCAATCTCCCCAAAATATCTAGAACTATATGTGTGCATAAGTTTAATTTTTACATAAATCCGTTTTCTTTTCCTTTAAATAGAGAACTAATAACTTTGCCCATAATATGCATTTTTGCCATGCTTGCGCTGATAATGTTTGTCAATGAGCGTATCCTTAATAGTGGGGGTAAGCGGATTAATTTGCAGGGTTAAGTAAGCCATTTTGGCGAGTTCTTCCAGAATCACACTGTTGTAAATGGCTTTTTGTGCATTCTTTCCCCACGTAAACGGCCCATGACAAGCTACCAGTACCATCTCTACTTCCTCATAAGATACATTTTTAAACACTTCCAGAATCTGGTTTCCGGTTTCTGTTTCATAATCGCCTTTGATCATTTCATCTGTCATCACCCCGGTGCAGGGAATATTGCTTACCAGATGGTCGGCATGGGTAGTGCCGAGATTGGGAATAGGACGCATAGCTTGTGCCCAGGCAGCAGCATAGGTGGAGTGTGTATGCACAATGCTTCCAATCCTGGGAAAGTGATTGTAAAGCAATATATGCGTTTTAGTATCAGAAGAAGGCCGCATATGCCCCAACACGATATGTCCCTGCATATCTACAATCACCATATCTTCCGGACGGAGTTCTTCATAGGGTACACCGCTGGGTTTAATGGCAACTACGCCTTTGTGCCGGTCCACAATGCTGACATTTCCAAAAGTATAGAGCACCAGTTTTTTTTCCGGCAGAAGCATATTCGCCTCAAAACATTCTTCCTGTAAGGTGACATATAGGCTCATTTTCTCAAATCTTTAGATACTAGTCATTTGTCTTTTAGGCAATAAATTATTCCGAAGAACTCATTTCCTTTTCCACAAAAACCCCCAGTTTACAATACTTCTGGTAAATCTGCCCATAGAAGGTAGCATGTTCAGGAACGGGTTTATATTCCTGCTCGAATCCGGAACCCATTTTGGCCGAAGCTTCTTCTACAGATGCATATATTCCGGCACTTACGGTGGCAAACATACCTGCACCTAAAGCACAAGCTTGCTCAGAACGGGCAATTTTGATAGGCATATTGAGTACATCGGCTAGCGTTTGCATTACAAAAGGCGACTTTTTAGCTACACCCCCCAAACCGATTACCGAGCGAATGGGTATACCTTCAGCTACAAAACGATCAATGATGGATTTAGCCCCAAAGGCAGTAGCTTCCACGAGTGCTTTAAATATCCTGGGGGCATCACTTCCTAAGTCTAAACCAGCAACAGCGCCTTTTACTACCTGGTTGGCATCTGGGGTTCTCCGGCCATTGAGCCAGTCTAACGCGAGAATACCCGATTCTGTAACCGGAATGTGTTGGGCTTGTTCGGATAACACATCAATTAAATTCGCAGTAATTTCTTCTTCGAGTTTTGCTTTGGTAGGCGCATCAATGAGAGAAGTCCGGGAGAGCATTTGTTGTACCGGCCATACTAATAATTGCTGAAACCAGGCATATACATCGCCAAATGCTGATTGACCGGCTTCCATGCCCATCATGCCGGGAATAATAGATCCGCTTACTTGTCCGCATATGCCTTTTACGAGTTTGCCATCCACTTCTGAAAGCGGCGCAATCAGCATATCGCAAGTAGATGTTCCCATTACTTTACTCAAGGCATAAGGTTCTATCTGGGCTCCTACTGCCCCCATATGTGCATCAAAGGCACCAACACCTACGATTACTTCCTGAGATAAACCCAGTTTCTCTGCCCATTCCAGAGAAAGATTGCCGGCGGCAATATCAGAAGTATAGGTATCTTTATATAAACGGCTTCGCAAATCTTTCAGCAATGGATCGAGTCTGGTCAGAAATTCTTCGGAAGGCAGGCCATCAAATTCTTCGTGCCACATGGCTTTGTGTCCGGCGGCGCAACGGCTCCTTTTGATCTGGGAAGCATCTTCTACGCCGGTAAGTACCGCCGGAATCCAGTCGCAGTGTTCTATCCAGGAATAGGCGGCTTGCCGTACGTTGGCATCCACCCGCAACATATGCAGGGTTTTGGCCCAGAACCATTCGGAAGAATAGACGCCTCCGACATATTTAGTAAAATTGGTGCCTCCCCAGGTTTTAGCAAGTTTATTGATTTCTGCTGCTTCTTTTACGGCTGTATGGTCTTTCCAAAGCAGAAACATCGCATTGGGATTTTCTTCAAAACCAGAGGTAAGCGACAAAGGGACACCCTGTTTATTGATGGCCACTACCGTAGAACCGGTAGTATCAACCGAAATGCCTTTCACCTGGCTTTTTACATCTGGTGTACATTGCGCCAGCGCTTTTTTTACGGAGATTTCCAGTCCTTCCAGGTAGTCAAGGGGATGCTGCCGGAATTGTGATTCTGTTGGGTTGCAGTATTTGCCTTGTTTCCAGCGGGAATAATAGTGAACAGCTGTAGCCATTTCTTTCCCGTTGGTTGCATCAATGACCAGCGCACGGACAGAATCTGTCCCGAAATCTACTCCAATTACGTACGACATGTAAGCTATGTGTTCTGAAAAATAGATCGATTAATTTCAAATTAAAATTTGTTACATACAAATGCTTAGTGAAATTTTAAGATAGCATAAATATTAATGAAATGAATTAAAACGGCTTCATCTGATTGCTTATTTATAATATACTGAATTTTAGAGCTTTAAGAAGCTAAATAGTATCCTCGTTTATTCTCTTAATCACTCTGTGGATGAACGGCCATTTCTTACTACCTTTACAACTTACCTGAATTGTGATGATTGTAATTGGAAATACTTGCATCAGCGATGATATTGCAGATCAGTTTTTTGTATGCGACCTGGAAAAATGCAAAGGAGCCTGCTGTGTGGAAGGTGACCTGGGTGCACCTTTAGAGAAAGATGAATTGCCGGTACTGGAAGAAGTATATAAATATGTAAAGCCGTATTTATCCAAAGCCGGAAAAAGAGCCATCAAACAACAGGGCCATTATATTCTGGATGAAGATGGTGATTATTCAACTCCCACTATTGGCAAACGCGAATGTGCCTATGCTATTTACGATGAAAAAGGTATTCTCAAATGTGGCATTGAACAAGCGTACCTGGATGGAAAAATAAACTTCCGCAAACCCATTTCCTGCCATTTGTATCCTATCCGGATTACCAAATACGAAGAATACCATGCCATCAACTACCACCGCTGGCAAATTTGTAATCCGGCTTGCAGGCATGGGCAGGCATTGGGTGTACCGCTGTATAAATTCCTGAAAGCGCCGCTGATCCGGCAGTATGGGGAAGAATGGTACAATGAACTGGTCCGGCTGATTGCTGAAAAAGAGAATCAGACTAATACATAAATTTTTTTCCGGACAATGAATGGTTTTTAAGAGTTTGCTCTAAATTGCACCCGTTTAGCGCTTTTCAGCGTATCAGTAATAAACCAAAACTCAAAACCTTCATGAATACCTTCAAATCCCTTTTTATGGCCTTTTGTGCCGCAGCCATACTGAGCAGTTGCAGTGGCGAAAACAAAACCGCTGATAATGATAATACGGCAGCAGAGGCTACCGACAGCACCGTAGGTGCCAATATGACTGCTGATACTACTACCAGCATGATGGAAGCAGATACTGCTGGCGGTATGATGATGGGAGGACCAGGCGGCCAATCAGCGCAAGCTACCATTTCTTCAGCTAGTGGAAGCGGTTTAACTGGTCAGGCTACCTTTACTAAAGAAAGTAGCGGTGTAAAACTGGTGCTTACCGTTGAAAAAGCGACTCCCGGACCGCATGCCGTACATTTACACCAGAACGGTGATTGCAGCAAGCCGGATGCTACTTCTGCCGGTCCACACTGGAACCCAACTAAAGCGCAACATGGCAACCGGGAAGCAGGTGCACACCATCAGGGTGATATGCCGAATATGGAAGTAGGCCAGGATGGAAAAGGCCGCCTGGAACTGACTGTAAGCGACTGGACAATTGGAGGTACTGATACTACCACTAATATTATCAATAAAGCCATTATTGTACATGCCAAAGCTGACGATTATAAAAGCCAGCCTGCCGGAAATGCGGGTGACCGTATTGGCTGTGGCGTAGTTACGTTGAAATAGTAAAATATATTTTATCTCGTATGGCCTGGTATGCATCAGCATGTCCAGGCCTTTTTATTATTTGTGGCTTAAAAACAGCCTTATACGATGGGCATATGCATAGGCTTTGAAACCAATCAAAAAATTTCAAGGTTTTTATAGCAATCCTGATTTCTTGATTAACTTGCAATAACCACCTGAAAAGCGTATGAGTGAAATATTGTATAAAGAGATACCTTCTCTGGACTTAGCCGATTTTACTTCCGGAGATGCCGCCAGAAAAGCAAAGTTTGTAGAAACTTTGGGAGAAGCGTTTAACAACATTGGTTTTGTGGCAATTAAAAACCATGGCCTTACCGACGAACTTACCGAAAAGTTATATTCTATTATCAAGCGTTTCTTTTTCTCTCCGGATGAACTAAAGCTTAAGTATGAAGTTCCCGGCCTGAACGGCCAGAGAGGCTATACGGCCAAATTAAAAGAACATGCCAAAGGCCGTACCACCGGCGATTTAAAGGAATTTTACCACATCGGCCAGGAAGTAACCGACAATGACCCTATAAAAGCGGAATATCCGGCCAATGTATTTCCGGATGAATTCCCCGAAATGCGGGAAGTAGGCCTGGAAGTGTACCGCCGCCTGGAAAATGCAGGAAAAACCATGCTCCGGGCCATTGCTTTGTATGTAGGCTTAGATGAGAATTATTTTGAAGCCAAAGTAAAAAACGGAAACAGCATTTTGCGAGCTATTCATTATTTTCCTATTGAAAATCCGGATGCGATTCCACAAGATGCCGTACGGGCCGCTGCACATGGCGACATCAACCTGATCACTTTATTGATGGGTGCCAGTGCCGATGGCTTACAGGTGTTGCGCCGGGACGGAAAATGGATTCCGATTACCGCCCTTCAGGAGCAAATTGTAGTGAATGTAGGTGATATGCTCGACCGGCTGACAAACAACAAACTCAAATCTACGATTCACCGGGTAGTAAATCCACCCAGAGAAAAAATGGGCACCTCTCGTTTTTCTATTCCTTTTTTCATGCATCCCCGTTCCGAAATGGACCTCACCTGCCTGAAAAATTGTATAGATGCCGGGCATCCCAAGCAATATTCAGATATTACCGCAGGAGAATTTTTAATGGAAAGGCTGGCAGAAATCGGACTGAAAAAATAGCAAATGTACCTGGAGCGCGTCACCCGCAATATCGTTCAAACCCCATTATTGCCTGCTACACAAGTAGGACGCATCCGCTACTACATCTTTTTGAAAGACGTACTGATTATGGCCTTAACGGCTTTTGGAGGACCACAAGTCCATATAGCGATGTTACTCAAACGCATGGTAATAAAACGGGCCTATCTGACGGAAGATGAATTGATTGAACTAAATGCACTTTGCCAGGTATTGCCCGGACCTACTTCCACCCAGACCATTACGGCGATTGGTTTTAAGGTAGGAGGCCCTAATCTGGCCTATCTTACTTTACTTGTCTGGATTGCTCCGGCGGTACTGATTATGACCATTGTGGGATTATTCGTTTCATACCTGCATGAACATAATATTCCCCTCAATTTTACCCGGTTTATCCAGCCTATGGCCGTAGGTTTTATGATCTATGCCGGGTATAAGATCAGCCTTAAAGTAATTAATGGGCGTACCAGCGTAGGACTGGCTGTATTAGCTGCTATTATTTCCTTCTTCTTTCAATCGCCCTGGGTTACACCTTTGGTTCTGCTTTCGGGTGGGGTGGTAACAGCGCTTCAATATAAAAAACATGAGCGCCTGCAACATAAAAAACCGCTGCAAATCCAGTGGGCGAACTTTATACTCTTTATTTCGGTGGCTTTTGCTGCAGCTATTCTGGGGGGTATTACCAAATGGCTGCCCCTGCGTTTATTTGAGAACTTCTACCGCAACGGAAGCCTCATTTTTGGTGGAGGGCAGGTGTTAATTCCGATGCTGTATACAGAATTTGTGCAATTTAAAAATTATCTCAGCGGGGAAGAATTTCTTTCCGGACTGGCTATTGCCCAGGTAGTGCCAGGACCAGTATTTTCGTTTACGGCGTTTATCGGAACCTTATCCATGCGGAAATATGGCATTGGCGGAGAATTGCTGGGAAGTTTTATGGCGACAGCCGGCATTTTTCTGCCGGGTACTTTTATGATATTTTTCGTATACCGTTTCTGGAACCAGCTCAAACAATACCGGGTCATCCGTGCTTCCCTGGAAGGAATCAATTCCACCAGCACCGGTCTGATTGCGACAGCAGCGGTATTGCTGTTTATTCCGATGCATCAGGATGTTGCCAATGTAGGTATTGTGGTAGGTACTTTCTGTTTGCTCATGTTTACCCGGATTCCGCAGCCGCTTATTATCCTGGCAGGCTTACTGGCCGGGTTTATTTTTTGATTTCGAATAAATTTTCTTCTCCCTTTGCCTTTCTATCTCAAAAAAAATTATCTTGAGCCAGGTTAGCATTCCAGGTTATACCACGAATGTATGTTAGCCTCTCTATCGTTTTGTTCACCGTCAATATATTGAGCCTTGAAAATAGCTGTTCCGAAAGAAACCAAACCTTACGAAAAAAGAGTAGCCCTCACACCGGATATTGTAAAATCATTGCTGAAAGCCGGATGGACTTGTATCATCGAAGAAGGCGCGGGTGTTTCTTCTAATTATCCGGATGAAACATACCGCCAGGCTGGTGCAAGTATTGCTTCCTCCAAAGCCCAGGTATACAGTGAAGCCGATGTATTGCTGAAAGTAAATGCGCCTTCGGCAGAAGAAGTCCAACTTCTGAAACCCGGAGCTATAGTGATCTCTTTTTTATACGCCTACACCATTCCGGAACTGGTACATGTACTTCAGGAAAAACAGATTTCTGCATTTTCTATGGATGCTGTTCCCAGAATTTCCAGGGCGCAGAAAATGGATGCACTCAGTTCTCAGGCAAACTTAGGCGGATATAAAGCAGTATTGCTGGGTGCCAATCACCTGGCCAAAATCTTCCCGCTGATGATGACAGCGGCCGGTACCATTACCCCAGCGAAAGTACTTATATTTGGTGCAGGCGTAGCTGGTTTACAGGCTGTTGCTACAGCCAAACGTTTGGGAGCAGTAGTAGAAGTAACGGATGTTCGCCCGGAAACGAAGGAACAGGTAGAATCTCTGGGCGGCCGGTTCCTGGAAGTAAAATCAGATGAAGGCGTAAAAACGGAGGGTGGATATGCCAGAGAAGTATCTGCGGAATATTTGCAAAAACAGAAGGAACTGGTTGCTAAACACGTGGCGGATGCGGATATTGTCATTACCACAGCTCTCGTAATGGGTAAAAAAGCGCCTATTCTGATAACTGAAGACATGGTAAAGACTATGAAACCAGGGGCTGTGATTGTAGATATGGCCGTTGAATCTGGTGGAAATTGCGCCATCAGCGAACTTAATAATACGGTGGTAAAACATGGTGTAACTATTATTGGAGAATCTAATCTGCCGGCTCACCTGGCGATGAATGCGAGTGATTTGTATGCCAGAAATATCAGTACCTTGCTGTTGCATCTGGCAAATAAGGACGGCTTTAAATGGGAGATGGAAGAAGAAATAACCAAAGGCAGTTTGATCACCCACAAAGGCGAACTCGTACATGGATTCACCAAAGAAATTCTGAGTAAGAAATAATTATTAGTCATTAGTCATTAAATATATGTCGGTAGAAAACTTAATTATCCTTTTATACATTCTGGTATTGTCCAGTTATGTAGGCTTTGAACTCATTGCCAAAGTGCCTCCTACCTTGCATACACCCCTCATGTCTGGGGCAAATGCGATTTCCGGAATTACGATTGTGGGGGCCATTATTTGTTCAAATGAACTGGGATATACTACGGTGAGTAAAATCCTGGGAATGCTGGCGCTCATTCTGGCAACCATCAATGTAGTGGGCGGATATGTAGTTACCGACCGGATGTTACAGATGTTTAAGAAGAAAAAGTAAAAGGGCTTTTACTACTGTTAAGGTTTAATGCATATGAAAAAATATGTTTATGGTATGCATTGCCTTATTTTTAATGGGCAGTTTTAGTCATTCCATAATCCAGGTTCCAGGTAAAGTTCCCTATTCCCTTTCTTCTCCCAAATTAGTTAATTGCTCTTTCACTCCTGAAATAGCTTCAATAAATATCCTGCTTTGCTAAAAAGAGTTAAAACCAGGTTCTGTTCTACGCAATTGCTGCTTTTTTTGTAATTTTCAGCCGAAATTGCAGAATGATAGCATATGATTTTAGAGAAACCCCTACGCTGAAAATTGGAATTTTACAGCGATCAGACATTGTTTTGCTGTTACTAAGGTTATTCCTACATATAGTCATAGCTTTCCATACTTAAACCAGAAACGATTATGAAGCAAACCTTAAAAGTACTCGTACTTAGTTTTATTGCAGGTATTTCGGGTGCCTATACATTTGAGCAATTCCAGCCTGATGAACCCAAGCCGGGTGTTCAAAACCAATTACCCTTACAGCAAGCCAGTAATAGAGAAACGTATACCAACGCGCTTGCTGTAACGCCGGATTTTGTGGCAGCCTCTGCACTCAGTACACCAAGTGTAGTATATATTAAAACTGCTTCTACGGCCTATGCCCAACAGGATTTTTTTGATTTTTTCTTTGGAGGTGGGGGCACCCGTGAGCAAAAAGTGATCAGTTCCGGTTCGGGGGTTATTTTTACCAGCGATGGCTATATTGTAACGAATAACCACGTAATTGAAAATGCGACTACGATTGAAGTAATTCATAGCAAACGTTCGTATGTGGCCAAACTCGTCGGAACAGATCCATCTACTGATCTGGCGATTCTGAAAATAGAAGGCAAAAACCTTCCCAATGCCAAATTAGGCCGTTCCAAAGATGTGCAGGTAGGAGAGTGGGTACTGGCCGTGGGTAATCCTTTTAACCTGGAATCAACTGTAACAGCCGGGATTGTAAGTGCCAAAGGCCGGAATATCAATATTCTCAGCAGCCAGTTTCCCATCGAATCCTTTATTCAGACCGATGCTGCCATTAATCCTGGGAATAGCGGTGGAGCGTTGGTAAATGCCAAGGGTGAACTGATCGGGATCAATACAGCTATTTTGTCCAGAACAGGTTCGTATACCGGATATGGATTTGCTGTTCCGGTGGATAT
This sequence comes from Rhodocytophaga rosea, assembly GCF_010119975.1. Classification (GTDB taxonomy): domain Bacteria; phylum Bacteroidota; class Bacteroidia; order Cytophagales; family 172606-1; genus Rhodocytophaga; species Rhodocytophaga rosea. The sequence continues at coordinate 5,555,796 of NZ_CP048222.1, forward strand.
TGTGGTGAAGTCAGTAAATGATATTATTAAATATGGGGAAGTTCAAAAAGCTTTCATGGGCGCTGAAGTAACTGATATTACCTCAGAAACTTTCAAGCAATACAACCTGTCGGATTACTCTGGTACGGTGGTTACTTATGTGGAGAAAGGCGGAGCGGCTGAAAAACTGGGCATTCGTAAAGGAGATGTGCTTGTAAAAATCAATACGGAGGATATCAACAGCAAAAGTGCATTTGATGAACAACTCAGTTATTACCGGCCTGGTGATAAAGTGAAAGTCACCTTCCGGCAAGCAGGAAAAATAAGAGAAGGAGAGGCGCTGCTGACTAACCGGGAAGGAACCACGGAAGTGCTCAAACGGGAAACTTTCTCTATAGAGGGCCTGGGAGCAGATCTGGAAACAGTTTCCAAAGTAGAACGGGATAAGTTAGGTATTGAGAATGGCGTACGGGTTTCCAATATCCGCAGTGGCCTGATGGGCCGCTTAGGTATGGAAGAAGGATTTATTATTACCGCTATTAATAAACGTCCGGTGACTTCAGCCAAAGAAGTAGTAGATGTATTAGGCAGTATGCGGGGCAGGGTAATTGTGGAAGGAATCGACAGAAGGGGAAGGGGCAGCTATTATCAGTTCTCGATGTAGAATTAGCTTTATCTATAAAAAGAAAGCGGCGTATATATCGCCGCTTTCTTTTTACAAGTTAAGTAAGCTTTGTTGTCTACAACTTTTCCCGCAGGAATCTGGCGGTATGGTTATCATTTAGTTTTATCAAATCTTCAGGTAAACCGGCAAACGTTACATAACCTCCGTTTTCTCCTCCTTCCGGACCTAAGTCAATGATCCAGTCGGCGCACTTGATCACATCCATATTGTGTTCAATAATAATCACTGAGTCTCCCTGTTCTACTAAAGCATTAATCGCATGTAACAGCTTTTTGATATCATGAAAATGCAAGCCGGTGGTAGGCTCATCAAAAATGAATAAAGTACTCCCTTGATTCGGATTGCCTTTTCCCAGGAAAGAAGCCAGTTTTACCCGTTGAGCTTCTCCACCACTAAGCGTATTAGAAGATTGTCCCAGTCGTACATATCCTAAACCCACTTCCTGCAAAGGATACAATTTTTCCAGTAGTTTATTTTTGTCAGCGAAGAAGGTAATGCTATCGTCGATGGTCATTTCCAGAATGTCGGCAATGTCTTTATCCTTATACTTCACTTCCAGAATTTCGCCTTTAAACCGTTTTCCACCACAGCTTTCACATTTAAGATAAATATCAGCCATAAACTGCATTTCTATCTTTACTTCGCCTTCTCCCTGGCAAACTTCACAGCGGCCTCCATCCACATTAAAGGAGAAATGAGACGGTTTATACGACCTGGCTTTAGCCAATGCTTGATCTGCCATCAGGTTTCGGATCAGGTCATAGGCTTTGATATACGTTACCGGATTGGAACGGGAAGATTTTCCAATCGGATTCTGGTCAATAAACTCCACCGAAGTAAGTAAACTTAGGCTTCCATCTATTTTATCGAACTTGGCAGACTCATCGCTGTAATTGCCATAAATTTTGCTCAAGGCCGGATATAATACTTTTTTAATGAGTGTAGATTTACCAGAACCACTCACGCCGGTTACCACGGTAAGCACACCCAATGGAAATTTGACATTGATGTTTTTCAGATTGTGTTCTCTGCCGCCTTTCACTTCCACATAATCTGTCCATCTGCGCTTAATTCTGGGCACAGTAATCTGGTCTGTACCATTTAGGAAACGGCTGGTATGTGTATCTGCCTCTCTGATCTCATCCAGATTTCCCTGGAACACCAATTCACCTCCATGTGAACCAGCATCCGGGCCAATATCAATGATCTGGTTTGCCATCCGCATTACTTCTTCTTCATGTTCTACCACAATTACCGTATTTCCTAAATCCCGCAGCATTTCCAACACACTAATGAGTTTCTGCGTATCGCGTGGATGCAAGCCAATGCTGGGCTCATCCAGAATGTACATCGAACCCACCAGTGCGCTGCCCAAAGATGTAGATAATTTGATCCGCTGGTATTCTCCGCCGGAAAGGGTAGAAGTTAAGCGGTTCAGTGTCAAATAACCCAATCCTACTTTATCCAGGTAAGACAAGCGGTTTCTGATTTCTACCAGAATTCGTCCGGCTACTTTCTGCTGATACGGTGCCAGTTCGAGTTCTTCAAAAAACTGGGATGTTTTGGTAACAGGCATCAGCACCAGATCAGTGATAGATTTGCCCCCCACTTTTACATAGGCTGCATCTTTACGCAGGCGACTTCCCTTACATTCCGGACAAGTAGTACGTCCCCGGTAGCGGGAAAGCATCACCCGATATTGAATTTTATGAGTTTTGGATTCGATATATCTGAAAAAAGCATCCAGGCCATCAAAATATTCATTTCCGGTCCAGAGCAATTGCTTTTCCTTTTCTGTCAGATCCTGGTAAGGCCGGTGAATAGGAAAGTCGAAACGGATGCCATTTTTTACCAGGGGCACCTGCCATTCATTCATTTTCTCACTGCGCCAGGGAGCGATGGCTCCTTCATATACTGATAAATTTTTATCCGGAATCACTAAATCTTCATCAATACCCAGTACTTTGCCAAATCCTTCGCAGCGGCGGCAGGCACCATAGGGATTATTAAAACTAAATAGATTGATACTGGGTTCTTCAAAAGTGACTCCATCCAGTTCAAATTTATCTGAAAACGTACGGGTTTCTTTACCCAGCATTTCCACGATACATACGCCCTCTCCTTCATAAAAAGCGGTTTGTACTGAATCTGATAATCTAAAACGGTTATCCTCATCTTCGTGGTTTACGGTGCTGCGGTCAATGAGAATATGAATGTTAGCTGGCTTTATGCCTTTGGTACCTTTCTCCAGGGTTTCTTCAATAAAAAGCAGGTTGCCATCGACAGAAAGCCGGGTAAAGCCTTTTTGAAGCAATACTTTTAATTCATCATTCAGCGTACGGCTTTTATCGTGCCGGAGCGGGGCGGTGATCATAAAGCGCTGCCCTTCCTCGAAGGTGTACACATAATCTACCACATCTGTTACTGTATCCCGGCGCACGACCTGTCCGGAAACCGGAGAATACGTAATGCCTATGCGGGCAAATAATAATTTCAGGTAATCATATATTTCGGTACTGGTGCCTACGGTAGACCGGGGATTGCGGGTACTTACTTTTTGTTCGATCGCAATGGCCGGAGAAACACCCTTAATATATTCAACTTCTGGTTTTTCCATACGTCCCAAAAACTGCCTGGCATATGAACTCAGGCTTTCTACATACATCCGCTGTCCTTCGGCAAATAGGGTATCAAAAGCCAGAGAAGATTTACCGGAACCAGAGAGTCCGGTGATCACGACCATTTTATTGCGGGGAATGGCAACACTTAAATTTTTGAGGTTATTTACCTTGGCACCCTTGATAATAATGTATTCTTTTGGGTCCAGTTCATCGATGGTTTGCGGCGGCATAACCGCCTCTTTTGCTCTTTCCATATCTTACAAAGATACGCATAGTCGGGCAGAAAGAATAGAAATTATGGTACACATGTTGCAGCTATCAAAAAAATATTGTATTTTACTGTAATAAAAATATACTATTTCCTTACATGCTATTTCAGGCACTTGCTAATTCAAAGGCGAATGCTTAGCTTTGAAAATAGCTCTCTCAAATTTAAAATAACTTCTAAACCATATAATATGATATAAAGCTTTACGTTCACTAAATGAGTATTCACAAATGGAAAAAAGTGTAATAAGTGATGGCGCTTTGGTATCACTTTATAGAAACGGAAACGAAAAAGCTTTTGAATTACTGGTAAGAAGACATAAGTCGAAGGTATACACCACTATTTATCTGATTGTTAAGGATTCTTATATTGCTGAGGATTTATTGCAGGATACCTTTGTAAAAGCAATTCATACCATAAAAACAGATAGGTATAACGAAGAAGGAAAATTTTTACCCTGGATTATACGTATTGCACATAACCTGGCCATAGACTATTTCCGTAAGGAGAAACGTTATCCTACGGTAATACTGGAAGATGGCAGCAATGTGTTTAATACACTCAACTTTGCAGAAGATTCTGCCGAGTCTGTACAGATCAGGATGGAGACGCACGAGCGGCTGAAGGACATGATACAAAAACTGCCGGAGCAGCAGAAGGAAGTGCTTATGATGCGGCATTATGCAGACATGAGTTTCCAGGAAATAGCTGAAGCAACAGGGGTAAGTATCAACACAGCGTTGGGTAGAATGCGGTACGCGTTGATCAACTTGCGGAAGCAAATGACTAAATATAATATAAACTATGATCAAAACCTTTACCCAAAATGACGTTATCAGGTACGTATACAATGAAACCCCTGAAGAAGAAAGTGAGCTGATCGCCTATACTTTGCTCACCGATTCTCAATTGCAAGATTTTTATGATGAAATGCTTGCACTAAAAAAAGACTTGAACAAAATAGATATAGGCCCTTCTGAAAGAGCAATTCAGAATATTTTAGCCTACTCGCGGGATTGTAATTTGCATCCGGTAAAGTAATTTCTAATGAGTGATGGAGTGAATGAGTAATTGAGCGATTCAGTTACTTATTCACTTTTTTGTTTTAATTTTGACTAATATTTTTAATAATCACTCATTCACTCCATCACCTATTCACTACATTTGATATGCAGAAGGAAGAGCGGTTCAGACACTTTATAGAATATTTTACTAAGAACTACGAAGAGCCTCAGACAGAACTATCTTTTAACAGCCCTTATGAGTTGCTGGTGGCTGTAATTTTGAGTGCCCAGTGTACAGATAAACGGGTCAATATGATTACGCCTCCATTATTTGATCGCTTCCCAACCGTACATGACCTTTCAAAAAGTCATTTTGATGAAGTATATTCTTATATCCGCAGTGTCTCGTATCCAAATAATAAAACCAAACATTTACTGGGAATGGCACAGATGCTGGTCAATGACTTTAATGGAGAAGTGCCAGCTACGGTGGAAGAGTTGCAGAAACTGCCAGGAGTAGGACGCAAAACCGCCCATGTAATTGCTTCTATTGTATGGAACCAGCCGGTGATGGCCGTAGATACCCATGTGTTCAGGGTTTCAAAACGATTGGGTTTAGCTGATGAAAATGCCAATACTCCTCTGGCAGTAGAATTACAACTGACGCCACATATTCCGGAAGAGTATATTGCCAAAGCACATCACTGGCTTATTTTGCATGGCCGGTACATATGTGTAGCCCGCAAACCCAAATGTGAGATCTGCCAGCTTACCCATTTTTGTAAATATTACGAGCAGAATGTAGCTGGTAACGCTATTTCAACAAATGCTTGATCCTGGCAAGTTTAACTAAAAAATATACGTTCAATCGTCCAGTAGAAAGCGGTAATAGCAATAAACAACGAGGCCGGATATACAATTCTTTTCCGGTACCAGGCTTTATTGCTGAACCACCGGCCTACGAGCAGATAGGCAATGGCAATCACTGTAAACTGACCCAATTCTACGCCTACATTAAATGTGAGCAACGCAGTGATGAAATGATTGGAAGGCATTCCTAGTTCGCTCAATACACCTGCGAAGCCACAGCCGTGGATGAGGCCAAAACCAAATACAATAGCAGTCCGCCACCATTTTAACTGATCAGTTACCAGGTTTTCCAGGGCTACAAAAGCGATAGATAGGGCAATAATCGGTTCTATCAGATAAGCCGGAGGTTCAATAATGTGGTACATCGCCAGCCCTAGGGTAATAGAGTGTGCCACTGTAAAAGCAGTAGCTTGCCAGAATACTGTTTTTAATTTCGGACTCAGGAAGAATAAGCCCAGTACAAATAACACATGGTCGTAGCCTAATGGCAGAATATGTGTAAATCCTAGTTTCAGGTATAACCAAGCTGCTTCCGTTCCGGAAAGATCAGGTATATCTGCCGGAGCCGTATGTGCCAGTACTGGAGATACACTGGCTAACAGCAGGAATATGGCTGCTATAAAATGATATTTGAAAGCTTGAATCTTCATAGGCCGCTTATTTTATCGCCAGGTAATTTTGCCCTTCTGCTTTCAAGTCCGGTGATAAGAATGGATTCGTAGATAGGGCCTGCTGCATCAATGCTATTCCTTTCTCTTTGTTGCCGGATTTTAATTGAATTAATCCTGCCCGGTATACCAGAGTGGGGTTTTGCGAATGGGTACGTAAGGCTGTTTCCATATATTGGCCAGCTTCCTTATAATTTCCTTTTTTGTATGCTACCCAGGCAATCAAATGGTTTACATCGATATTTTTAGGGCGGCGTTTATGTTCAGCTAAAGCATGTTTACGTGCCAGATCATATTCCCCATTTTGCACATAGGCTTCTGCCAGTTCCAGATCTGCAAAATGCTGGAGTTTGCCACCGGATACGTGGGTATTTTTTATCGCTTCAATTACTTTATTGTTGGCAGCCGTTGCTTTTTCAGTTTGCCGGCTTAATGAATATACTTCTGCCATTTCGCTGATAAAGGAAAGTTCATTGATAGATTGCCCGGCTTTTTCGAGGTGTTGTAGGGCTTGTTTATAATTGCCTTTTGCTTTTTCTACTCTTCCTAATCCAGCCAGGGCATAGGCATAATTCGGACGTTCTTCTAAAGCCATGAGATACTGATTTTCAGCTTCGGCAAGTTTTCCGGTATGTTCATACAACTGACCTAAGTTCACTCTCGCCCATGCGGTTTGTTCCAGTCCTGGCATTCCGGCTTTTACCGCCATATCCATTGCTTCAATAGCGCCGGCATACTCTCCATGAATTTCCCGTAAGTAAGAAACCCTGGAATACGAGCGTATATCCGGGCGGACGGATACCATTTTATCAGTAGTTTCAACTGCTTTTTCATACTCTCCCAGTTCCACATACGCATCTACCAGTAGACCATACGAAAAAGCTTTGTGGGAATCGAGTTTTATGGCCTTCTGAGCAACTGGTATAGCTTCTGCAAACTGATGTGCAGATAAGTATACACTGGCCTTTCCACACAGTGCATCTACATTTTCAGGCTCTTTTTTTAGTACTTCTTCCAGTAAATCTAAAGCCGCATTGTCATAGTAAGTATGGTCGCCGGTAATTCTGGCTTCCTGGATATAGGCAAGTGCTAAATTGAGGCGGGCCGCATTATTTCCCGGATCTTTGCGTAAGGTGATAAGCAAACCTTCTATGGCTTCTTTGGTATTGAGCCATTCACTGGTGGAAGAAATAATGGCATTTCTGTTTTTAAGCTCTGGCATGTCTGGTTTTTTCTTCCCGAAAATCACAATTAAACCTACCAGCAGGACGAACAACGAAAGGAAAGCCGGGTAAAAATATTTGCGTAGCATAGTTTCAGAATGGAAATGTGGGTTGTTTACTGATTTATAAAGGTTGCCCTGAAATAATCAGATCAGGGCAACCTGTTTCTATTGTTTCACCTGTTTACTAATCGCTCTTATTTGGCTACTACTAGTTTCAGAGACTGAATGGTTTTGGAATCACTGTCTAAGGTTACATAGTATGTGCCTCTTTTCAGGCGTTTCACCCCAACTTCCAGTTCATAGGTACCAGCTTTCTTAAATTCTTTGTTTACAGGGGAAGAAACTAACTCACCATTCTGGTCATAAATTTTGAGTGAGATTTCGCCATCCTGGGCAAGTCTGTATTTGAAAGTAGTTTTTTCTATGGCCGGATTCGGGAAATTTGTCATCATGGCTTCAGGTGCAGCTACACTTAGGGCAGAACTTGCGGCCAAACCCTCTAATGATGGTCCTCCGATTGAGGATTGCGCTCCATTATCAGCACAAGGCAAATCATACCCACTTGGTGGTTCCTGTACATAAGGGAAAGAAGTTTTGAAAGCAACATCATTTTTCTCCACGCCAGTTGTAAAGGTCAATACATCGACCAGGTCTTGTGTTACCGGATTGGCGCTGCCAGCCTGATAATCATCATACCATAAACCGATAGCGGCCAGTACTACGCCACCCACAGCCTGCAATTCGATACGGGTTACATCGTCTTCCAGCCTTCTGCCATTGGGGAACCCATCCATATTAGGTATAAATTCGAGTTTAGTATTGGTGTTATACGCCGGATCGGTAAGCCCCAGAACAGCTGCCTGCACTAAACCAAGCGAACTGAACTTAGGATCGTTACGAGGTGTAACAGGTACCGCCATATTCAAACGCAGCATATCGCCGAAAGTAGGCAGAAAATTATTGATAAATGGTTTACCTGCAGCCAATGGATTGCCATTTTTACCGGTAGCCAGCTGATAAGGAGCGAGATTAGGAACGCCAGTCATGAAGATAGGAAGAATATCTACAGAACGGGGTTTTCCTTTGCGTAGTAAATAATCTCCAAACAAAGCCCGGTCGAAAGCGGTGCCTTTGGTTGCTTTAGTTGACCATAATGGGTACAAGCCATCTTTGCCATTGCGGAAATCAAACGCCTGCAGGGAATTACTCTGAATGCGTAAGTTTGCTAAGGCAGGCACAGCTGTTCCAAACTGGGAATCATCCATGTACAGCGCCAGTTCCGGATTCATGTGATAAAATACAAAAATTCCATCTTCATTATATGGAATCTCTGAGTTCCAATAGTCTTTGCGGGAAACAGGCATAATTACTTCGTTGGTCAACGGCATGCCTAAACGGGAAACCTGAATCCAGGGACCGCTAAAGCTTTCCTTTCCATCGATCAGCACATTGCCTGGAACGCCACCTTCTACATTTTCATTACCCATACCACCTAAGGTTTTTACCTTTGGACGGCTGGCAGAAGCCCATACCCCAATAACAAAGTCAGGATCAAGAATATTTTTTGCCTGGCTTACATTTTTATGGTCTTTTTGCAGCGTAGAAATAGGAACTTTTACTGCGATGGACATTACGTTTTTGCATTTGAGTGCATCCACACCTGCGCCAGGACGGAAACCAGCCAGGTCGAAAGCACCGCCTAAGTCTACGAAAAACGGATCTTCGATAGGGCCGCAGAATATGGTTTCACCAGTGCTTGCTTTCATGATCGCCTGCTGTACTAAAGCGCTGTAAGAAGTGCCTAAGCCTGCTGCTCCTTCAATAGAGCGAGGTCCGATGTTTGGTGGCGGCACTTTTCCATTACTAATAATAGTTCTGAATGTTTTGCCTCCATCTATACTGCGTTCGCAGGTATAGGTATTTTTCTGGTTTTCTTTGCCTAAGCGAATGCGGAAGAAAGTTGTAGGATCTTCATTCACTTTTTTGAATGTGAACCGGTAAATAATATCATCATATTTGGTTTGAGGATTGTTTTTAACACGTATCTCATACCGGATATTCTCTCCGAAAGTATGATAGTTAGGGCCGCCATCTGAGGAAGCAAGCGGTACATAGTTCGCAATTAAAGTAATGGTATTTGGATCATCAGGGCTTCGGAAGGCATATACGTCCGTATTATCGGCTAATGGGTCATTTGCAATTAGAGGCGCTTCCCGGTGACTGGAGGCATCCAGAAATCCGTAATGCGCACTTGTCGCTAGCAGCGCACCAACAGCCAAAAAGACTGTTGTTGCTTTCAGGGCATTCTTTAAAAATGGTTTCATTAACATAAGGGTTTTGAGTGATAAAAGTTTGATTGAATAGGTAAACAGGCAAAAACAATAGAAATATGATTAACAGAAGTCAGCCGGAGCATTTATCAGAAGAAATAGCTTAAATTGACTTTCAGGAAAAAGGGCGTACCAGGTGTAAAATGTATCTCTGAAACAGGTTGCTGTTCCCAGCGTAAGCGAGATTCGGTATCAAACTGGGCTTCTTTCCAGCTGGTATTGGTGGTATTTTCAATCGAAAAACCTATCTCATATTTGGGTCTGGTATAATTGAGCACCGCATCTGCCAGTAAATAGCCATGGGCGATTACGCTATTATCCTCATTGGCCGGGCGGTCGCCCAGGTAGCGGTAGCGGATACTTCCATTTAGCCCGTTAGTAAGCCGGAAAGAAAGGCCGCCGATACTGGTGAGCATAGGTGCCAGGGGAATATAATCTTCGCCTTGGGGAGTAGCTAAAGCCCTGGGTCTGGTCAGATTCAGATCCGCATCTGCAAATAGCCAGCTAGTGAGTTGATAACGCAGGGAAAAGTCAATTCCATAGCGGCGGGTTTTGCCACTGGGTTCTACAATGCCTTCATCACCTACATATACAAATTCCTGATCCAGATCAAGCCGCCACAGCGAACTATGAATAATTAATTTATCGGTTGGTTTGGCCAGAACGCCTATTTCTGCTCCATAGGCTTTCGGCAAAATGTCACTTCCCTTCTGTTCTATTATAACCCTGGTATCATTGGAATGGAATCCGATTCCGGAATTAAGGAACAAACGCAACCCAGGTGTAACATCATAATTCAAATTCAGCTTGGGACTGATGGTGGTTTTTGAAGCAGATTCCCGGCTATAGGCGCTATCGAGGTGATTGTCATAGGCAAATTTGAAAGCGTCCAGCCGCAAACCAGCATTAAGCGTTAACTTTGGAGATAAGATGAGTTTTTCATCGAAATAGGCATGTGCATTGAGCTGGTCGATATCACCAAGGGCCACGTTTGCTGTGGTAATTCTTCTGGATTTTGTACGGGAAAGTTCATTATTCTGTATTTCATCATAACGCAGTCCGACACCTGCTTCTGTAATGAGTTCTTTGTTGAATAACCGGGATCTTTGCGTATAACTTCCCAAATATCCGGTCAGGTTGCGGTTCTCTTTCTGACGGATCTGGTCGCCATTGAGGCTGTCGTTGAGGAAAAAAGTAAAGTTGGAATAGAGTTCAAAATCGTACCGGGTAAAGTAGATCTGATTTTTCAGGGTAGCACCACCTGGAAGAATAGAGGTAAGTTGTACATTCACATTACTCCGCCTGGTATTTCCGCCTTCGGTATCATCAATCGCTCCAAACCTGCCAATAATACCTGCATCTACCGCCCGCTGGGGAATTTGTCCGGAAGCATCCCATTTGCTATTGAATATAGAAAGGGAAATGTTCAGAATTTTATTGTTATCGATGTAGCGGTTGTACTTACCAAACAAGTTGAGCCGGTTGAAATTCTGAGGTGAATCGAAATAGCCGTTTGTAAACAAATATTCAGAGGCAATGTAAGCGCTTTGTCCTTGTTCTTTACTCTTTTCGCCCAGCACATCCAGCATGGCCACCGCACGATACGTGTCAAACTGCCCGCCTTCCAGTTTGAACATACTTTTCTTCAGGGCATTTTTCGTCTGGAAACCAACATAGCCTGCCGTGGTAAAATCGCCTTTGTTGCTGTAATAAGGCCCTTTTCCAAAATCGATACTTTCTACGGTTTCCGGGATGAGGAAATGCAGGTCAGAATAACCCTGCCCATGGGCATGCGACACCATATTTACCGGCAAGCCATCCACAGTAAGGTTAATATCAGTACCGTGGTCAATGTCAAAACCCCTCAGGAATATCTGTTCTGCTTTTCCGCCACCGGCATGCTGGGCAATAAATAGCCCCGGCACCATACGTAACATATCCTGTGCCGAACGGGTAGGCCGAAGTTTAATATCTATCCCACTAATTGAATTGACAGGCGACTGTACACCTGCCGCTATCGTAACTTCTGACAGTTCTAACCTGGCAGTAGGCAAATGCGAAACCAGTGTTGTCGTTTCTCCAGCTTTGACAACAGCCGTAATACGGTTGGTTTCGTAGCCAATGAATGAAATTTTTAGCTCATAGCTGCCTTCAGCTAAGTCTGCAAAATAGTAGGTGCCAAACGCATCACTAGTCGTGCTTTTGCCGGTACTTTCCAGTACAATATGAGCACCTGGTAAGGGAGTGTTGCTTTCTTTATCATATACAATGCCTTTGATAGAAATTTCGTGGGCAATGGTTAGAGACGGAAAGAACAGACAGCCCATACAGAATAGTAGTAAGCTTAGGTACATAATTTAGTCGGTTAGAACTAAAATGGTTAAGGATGTTTGATTGGTAAGTATGGAGGAATTAAAAAATCCAAAGGCAAGAGTTTATCATTGCACCTGATAAAGTGCCTTATTGAAGCATGCGACAAAATTCCGGTTTACAGCAAGAGAAATGATACTCTACAGCCAGTACAGCTGTTTTTATTCTCTATTGCTAAATAGACTGTGAGAGAATTTCCTCAGGTATAGAGGGACAAGGGGAGTATATTATTTTTCATAGGTTAGGTAGTTAAGGTTTGTATAACTGAATTGCCAAACATACGGGAGTTGAAAGCAACTGGATTTAATGTTCTCAATTTTTTTTAATATACTATTGATATAATCCAGATTCTGCAATACGGCATATCTTGATTAAAGATACCTGTAGCCAATACCAACCATACACAATAACAATGAAATATTATTATTGTTTAAGTATTTCTCTATTCAGAGATTATAAAATAATGAGATTGAGGCTAATACATAACTTTTGTGGAAAAAACAATATGCATAGCAAAAACCAACAGAAATGATATAGTAATTAAATTATTAATGTATTGTAGTTGAGATGATGGCAGGAATATTCTTTTTAACCGGCTGGTGATGCATTTTACGTATTCATTCTACAGAATGACACAGATTTAATTAAATATTTTTATAATTTTTATGACAATTCTTATCTTCTAGATAGTAGTTTAGGTCTTATGGGTAACATTCTATTTTAAAACAGATTACTGCATTTTAACATTTTGATCTGCTTATGCTGAGTTTCTGGGAAAAAGAGTCTTTTCTTCAATATGATACTATTATTGTTGGCAGCGGAATTGTTGGTTTGTGTACAGCCATTGCCATCCGCGAAAAGTTCCCCCAAAATTCTGTATTAGTGCTGGAAAGAGGTATTTTTCCCACCGGAGCGAGTACCCGCAATGCCGGCTTTGCTTGCTTTGGCTCACTTACAGAAATACTGTCCGATTTACATATCAATGGCTGGGATAAAACCCGGTATGTGATAGAAAACCGCATCAGGGGACTTCAATGGCTGCGTAGTAGGCTGGGTGATGCCGCTATGGATTATCAGCCGGTAGGAGGGTACGAACTTATTTTCGAAAAAGACCTGCCGGCAGTTGATGAAATAGACACTATTAATAGCCTGCTGAAAGATATATTTTCCGAACCTGTGTATTCTCTCCGGAAAGACCTGATCCAGTCTTTTGGTTTTAACCAGCAGACTTTTCATACGATGGTATATAATCCCTATGAAGGCCACATACATACCGGAAAGCTCATGCAGGCATTACTACGCTTAGCGCAGGAAAAAGGGGTTGATATCCATACCGGAACTGAAGTAACACACATAGAAGAAAATGCGATTGGAATCAGCATCTATGTGCAGGAAAAACCACAGGGCCGCTTTGCCTTTCAGGCTAACTATGGAATACTGTGTACCAATGCATTTACGAGTAGCCTGCTTCCAGACCTGAATATACAACCTGGCCGTGGACAAGTATTAATCACCAAGCCTATTTCCAGCCTCCCCTGGCAAGGTACTTTTCATTTCGAAGAAGGCTATTATTATTTCCGTAATGTAGGAAAGCGGGTGCTTTTTGGCGGCGGCCGTAACCTGGCTTTTGAACAGGAAACTACCACCCAATTTGAATCTAATCCACACATTTTTGCTGCCTTACAACACATATTGCAACACGATATTTTGCCTGGGCAAACTTTCGAGATAGAGCAGACCTGGAGCGGCATTATGGGCTTCTCAGCCGATAAATTTCCTGTTATTAAAAAAGTTTCTCCCCACTTAAGTGTTGGTTTTGCCTGTAATGGGATGGGCGTTTCTCTGGCCGGAGCCGTTGCAGAAGAACTAACTCAACAGATGACATAATAAATCTAATATTCGAAGGAGTGGGTTTTAATAAATCCAGAATACCATTTATAGTCTCATTTTTAAGGCCTGATCTTACATGAGTATTCACCTTTCTGCGAATAGAAAAACTTATCTAATGAAGAATTATTGGTAAAGTATAAAAACTTCTCTGAATTGCCCAATATCCTTTTTCTACTATAAGCTATCACTAATTTAGCCCGGATGCCAAATTTTATTCTCTGAAAGGGGACTTTTTCCATTTAACTGGGTTTTTTAGCTATTTGAGCCTCCTTTTAAGTCTATTGGCAGTAATAAGTATTTAACGATAAAAAAATTGTACTTGCCGAATAATGCAAAAAATATTACATGATTTTTTGGTAATGAAGAAATTTTATTCATAATTTCCGTTTTCATTATTTATTTTTTTTACCCTTACATTCTAAACCTAAAAACAAATGAAGAGGATTCTACTCATGTATCTCATCTTGTTTGCGGCGGCCATGCATCCACTCGCAGCACAAGATCGAACAGTAAGCGGGAAAGTTATCTCCGCTGACGACGGAACAGCCCTACCGGGAGTAAACGTTGTTGTAAAAAGTACAAATATTGGAACCACTACTAACGCTGAAGGAAATTATTCCTTGAGTGTGCCTGCTAACACTACCCTTGTATTCAGTTTTATTGGCCTTACCACCCAGGAAATTGCTGTCGGGAACCGTTCAGTAGTAGATGTAAACCTGGCTTCTGATGTACAGGCACTTTCAGAAGTAGTAGTAACAGCCGTTGGTATTGAGCGGGAACAAAAGTCTCTGGGATATTCAGTACAGAAACTTAATAATGAGCAGCTCACACAAGCCCGTGAAACTAACGTAGTGAATTCACTTTCCGGTAAAGTAGCCGGTGTACAGATTACCGGATCTCCTGGTGTAGGTGCCTCATCAAGAATAGTAATCAGAGGAGCGCGTTCCATATCCGGAAATAACCAGCCCCTTTTTGTAGTAGATGGTGTGCCGATAAGCAATGGAAACTTTGGCGGCACCGGTAATGAAGGTGTTAACCTGGGTAATGGCGCTGCCGATATTAACCCGGATGATATTGCTAGCATTACTGTGTTAAAAGGACCTAATGCAGCTGCCCTGTATGGTTCCAGAGCATCTAATGGCGTAGTATTGATTACTACTAAATCAGGCGCTGAAACCAAAGGATTAGGGGTTTCTGTCAATTTCAATTCTACCTTTGAAAATCCTTTGATTTTGCCTAAATATCAGAATAGCTATGGACAAGGTTCCGGCGGGCAGTTTGAATTTGTAGATGGAGCCGGTGGTGGTGTAAATGATGGGGTAGACGAAAGCTGGGGACCAAAATTAGATGCCGGATTGATGATTCCTCAGTTTTTCTCTCAGAGAGATGCAAGCGGAAAACTGATTCCTGAACCCTGGGTTTCTCATCCTAATAATGTAAAAGATTTTTTCAAAACCGGGCAAACGTTTACTACCAACGTAGCTATTTCAGGCGGCAACGAAAAAGCCAATGCCAGACTTTCCCTGACCAATCTTTCTCAAAATGGGATGGTTCCTACCACAGAACTCAAAAGAAATACCATCTCTTTAAATGCTGGTGTAAAACTCACTGATAAATTCCGGATGGAAGGTACAGCTAATTATGTAAACTCAAAAAGTAATAATATCCCCGGATACGGTTACAGTGGACAAAACGTAATGCAGCAACTGGTATGGTTTGGACGTCAGGTGGATATTGGCCGCTTAAAAAATTATGTAAATGAAGATGGAGAACCATTTAGCTGGAACTATAACTACCACATGAATCCCTATTTCATTTTAAATGAGAACAAAAATACATTTGAAAGAGACAGATTATACGGAAATGTGAAATTAAGTTACCAGCTGACAGACTGGTTAACAGCTTCTGTACGTACCGGTACAGATTATTACAACAACCTAAGTACAAACAGAATAGATGTTAGAGATCTTAATGATGCACCTGCAGGTGATTACGCTGAATTCAAGCGGACTTTTGCTGAAGTAAACTCCGACTTTTTATTGTCTGCTAATAAAAACCTTGGAGAAAATTTCTCTTTGAGCTTAAGCGTAGGTGGTAACCGCATGACCCAACGGACACAGGACAATGGCGTACGGGCCCCTGGTTTAACAGTTCCAGGTATATACAATGTAGGTAACTCTTCTGTGGCACAGGAGGCTTCCAATGCCTTGTATCGCAAGCAGATCAACAGCTTTTATGGAGCAGGACAGATTGGTTTCAAAGATTATCTGTTTTTAGATTTTACCGCCCGCAATGACTGGTCGAGTACCTTGCCAAAAGCGCATAATTCTTATTTCTATCCTTCCGTTTCTTTAAGTGGGGTTATTACAGAAATGATAGGTCTGCAGTCTAATGTTTTATCTTTCCTGAAAGTAAGAGGAAGCTGGGCACAGGTAGGTTCTGATACTGATCCATACCGCCTGTTACCGGTATTTAATTTTGGAGATGCTGATGGATGGGGTAGCGATCCTGCGCTTACTGTACCCAATACTATCTTAAACCCTGAATTAAAACCGGAGATTTCTACTTCAACCGAAGTAGGAGCAGATATACGTTTGTTTAATGATAGAGTATCGTTGGATGCTACCTATTATGATAGCCGCAGCGTAGACCAGATCCTTCAGATCAATATATCCGGGGCTTCCGGTTCTCTGGCCAGATTTGTAAATGCTGGTGAGATCCGCAACAGAGGCGTTGAATTGCTGTTAAATGTAACGCCTTTAAAATTGAGCAATGGATTCAAGTGGGATGTTACTTTTAACTTTGCCCGTAACAAAAATGAAGTGGTTTCTCTGCCGGCAGGCATCAGTGAGTATAACATCGGTTCTTACTGGAGTTTGCTTGTGCAGGCACGTCCTGGACAGCCTTTTGGCGTACTGTATGGATATGGCTATCAGAGAGATCCGAATGGAAATATTATTCACCTGAATGGATTACCGCAAAGAGATCCTGCTTTAAAAGTATTAGGTAATTATACGCCAGACTGGGTAGGAGGTATCAACAATAGCTTCTCTTTTAAAGGGATTAACCTGGGCTTCTTAATTGATATTAAAAAAGGCGGCGACCTGTATTCTATGACCTCTACCTGGGGACGCTATGCTGGTGTGCTGGAAGAAACCGTAAAAGGCAGAGAAGGCGGAATTGTAGGCGATGGCGTTAAAAACATAGGCATAGCGGATTCACCTGAATATGTGCCAAATGATGTAGCCGTTACAGCAGAGAATTATAATAAGGCTGCTTTCGATAATAACCTGGCAGAGGGTAGTGTATTCGATGCTTCTTTTGTAAAACTCAGAGAAGTAAAACTTGGCTACACCATTCCTAATAAACTGTTCGGCCGTGTTCCATTCAGAGATGTAAGCCTATCTGTTGTAGGAAGAAACCTGTGGCTGATCAGTACGAATGTGCCTCACGTAGATCCTGAAACGGCTTTTAGTAACTCCAATGTGCAGGGACTTGAATTTGGACAACTTCCTTCTGCCAGAAGTGTAGGATTCAATGTTAATTTTAAATTCTAATCATTCCATTATTTACCTACGATTATGATCACATCAAAATATATCAAAACAATGTCTCTGGCACTGGCTTCCCTGTTGATGGTAAGCGCTTGTGACGATGGCTTTGAAGAATTAAATAAAAACCCCAATGGAGCTGAGGTAGCGACTCCTAACCTGTTGCTACGTAATGCTATAGAGAGTACAGTAACCCGTACACACTCTGTTGATCTGGGTGGGGAAATAGGCTCTGGCTGGGTGCAGCATATGGCTAAAATCCAGTATACCGATGAAGACCGCTATATCCCACGGGTAGGAACTATGAATAATACCTGGAGCAGTTATTATGCAGCATCCGGTAAAGACTTCCAGACGATTATTGAGCTGGCCACCAAAGCAGAGCATGATAATTACAAAGGAATCGGCATGACGATGCGCACGTATAATATAGCAATGCTTACCGATCTTTTCGGCGATGTGCCTTATACAGAAGCTTTTAAAGGAGATAGAGGGGTTGCCAGTCCTAAATATGACAAACAGGAGGATATTTATCCTATGCTGATCGCAACCTTAGATACTGCTAACTCCCTGCTTTCTGAAGGCGGCAAAGAAGTGGATGGAGATATCATGTATGATGGAGACATTGAAAAATGGAAGAAATTTACGAATTCTATGGCTTTAAGGCTTATGCTCCGTATGTCTGGCAAAGTAGATGTTTCGGCAGGAATGCGCAAGATTGTAAATGATCCGGCCACTTATCCGATTTTCACAAGTAATGATGACAATGCAACTTTGTTTTTCCTGGAAGCCAGTCCAGATGATCACCCTATTCATACCAACCGGCAAACCAGAGATGACCACCGCATCAGTGAAAACTTACTCAATATGCTTACAGACCGGGATGATTCCAGAAAGTTTGTGTATATGGATGTAAACGGCAGCAACCAGTACGCTGGTATTCCGAATGGTTTGTTATCATCTAAAGCAGCAGCTTATGGTTTAACCAATGTTTCTGATATGGGCCCTTATTTTCAAGCGCCCGATGCCCCGGCTCCTATTATGACTTTTGCCGAACTGAATTTCATTCTGGCTGAAGCTGCCAAAAAAGGATATATAGACGGTGGTGATACCAAGGCTCAGGAATATTATGAGGCCGGTATTACAGCCTCTTTCGAACAGTTTGAAGAACCCATGCAAGCCGTGTTTGATGACATGGATGGCGTACATTATGGCGGCGCTAATCCTGCCAACTTCACCACTGTAGCAGAGGAAATAGCTTATTACATTAGTATTAATCCATACGATGCCGCTAATGGGCTTCAGTTGATTGCCGAGCAAAAATACCTGGCCTTATTCGACCAGGGATTACAAGCCTGGTTTGAGTGGAGAAGAACTGGTTTTCCAGTACTGGTACCTGCTGAAGATGGCGCCAATGCCGGACAGATTCCTGTAAGATTGCCTTATCCATCTGATGAAGAAGGCCGGAACTCAAGCAATGTATCTGAGGCTGTGGCTAGACTTGCCGGTGGTAATACACTCAATAGCAAAGTGTGGTGGGATAATTAATTGTTTACTTACTAATGGTATTTACAATCATGAAAAAAACTTTAAAATTTTATATATGTGCGCTTTTGTTATCCGCTGGAATGCTTAATTCCTGCGAAGAACCAGAAGTAAAGGTTACAAAAAATGCCAGAGAAGGTGGTTTGATTTCTCCGGTTTCTGCAGGCATAAATTATGTAGTAGGAGGTACTTCGGATCTCGATATTGATCTACAAGTATTGCAAGGTCCAAAGGTTAGCTCAATAGATGTATATAAGAAATTCTATAGTGTAGCCGCCGGTGCCTGGACCAATGAAGTACTCAGCAAAACAATTGATGTAAGCGAAGCTACCAATGTTACAAAAACCATTACAGAGAATTATGCAAGCCTGATTAATGGTTTACAGTTGAGTGGTGCGCCATTGCCAGCCTCAGAAACAGATTTAGGTATTGGCGATTTCTGGGAATTACGTTTTGTATCTAAACTGCAGGATGGAAATATGTTTGAATCTAGCAGAAAGCAAAGGATTACCATTTCCAGCCGGTTTGCCGGCACCTATATCGCATCAGGCCATTTTGCCCATCCTACGTCTCCCCGTGATTATGAAGATATAGAAAAAGCAGTTTCGTCTTTGAGCGCTACTGAGTATTCCTGCGACCAGACCGGTGATTTAGGAAACTATCCGTTTACTTTCTCAATTGCCTTAGACGGAACAATTGAGGTTATTGCCGGAGATGTAAATGGGTTACCCATTACCGGAAGTGGCCACGTTGGATTGGATAATGTAAATGGTGTAGATACGCTATACATCAATTATGAATACAATGCATCTACTAGGGTGATCACTGAAAAATTAATCAAAGTGGTGGATTAATTAAATTATATTACCCATAAATAAAAAGGAGCATATAATATGCTCCTTTTTTGTTGGAGTATTGGTGGTTATAAGGTATTGGCAAAAATTAAAACCTGCGTTAAATCTTCCTTATTCTTCACACTCAGTTTATGTTGCTTGATAAATTCATATACTTTATCGCTGAGTGCGCCAAACTGAGCAGCAAAATCCTTTTTGTCCTTGGCTATTTCAACTACCTGATTTTCTATCGCGAGATATAATTTTTCCTTCTTTACAATCCTGCTGGATGCGTCACCCATATCCAGAGCAGCTACATAATTGCCTTTTACTTTTTCAACTTCTATTCTTGAAAACAAACTCCATTTACCCTCAAGAACTACCTGAAAGAAGCCAACGGTTTGAATACCCTGAAAAGTAAAATTTTTTGGGTTTGCAAATTTTACTGTAGTCCCTTTTTCCGTATCAAACCACTCAAATCTGGATACGCCGTCTGATTGAAGCACTTTTACTTTATTGTCTACTTTGATCTCAATCTGCCTTTTAGCTACCTCATACTTGAGTGGATAGTTCTCAATTATTTTGTTATTAGATAAGTAGATGGTGCCTATATACCAATTATCAGACAGATAAGTAGACCCCTTGGTTTCGGGCGTTTCGTAAGGAATTTCATCTATTCTTCCGGTTGCATTGGAACCCAGGTATATAGATTTGCCCGGCATAGATTGAGCAACCGCATGAATCCCCAACAACAACTGAGTTCCAAAAAAACATAGTAAAATAAATTTGTGCATAGATCAATAGAAAGTTAAATACAAAACAAATTAACGAAAATATAGTGTTTTATAGAATCTTTTTAACCGGCTCAGATTATAATATTATAAGGTTGCCTGTAAAGCAGGGTATATCCAATAAATCTGTTTACAAAAGTTTGAGGATGATTATAACTATTATCTTTTTGTTAAATTCATTTGTGAACACTGTGGATCAGTACCACCTTTATATCTCTTTAACAATTCATTAACACTACTCTATGGGCAACAGCCTTAATTTGCCTGTTATTTCATAAAAGCGAGTAACAAAATAGCATAAAAGGTAGCAGGGGCATAATATACCGGATTTGGTCGAGTAATTTGCCGGAGTGTCGAAAGAATAACCCCAACAGTCTAATAGTTGTAAAGTTCCGGTAACAAAAAGCATAATTTGCACATTATCTTGTTAGGTACTGGCATAATATGGGCGGGGGATTGGTATTTACTTGTTGCAACAGAAGGAAATTAACAAGAAAGTCAGATAGTAAAAACATAATTTTATGATGAATAAATACGCCTTAGTTGATGCAGCTTTTATAGTTGGAACAGCCGTTATTTTACTGGCATTAAATCAGTTTGGCAAGATGGATATAGTAAAGACCTATGCTGTGCCTGTTATGTATGGATGCTATTTGATTGGCCGTTTCTCTGTCAAACTTGTTAAGAAAAGTGCTTCAAAACAAGAATCAAAGCTGGAAAGTATCACAGAAAGATAAACAACAGCAAACTCATTTGTCAACCGGAGTGCCATAGCACACGGGATGCGGAAGGTATGGTAATGGATGTATGAACGTAAGCAAAGGTGAAATGTGAGAAGTTTTTATTTTTTGACTATATCGTTTACAGTGTAAACTATTTATAACATAAACTATTTTCAGGAACAGGAGTTTATCAATTGATGAGTAAAGAAAAATGGAAGGAAGGTGTAGCTCCTTTAGGGCTTTATTTTAGTTTTCTTACCAAGCATTTTGCCGGTGCCATGGTACAGAAGCTTTCGCACATTGATCTGGATAAGTATTTCCGGATACTGGTGGTATTAGAACAGGCGGATGCAACTTTTACCCAGCAGAATCTTTCCGATCATTTTAAAACCAATAAGGCATCGGTTGTAAGAATTGTGGATCACCTGGCAAAAAAAGGATATGTCCGGCGCAGGGTAAATAACAAAGATAGAAGAGAGCATTTGCTGATCCTGACTGAAAAAGCAAAAAATGAACTGCCAGCTATTAAAGAAGCCTTGTGCGAACTTGAAAAAAATGCGTTTAAAGGATTTACCGATGAGCAGAAACAAATATTCTTCCAGTTACTGGATCAAATCTATGTGAATATGTCTGACTTACCAGTGGAAGAAGCAGCAATTAAATACGGAAAAATAACTCCATCAGCCACAAGCAAACGGAAAAAACGACTATTGGTACAGGTAGAAAATCAGTAATGAAATAGATATTTAACAACATATAATAAATAATAAACTAGAATGAGTAAAACTTTAAAAATGGTATTGATTGGCGCTGTATTGCTGATTATTGTAGCAATGGTAGCTGTACCGAGAATGGGAATTCTGAAAGGAGATGATGGCCCTAAAAAAGGTTCGGGAACTGCAGCTGCTACAGTACCAGGAGGTGGCGGCCCAGGTGGTGTGGCAGTAGATGTGATGCTGGTGAAAACCGAAAAACTCAACAACCAGATTCAGTCTACGGGTACGATTATGGCCAATGAAGAAGTAGAATTACGGAGCGAAATTAATGGAAAAATCAGCCAGATCTATTTTAATGAAGGTGACCGGGTGAAAAAAGGGCAATTACTGGTTCGCATCAACGATGATGAGCAGCAGGCGCAGCTCAAACGCTTAGAATATAATATTAAGTTAAACCAGGATCAGGAATTCCGCCAGAAAAGGCTCCTGGAAAAAGAGGCCATCAGCCAGCAGGAATACGATATTGTACTAACACAGCTGAATTCCAGCAATGCAGAGTTGCAACAATTACGGGCAGTGATAGCCAAATATTCTATCCGTGCACCTTTCGATGGGATTATCGGCTTACGCTATGTGAGTGCCGGCAGTTATGTATCGCCTAGTTCGCAGATTGCCTTTATGCAGGACATTGATCCGGTAAAAATTGAATTTTCTGTTCCGGAAAAATATGCAGGACAGGTAAAAGCAGGAAATAAAATTGGTTTTACTATTAATGGCATAGACAAACAATATGAAGGAAACGTATATGCGGTAGAACCAAGAATTGATCTGGCTACCCGTTCCTTACGTATCCGGGCTACTTCACCCAATCCTGCCCGGGAACTGCTTCCGGGCGCTTTTGCGAAGGTACAGCTTACCCTGCAAACCATTGATGATGCGGTGATGATCCCGACAGAAGCCTTGATTCCGGAATTACAGGGACAAAAAGTGTTTTTGTACAAGAATGGTGTGGCTAAGTCTTTTCCGGTAGAAACCGGTATCCGTACCGAGAGAAAAATTCAGATCACCAAAGGGGTACAAATTAACGATAGTTTGATTATTACCGGCCTCCTGCAGTTGAAAGACAGCATGCAGGTAAAAGTGAGAGATTTGAGAACTAACGAAGCCCCTAAAAATAACAACCAGCTTACCAGTGCTGGCAAATAACTTCATAGCTTATGAATATTTCATCACTTAGCATTAACCGCCCGGTTCTGGCCACTGTTTTCTCGATAGTAATTCTGCTATTTGGGTTTATTGGCTTTACCACCCTGGGTGTACGGGAATATCCCAGTGTAGACCCCCCGATCGTAACAGTACAAACCAACTATACCGGTGCCAATGCCGATATTATTGAATCGCAGATCACAGAGCCGCTGGAAGAGTCTATCAATGGGATTGCAGGTATCAATGCCTTAACTTCTCAGAGCAGCGATGGGCGTAGTAGTATTACGGTAGAGTTTGACCTGGAAGTAGATCTGGAAGCGGCTGCCAACGACGTTCGCGACCGGGTGTCTCGGGCACAGCGTAATTTGCCTCAGGATGCCGATCCACCTATTGTATCTAAAGCAGATGCCAATGCGGAAACCATACTTTCGCTCACGGTACAAAGCGATAGCCGGAGTTTACTCGAACTATCGGAAATAGGTAATAATGTTTTTAAAGAACGGCTGCAAACTATTCCAGGTATAAGTGAAATCCGGATATGGGGTGAGAAAAAATATGCCATGCGCCTGCTTATGGACCCTGATAAACTGGCTGCTTATCAACTGGCTCCGCTGGATGTGAGAAATGCCCTGGTCAGGCAAAATGTGGAACTTCCATCCGGAAGAATTGAAGGCTATGGAACAGAATTAAGTGTACGGACTTTAGGCCGCCTGAGAACGGTGCAGGAGTTTAGTGATATGATCATTAAAGAAACAGAAGGTTCTATTGTACGCTTCAGTGATATTGGAAAGGCAGTATTAGCTCCTGAGAATGAACGAAGCCTTTTAAGAGGAAATGGTGGCATCCCTATGATAGGGGTGGCCGTAACGCCGCAGCCTGGGGCTAATTATATAGCCATTGCCGATGAGTTTTATAAAAGAGTAGATCAGATTAAAAAAGAATTGCCTAAAGATCTTAAACTGGGAATGGCCCTGGACACAACCGTTAATATCCGTAAGGCTATTACAGAAGTAGAAGAAACCATTCTGATCGCATTCGGGCTGGTAGTTCTGGTAATTTTTGTATTCCTCCGTGACTGGCGTACCACATTGATTCCGGTATTGGCGATTCCGATTTCGCTCATCGGTACTTTTTTCATTATGTACATTTCAGGGTTCTCTATAAACATTCTTACCCTGCTTGGAATTGTACTGGCTACCGGCCTGGTCGTAGATGATGCGATTGTCGTATTAGAAAATATCTATACAAAGATTGAGGAAGGCATGGACCCTAAAGAAGCCGGACATAAAGGTTCACAGGAGATTATTTTTGCTATTATTTCTACTACTATCACGCTGGCAGCTGTATTTTTACCAATTATATTTTTGCAAGGTATTACCGGACGATTATTCCGTGAATTTGGGGTGGTAGTAGCAGGTTCTGTTATTATTTCTGCTTTTGTTTCTTTGACACTTACACCTATGATGAGTGCCAGATTTCTAAAAAAGAAAGTAAAACCAAGCAAGTTTTACCAGGTTACAGAACGGTTTTTTGAGAGGATGACCGAGGGATATAATAAATCCCTGCAAGCATTTATGGGTTACCGCTGGGTGGCTATTGTGATTATGGTGGTGTCAGGAGGAATTATCTTAGGTATCGGGTCACAACTTCCTTCTGAGTTAGCGCCCTTAGAAGATAAAAGCCGGTTAAATATTCAGGCTACTGCCCCTGAAGGTACTTCCTATGAATTAATGGATCAATACATAGAAAAAATAGTTGAATTAGTAGATACAATGGATGTAAGAGAATCCATTCTTTCGGTTACGGCTCCCGGATTTAGTGGTTCAGGCGCTGTAAATACCGGCTTTGTCCGAATGACAATGGTAGATCCAACCAAACGTGACATTACACAGCAGCAACTGGCGGATAAATTAGGAGGCATAGCCCGGCAGTATAATTTCGCCCGTACTTTTGTGGTGCAAGAGCAAACCATTGGCGGCGGTAGAGGAGCAGGTTTGCCAGTTCAATATGTATTGCAGGCACCTAATTTCGAAAAACTGAAAGAAATCATACCTAAATTCATGGATAAAGCCCAAGCTGATCCGAATTTTCAGGTAGTTGACTTGAATCTGAAATTCAATAAGCCTGAACTTAGTATTGAAATTGACCGGGAACGTGCCAGAATCTTGGGGGTATCTGTACTGGATATTGCCGAAACCTTGCAGTTGTATTACAGTGGTCAGCGTTTTGGCTATTTTATTAAAGACGGTAAACAATACCAGGTAATTGGCCAGGCCGACCGCTCCAACCGGGATGAACCTGTAGATTTAAGTTCTATTTATGTTAAAAACGACAAGAGCGAGTTAATTAAATTAGATAATGTAGTAAAATTAAGCGACCAGAGCAGCCCACCACAATTATACCGTTATAACCGCTATGTAGCTGCCACAGTTTCTGCATCACCAGCTCCGGGTGTTACTTTAGGCCAGGGCATTGAAGCGATGGATAGAATTGCTAATGAGGTACTCGATGACTCTTTTTCAACAAGTCTGGCAGGTACTTCTAAAGAGTTTGCAGAAAGTTCAAGCAGCTTACTATTTGCATTTTTACTGGCTCTGGTGCTGATTTACCTGATTTTGTCGGCGCAGTTTGAAAGCTTCACCGACCCATTAATTATCATGTTTACGGTACCTTTGGCTTTAGCCGGTGCGGTATTGTCCTTATGGTTATTTGGGCAAACATTGAATATTTTCAGCCAGATTGGGATTATTGTACTGATCGGGATTGTAACTAAAAATGGAATTCTGATCGTGGAATTTGCCAACCAGCGTAAAGAAGAAGGCTTGTCGGTGAAGGATGCCGTAGTTGATGCTGCTACTCAGCGTTTGCGTCCTATTCTGATGACGAGTTTAGCTACTGTTCTGGGTGCGCTGCCGATTGCATTAGCCCTGGGAGCTGCCTCTAAAAGCCGGATGCCTATTGGTATTGCCATCATCGGTGGCTTGATGTTTTCGTTGATACTCACGTTATATGTAATACCTGCCCTATATTCTTATATTTCCAGAAGGGTTAAACCACATGAGCAAAAAGCCCAGGAAGTACGGCAGCTGGAAAGTGCAGGTGTTTAACAATTATTATTTTGTATAGAAACTCATTCAATAGCTGCGTAAGGACCAGGCTTATTAAGCCTATTCCTTACGCAGCTCTCAACTTTAAAACTACTTTTGACCACTCATGATAAAAAATACTTTTATCAGTCTGCTGCTTTTGCCTGCACTTTCCTTTGCGCAGGAAGCAAATAGAACAGATACATTAACGATTGAAAAAGCAGTAGGAATCGCCCTGGAAAATAATTACACTATTAGAATTGCTGAGCGTGAAAAACAAATTTCCGCCAATGACTACCGGCTGGGGGTAGCTGCTTTTTTGCCAACCCTGGGTTTAGATGGAATCCGGAGTTATTCTATAAATGATACCAAGCAAGTATCTTTTAATGGAGATGTTAGGGAAGTAGATAATGCCAGATCAAACCGTATATCTGGTTCTGTATTGTTCAACTGGACTGTTTTTGACGGTACCAGAATGTTTATTGCCTATGACCAGCTGAAGGAATTACGCAATGCCGGTGAAGAAATAGCCAAAGTAAATATCGAAAATTCTATTGCCACAGTAAGTAATTCCTATTATAATATTATTCAGCAACAGGAAAAAGTAAGTGCATTTACCGATGCCCTCAATATTTCCCAGCAGCGGCTCGACTTAGCCAAAGCACAGTATGAAGTGGGTTCAGGCTCCAAATTGAATTACCTGGCTGCCCAGGTCGATTATAATACCGATAAATCTGCCTTAATCCAGCAAGAGCGTTTATTGACAAATGCCAAAGTAAGCTTGAATGAAATATTGGGTAGAACTTCTGAGGCAGATTTTATAGTATCAGATACAATTATTGTAGATGAGAATTTGGAACTGACTGCTCTGCGTGAGTCTACCATTCAACGCAACCCAAATCTGCTTTTAGCCCAGCGGAACCGCAATATCGCTTACCTGGAAACGAAAGCTTTAAAAGCAGAACGCTTTCCAAGGCTGAGTTTAACTGGCGATTATACTTATAGCCGGGCTGAAGCGGCTGTAGGTTTTGCCTTGAGTAACAGGAACGCAGGATATACCTATGGAGCCAGAGTAACCATGAATATATTAAACGGATTAGACCAGAACCGCCGTATCCAGAATGCCAAAATTCAGCGGGAAGTTACAGATATCAGAATTGATGAGCTGAAAGTACAACTGGAGGCAGACCTACAGCGGGCATACACCGACTACCAGAACAGCCTCAATCTGATCGCCCTGGAAAAGGAAAACCTGGCCATTGCCCGGCAGAATATCGATATTGCCCTGGAACGCTATAAACTGGGTGTATCTACCCCGCTCGAACTCCGGGAGGTACAACGGAATGCCGTAAATACAGAAAGCCGCCTGATCGATGCAGAATATGCCGGGAAACTGGCCGAAATTGAGTTACTGCGCCTGAGCAGCCGGATTATTCAGTAATCATTCAGTAATGAGTATAGAGTGGTGAGTACAGAGATTTAAAATTCAGATACAAGCAATAACAAAACTCTTCTATGAGATTTAAAAATAAAAGCCCGGTTTTTGAACCAGGCTTTTTTATTTATTAGCATCAAGCTGAATTAAATACCAGCTATACTTAATACTCACTACTTCCGGATTACACCGTCATGATTTCCGCTTCTTTATTAGTCATCAGTACATCTATTTTGGCAATATAGCTATTGGTCAGGTCCTGCACTTTGTCTTCAGCCCGTTTTACTTCATCTTCTGAAGCGCCCTCTTTCAGAAGTTTCCTCAGCGATTCATTGGTATCTTTACGGATATTACGGATGCCTACTTTTCCGGTTTCTATTTCATTCTTTACTTTTTTCACCAGTTCCCGTCTGCGTTCTTCTGTTAAAGGCGGAATGTTGAGGCGTACCATATCACCATCCAGTTGGGGAGTCAGTTTCAGGTCACTGTTATTGATAGCTTTATTAATTTCCCCGATCATTTTCTTTTCAAAAGGTTTAATCAAAATCGTACGGGCATCGGGCGTATTTACCGTAGCCACCTGATTGAGGGGCGTCATGGTTCCGTAGTATTCGACTGACAAGCCATCCAGCATAGAAGGCATCGCTTTGCCGGCACGGATCTTATTGAGTTCAGCACTAGTATGCTTTACCGTTTTTTCCATTGAGTCTTTGGCATCTTCCAAGAATAATTGTATTTCTTCCATTGTTAATAATGAATTAGGGGTTTATCAAGCTATCTGTTATTGATTGTACAATTCAATACGTATAGATGGTAAGATGAATGTATCATTCTAAAAGCATCAGCTTATGTAATTACGACCGTATACGTAAACTGTTCATACTTTAGTTCATAGAAATCAGGGTACCTATATCATCATCTCCCTGTATAAGACGATATAAATTACCTGCTTTATTCATATCAAACACAATAATTGGCAGGTTATTTTCCTTACAAAGCGTAAAGGCGGTCATGTCCATTACATTCAGGCCCATCTGGTAAACTTCTTCAAAAGAAATTCTGGTATACCTGGTGGCTGTTGGATCTTTTTCCGGGTCGGCAGTATACACGCCGTCTACCCTGGTGCCTTTTAGTACTACATCGGCTTCAATCTCAATGGCCCGCAGACTTGCTGTAGAATCGGTAGTAAAATAAGGGTTACCAATACCGGCTCCAAAAATTACAACCCTGCCTTTTTCCAGGTGACGAACCGCCCGGCGGCGAATGAATGGCTCACATACCTGTTCCATTTTAATACCAGACATCAGTCTTGTAAACAGTCCTACTTTCTCCAATGCCCCCTGCAAAGCCATCGCATTAATTACGGTAGCCAGCATTCCCATATAATCCCCTTGTACCCGGTCGATGCCAGCAGCTGCCGCATCTGTACCTCTGAAAATATTTCCTCCACCTATTACAATGGCTACCTGCGTTCCTGCATCCATCACCCGTTTGATCTCTCCGGAATATTGCATTAAAATTTTAGGATCTATTCCATACCCTTTATTACCGCTGAGCGCTTCGCCACTTAATTTGAGAAGAATTCTTTTGTACTTCATTTGAAAATAGTTTGGTTTATGTAAAATTTCCTGAGTTCAGGCTTAATAGGGTGGTTTCATTTTTTTTCTGATTCTTTATAGTAGGGTAAAGGTCAAAAATCTGGCAAAGATAATGATTTTACGTTAGGGTAAGAATGTTTTTTAGATACTGGTAAAAAACATAAACCTGCTATGTCACTTTATTCAGGAGGAGTTTAGCATTGATTAAGCTTTTCCAGGCAAACTCTCTTATGTTAAGCTACAGGAAAATATAACATTCAAGTATTCACTGTGGAAGAGATAATACTTGAGCAATAGTACTTGGCCTTCTCTACTGCAGGTTATTGTTTTGAAACTAATTTATTCGGATTAACGAGCGGGAAAGCATACCTAGATAGACCGGACTGGTCTAAAAATGACACGAATACCCTTGGCCTTATCGAAGCCTGGCAACTTAAATTGGGTTTTAAAAGATATGGTTTCATGTAGCTTTTTATGATATAAATAAGAGTTATTATGCTCTGTCAGAAGAAATCAGGTTGACTTTCTTGCTAGGATAAAAGGGCAAATCGGCCTATCTTTAAGCGACAAGATATTAAATAACACTAAATTTTTGCCGGTTTGTTATTGATAACGATCATTAAAATATTTGATAATCAGATATTTGCTGTTCATATGATGCGTAATGTCCACCTTAAATTGTTGTAAGAATGGTTGTACAAATTGAATTAATTCTATTAGGCTTAGCTCTCCTTTTCTTTCTGAGTATTTTGGCTGGAAAAGCTGGTCATAGGTTTGGCGTACCTGCCTTACTATTGTTTCTATCTGTGGGTATGCTAAGTGGCAGTGATGGATTGGGTATTCAATTTGAAAATATTCAGGTGGCACAGACTATAGGAACAATAGCACTCTGTGTGATACTTTTTTCAGGAGGGATGGATACCAAGATTTCTGAAATACGCCCGATAATTCCTCAGGGGATCGTTTTAGCGACTTTCGGTGTCTTTTTAACAGCAATCATTACTGGTATTGTTATATGGTGGGTGCTAGGGTGGACCATGCAAGGAGCAGGTGTTGGATTTTTAACTTCTCTGTTGCTGGCATCAACCATGTCATCTACAGACTCCGCCTCGGTATTTTCTATTCTGCGCTCTAAAGGAGTGCAACTGAAAAATAACCTCCGGCCTA
Source organism: Rhodocytophaga rosea (assembly GCF_010119975.1). GTDB lineage: Bacteria > Bacteroidota > Bacteroidia > Cytophagales > 172606-1 > Rhodocytophaga > Rhodocytophaga rosea. Next base: position 5,586,356 of record NZ_CP048222.1, read on the forward strand.
TGCTGGAACTTGAAAGTGGTAGTAACGACCCTATGGCATACGTGCTTGTTATTACCCTGATAGAAATTATTAAAATGGAAGGCGCCACAAACTATTGGATGGCTGCGGGGATGTTGGTGGTGCAACTTGTAATTGGAGCAGCTGCAGGTTTTTTATTGGGAAAACTGGCCGTCCGCACAATCAACCGTTTGCAAATTGAAAATGGCTCTCTTTATCCCATCCTGGTTTTTACTTTCTGCATTTTCATCTTTTCATTTACCTATTTTATCAAAGGTAACGGGTATCTGGCTGTTTACATAGGTGGACTGGTGATTGGCAATTCCAAATTTGTGCATAAGCGTTCCTCCCTTAATTTTTTTGATGGCCTGGCCTGGATGAGCCAGTTATTAATGTTCCTGACATTAGGATTGCTTGTTAACCCTCGTGAATTAGTTCCAATTGCTATACCTGGGCTCATTATTAGTTTTTTAATGATATTTGTAACACGTCCGCTTAGTGTTTTTCTTAGTTTATTGCCTTTCCGTCATATGCCGTTTAAGGATAAACTCTTTGTGTCGTGGGTAGGTCTCCGAGGGGCTGTTCCCATCATTTTTGCTATACTCCCGCTTGTTGAAAATGTGCCTCATGCGCGCTTAATCTTCAATATCGTTTTTTTCTGTACACTTGTTTCCTTGGTAGTTCAAGGAACTTCCCTTTCACAAATGGCGGCCTGGCTTGGCCTGGCTGCTAAGCCAAACCAAATAAAAGCATTGAAAAATTTTGATGTGGAGTTTTCTGACGAAATAAAATCTGTTACTACTGAAATCAAAATTAATGCTCAATCACTAATTAAAGGAAATCATCTGATGGACCTGGAACTACCCGATAAAACTCTGGTTGTAATGGTGAAACGGGATGAAAATTATTTTATTCCAACTGGAAAAACGGTTTTACAGGAAAAGGACATTCTTTTAATTATAACAGATGACCATGATGTTTTAATGGAAACATATAAAAATCTGGGCGTTGCTGATAATTTGTAATAAGAAATGCAATAGATAAAGATGTGGGATAAGGAGGCTTAACTGGCATCTTTTTCCAGAACCACTCTGGCTTCTTCCAGGTCAAGTTCATACTCCAGGCGTCGCAGTACTTCATCGCTGATCTTACCTTCTTTCCGGAGTCCGATCACCAGAGTACGTTCTATATTAATGAGTTCATGTTGCAGGCTATGGAACTGGATAATTTGTTCTTCATCAATGCGTGGTTTGGCTTTGGTACCCTTCTGCTTCATAAGCCGCGAAATCCGGATTTCATATTTGGTTTTGATCTGTGCCAGCACTTCATCGGTTACAACGCCGTAGGAAAAGTTTTCTTCGATATAGGTAATGGCCGCTGTAGCGATTTTCATCCTGGCATCCAGTTCTTCTGTATGGGCACTTCCATCTGGTTTGATACCCAGCCAGCGGACCAGGAAGGGCAAACTTAATCCCTGCAAAACGAGTGTAGAGAGAATTACACAAAAAGTCAGAAAAAGAATCAGGTTCCGTTCCGGAAAAGGAGTGGTGCCATCTATGGTTAAAGGCAAAGATAAAGCTGCTGCCAGAGATACTACTCCCCGCATGCCTGTCCAGGCCACGATGCTTACCAGTTTAATATTGGTTTCCGGTTCCTGCTGCCGGACTTTCCAACTCAGTAGCCTTGGAAAATAAGCGCCGGGATATACCCAGATTAATCTTCCTACAATTACAGCCAGGCTGATGATGGCACCATACCCAATGAGCGTTCCCCAGGAATATTGACTAATACCTTCTACAATGGAAGGCAACTGAAGTCCTATCAGCGTGAATACAACGCCATTCAGCAGAAAAATGATAGAATTCCATACCGCTACTGCCTGCATACGGCTTTGGTGAGAAAATATTTCAGAAGACCGTACGGTAATAAACAATCCTGTAGTTACCACTGCCAGCACACCCGATACATGCAGTTCTTCGGCGATCAGGTAAGAGATAAAAGGTGTAAGCAAAGTAAGACTGGTATCTACAATGGGGTTATTAGGTGTTATTTTATGCACCCATACCACTACCCATCCTATAAGTAAGCCTATCAGCACACCTACAACTGCTACCCACACAAATTGCAAACTGGCTTCCCATAAGATAAACTGTCCGGTAGTAACAGCCGCTACCGCATAGCGGAAGGCAATCAGGCCTGTGGCATCATTTACCAGGCTTTCCCCTTCCAGTACGGTGATCACCCTTCTGGGAACGCCCAGGCCTTTGGTGGCGCTGGTTGCTGCTACGGCATCTGGCGGCGAAATAATGGCGCCCAATACAAAAGCCACCGGCCACGAAAATCCCGGAATAAAATAATGCGCCACCACAGCAACTGCGGTTGTAGTAAAAAGCACACAGCCTATAGCAAGAAGAGTAATCGGACGTTTGGCGGCTTTGAAATCAGGCCAGGAGGTATACCAGGCGGCTGAGTATAACAATGGCGGCAGAAAAATGAGAAATACCACTTCCGGACTTAGTTCTACATGAGGTAAACCCGGAATCAGGCCAATTGCAATGCCGGCTAATACCAGAAGAATGGGGTAAGGAATTTTAACTTTGTCGGTGACCTGCGCCAGGGCAGTAATAACAGCAAGCAGTACAATTATAATTTCAATGTCGCGCATATGCTTCGGAGAGCAATGTGTAGAAGTATTAGTTTTATAAGTAATGAAAATTATCTGCTTATAGGCAGATGGTTGTTATGAAATGGTTGGAAACCAGAGAACAAGATAAGGGTTCTGAGTTACTTTATAAAACTCAGTTATCAGTCTCTTTTAAAGAAACTATGTATAGGTATGCAAGCTATTAATTTTAACAGTATAAAACAAAAGCGGCAGATGAATGATCACCTGCCGCTTTTTTGTGAAAATATTGTATGCTTATGCTTTTACCTTCACTGGTTTCAGCTTAATAATACGAACCATATGTAAAAATTTAATGACAGGATATACCGGATCAAACTCAAACCATTTGGCACCGAAGTTCACCCGGTTCGGCAATTTGTGATGGTTATTCTGGAACAGTTCGCCCAGCATCAGCACATCAAATACCAGAGAGTTTTTAGATTTATCGTGGTTATCAAAGTTGGCATAGCCATATTTATGTCCGCTCCAGTTTACAATCGCTCCGTGTACTGGTCCCATCAGGAAGTGAACCGGAAGCAGAAAGAAGAAAGCCCAGTGCATATCAGCATACAGGTAACAAAGTACATACACCAATACATAAAAAGTACCCCAGGCAATTCTTGAAATATAGGAATCACCTATTTTTTCCATTCTTTCCCATACCGGATAATCCCTGTCGAACTGTGGGTCCGGATCAACAGTGCCTTTGGCAAACCCGTTATAAATATCTTTTGTCTCCCACATCATCGTAAACAGATTTTCTGTGTGATGAGGAGAATGAGGGTCTTTATCTGTATCGCTGTAGGCATGGTGCATGCGGTGCAGAATGGCATATGCCCTTGGACTTAGATAAGAAGATCCTTGTGTAGCATAGGTGAGAAAAAAGAAAAACTTTTCCCAGAAAGGATTCATCGTAAACATCTTGTGTGCCGAATAGCGGTGCAGAAAGAAAGTCTGGCAGAACAGAGATAAATACCAGTGGGCAAAGAAGAAAACTAAAATAATCACGTATTAATAAATTTAGGTTAAAATTAGAACTTATATAGGTTAAGAAGCTGTGAAGCTAAAATGTTTACGGAATTGAGGAAATTTTTGTCAACTATTGTATGAGAAAAATTTTACGGCTGTTACGCAAAGTAAATAAATAATTATTTAATTGAAAAATAAGTTCAGAAAAGCCCGAAAACTATTGAAAATTTATATATAATTGGCTGACTGTGCGACTGTTGTTTAGTAAATATGGCTTACACAATTATGCTGTAACTACTCGGTTTTTTGATAAAAAAAGTATCCGGAATTACACAAACTTAATAATTGGTAAGAGCGAAATACAGCAGATTAGCTCCCATTTTTAAAGCTTCCTGGCGTTTTTCTTCAGGATCGTTATGCACCGACTGGTCTTCCCATCCGTTGCCTAAGTCTGTTTCAAAGCTGTAAAAACATATCAGTCTTCCTTCATAAATCAATCCGAATCCCTGGCTGGGTTTTCCGTCATGTTCGTGGATTTTGGGTAAGCCGTTTGCAAAATTATATTTCTGATGATATACCGGATGGTTAAAGGGAAGTTCGATAAAGGTGAGTTCGGGAAATACTTTTTTCATTTCCAGGCGGATGAATTTATCCAGCCCATAGTTATCATCAATGTGGAGAAAGCCACCAGACATCAGGTACTTTCGCAGATTACGTGCTTCAGCATCTGTAAACACTACGTTTCCATGGCCGGTCATATGCACAAAAGGATAGGAGAAAATTTCCGGGCTGCCTACATCTACTACTTCTTCTTCCGGCGCAATATTCATTTTTAGGTTTTTATTGCAGAAATTAATCAGATTGGGTATAGAGGTTTTATTGGCATACCAGTCGCCGCCACCATTATATTTGAGCTTGGCAATTTTATATGATGGCACCTGTGCTACACTTTGCTTAGTAAGCAGCAGAACCAGCGCACTCAGGAGAAACAGGAAGGTTTTATAGAAAGAAGAATTATTAATTGTATACATAGATTGAATAAAACAGATCAGAAAAGTAACACAAAACTTTTGTTTTCAGAAATCTAAGTTTACCCTTTTCAGAGACCAGATACTAAAAACTGAAGACTATTTCCTACTAACGGCTGTTGATCAGATTTAATATGTGGCAGGCTACGATTCCTGCAGTTTCGGTGCGTAACCGGCTTTCACCCAGACTTACAGCTAAAAATCCTTTTGCCTGGGCGAGTCTGATTTCTTCCGGAGAAAAATCTCCTTCCGGGCCAATCAACACACAATATTCTTTACCTTGTTGAGCAAGCTGCTGTAATAATTCCCGCTTTCCTTCTTCCAAATGCGCAATAAACCGCTGTTCGGGCAAGGGTTGTTCTATAAATTTTTTATAGGAAATAATTTCATGAATAGCTGGTAATCTGCTTTTCAGCGATTGTTTCATGGCTGCTATTGCGATTTTTTCTACCCGGTCTGTTTTAAAAAACTTCCGTTCGGAATGTTCACAGGCGATAAAGCTGATTTCATCTACGCCGAGTTCCACACATTTTTCTACCATCCATTCGGTACGGTCAGCATTTTTGGTGGGTGCAATGGCTATATGGATTGTATACGGTTTATAAGATTCTGTTTGTGTAGAAATGATCTGTAGCTGGCATTTTTTAGGATCTTCTGTCAGCAGCCGCGTTTCAAAAATGTTTCCATTTCCGTCGGTGACATGCACTATATCTCCCTTTTTTATGCGCAATACTTTCAGGCAATGCCTGGCTTCATCCTCTAGCAGGAAAGGAGCTTGTATATTAAAATCGGGGTTATAAAATAATTGCATAGAATAGTTATTTTCAAACAAGCAAACCTTACTGCCTACCTTACCTTAACGCCGTCCTACTTTTATTTTGCATGCCCAAAATAAAAGTAGCAAAACAAAAGGGCAGCACCAATAGAGACTTTTTTCACGCCAGATAAAATCATCGCGCATTCCTCCGGCCTACGCCACAGGCCAAAAAAGTCCGCGCTATTGCTGCACCATCAGCCGCACCCTTGCTTTACCTCTAAATTGTGTGTAATATAAGAAGTGAATTAATTTTAAAAGTTGTGAGTAGAAAGAATCTATAAACAAGAATCGAAGCAAGTAACCATAACATTAAATAAAACAAATATTCCATGCGGGTTAGGATAAATGAAAAGCGGGGCGAGGGTAGGATAGAGCCAGGAAGCATTTTTCATTTTGCCCTTTTGTTTTGTTACTTTTATTTTGGGCATGCAAAATAAAAGTAAAAGCTGGTAAGTGATGGACATACAAATGATTTAAACTTAAAACTAAGTATATACCAGCCTTTCCTAGAGATATGGTAATCAGTAGGCTTTCCAACCCATCAACATCGTTGCATTAGATTACTTTGTTAATGCCTGGAAAATGCTTTCCAGGTTTTTTTCCTCCTGTTTGATACCTATAAGCGTCCAGCTGTTTTCTGCGGCTAAGCGGAATATATCCGGACGAATGTCAATAGAGCCATCCGTATCTATTTCATATTTTCCTGTTCCTTTTTCGCGAAGATTTTGTACCCCAGGCAAGGCAGCCAGCTTGTCTGTTTGAATCTGGTGGTTAAATTCCAGAAAAATAGTCTGGGTGCTACGCTGAAACTGATACAATTCCTGCACCGGACTGTCGGCTACAATTTTGCCCAGGTTAATAATAATTACCCTATCACAGATGGCTTCTACTTCCTGCATAATGTGAGTAGAGAATATTACTGTTTTTTGCCGGCCGGTTTCCTTAATTACCTGCCGTATTTCCACAATCTGGTTGGGATCGAGTCCGGTGGTGGGTTCATCGAGAATGAGTACCTGCGGATCATGAATGAGCGACTGCGCCAGTCCTACCCGTTGCCGGTAACCTTTGGATAGCGAACCTATCTTTTTTCCTTGTTCCCTTCCTAAGCCACATAAATCTATCATCTCCTTTACCCGGTTTGGCAGCGTTTTTCTATTGAGTTTATGCAAGGAGCCAATGAAGTGTAAATATTCATGCACATACATATCCAGATACAGTGGATTATGCTCCGGCAGATAGCCAATATTCCGCCGTACGTCCATTGGTGAGTTTACTACGTCGTATCCGCATACCTGTACCTGTCCATTGGTAGGAGGAAGGTAACAGGTAATAATCTTCATGGTCGTGGATTTTCCGGCACCATTCGGACCCAGAAAACCTACCACCTGGCCAGGATGGGCTTGAAAAGAAATGCCATCTACCGCTTTTTGAGCGCCATACATTTTAGTAAGTGCTGTGATTACTACCGACATAAATAAATGTCCCTTTTACTGCTGGGCTACGTTTTTGTATGGAAAAATTAAGTCTGCAATATAAAACTGCTTTGCAATTGTTACCTACTATAACTAAACAAATAAAAAATATACTTTACGTATTTTCAATTTATTCACTAACAGTTCTTTAATGGAATATTTATAAAACCTACAAGTAAAATTTGCTAGTTCTTCGTAGCTTTGCGGCTCAATTCAAAAACTTACAATGCAAAGTATCAGAAATATTGCCATCATAGCACACGTAGATCATGGTAAAACAACCTTAGTAGACAAAATTATTCATGCTTCTAAAATTTTCCGTGAAAACCAGGAATTCGGAGAACTGATTCTGGATAACAACGACCTGGAACGGGAAAGAGGTATTACCATTGTGGCCAAAAACGTTTCCGTCCGGTATAAAGATGTGAAAATAAATATTATCGACACCCCAGGCCACGCAGATTTTGGCGGTGAGGTAGAACGTGTGTTGAAAATGGCCGATGGCGTATTATTGTTGGTAGATGCGTTTGAAGGCCCTATGCCTCAAACCCGCTTTGTATTGAGTAAAGCCATTAATCTGGGTCTGAAACCTATTGTTGTAATTAATAAAGTAGATAAAGAAAACTGCCGTCCGGATGAGGTACATGAAGCGGTGTTCGATTTGATGTTCAACCTGGAGGCTACGGAAGAACAACTCGATTTTGTCACTGTTTATGGTTCTTCCAAACAAGGATGGATGAGCACTGACTGGCGCAAACGTACCGATAATATTATTCCGCTGCTGGATGCTATTGTAGACAATATTCCACCGGCACCTATGTATGAAGGTACGCCACAGTTACAGATCACTTCTCTGGATTATTCTTCGTTCGTAGGCCGTATTGCCATTGGCCGGGTTTTCCGGGGTACTTTAAAGGAGAATGCGCCCATGTCATTGATGAAAACGGATGGCGTGATTAAAAAAGTAAGAATTAAGGAGTTGCATGTGTTTGAAGGATTGGGGAGATTAAAAGTTCCTGAAGTAAAAGCCGGCGACATTTGTGCGGTAGTGGGCCTGGAAGATTTTGAGATTGGCGATACCCTGGCCGATGCAGAGAATCCGGAACCTTTGCCACGTATTTCGATTGATGAGCCTACCATGAATATGCTCTTCACGATCAATACCTCTCCGTTTTTTGGTAAAGAAGGTAAATATGTAACCTCCCGCCATTTGAGAGACCGCCTGTTTAAAGAAGTGGAAAAAAACCTGGCTATGCGGGTGGAAGCTACCGATACAGAAGATAAATTTTTAGTCTACGGACGAGGCATTCTGCATTTGTCTATTCTGATTGAAACCATGCGCCGGGAAGGATATGAATTGCAGGTAGGTCAGCCACAGGTAATTTTTAAAGAAATAGATGGCGTACGCCACGAACCAGTGGAAACGCTGGTGGTAGATGTACCGCAGGAATCTTCTGGAAAGGTGATCGAACTGGTTACGCAACGTAAAGGTGAATTGCTTGTGATGGAACCTAAGGGTGACTTACAGCACCTGGAGTTTATCATTCCCGCACGTGGTATTATTGGATTGCGGAACAACGTTTTAACGGCTACTGCCGGAGAAGCGATTATGAACCATAGATTTAAGTCCTATGAACCCTATAAAGGAAATATTCCGGGACGTATCAATGGGTCTTTAATTTCTATGGAAACCGGAGCAGGCACACCTTATGCCATTGATAAATTGCAGGACCGTGGCTTCTTCTTCGTAGACCCGGGTGAGGAAGTATATATGGGCCAAGTGATTGGCGAACACAACCGCCAGAATGACATTGTAGTGAATATTCAGAAAGGCAAACAGTTGACCAACATGCGGGCTTCCGGTTCGGATACCAACGTGCGGATTGCACCTAAAATCCAGTTCTCTCTGGAAGAAGCCATGGAGTATATCCAGAAAGATGAATACCTGGAAATCACGCCTAAATCGATCCGGATGCGTAAAATCTATTTAGATGAAAATGAACGTAAACGTATGGAGAATAAAGCAGGCTGATTGGTGTAAAAATACATTGCCAGATTCCATTAGTATAAATAAAAAGAGCGTGAACTGATAACCAGGTCACGCTCTTTTTATTTATAGCTTCATTAATTCAATTTATCTGAAATAGCAATATTACTGACCGCCATTTCCTTGCTGTAAGCCAGGTTCAGCACCCTGCTTGTCGCCAAACATTTTTTCGCGAATAGCAGCAGCACGTGTAGCAGCATCCGGATCAGCCTCGTATTGATTAGCTGCCTGCTTGGGAGGCCCGCCAATATTGCCATATACATATTCGCTCCCTGCGTTTGGATCTTCCTGTTCAATACTATTGGCATCTAAGTGACAAGCGGATGTAACCATCACCAAACCTATGAATAAGGCTGTTTGAATATGCTTTTTAAGTGTATTTATTCTTTCTGAAATCATAACAAAAGATTTAGTATTCTCCGCACAAAAATAGGGTTGTTTTGTAAACAACATAACAGTAGTCAATAAAATTTGTTTAATATGTATGTTTTTCTTGAAAGCAACTTAGAAAAACCTTACGTGGGGTCTATCTAAAATCCAATATTGATGTATTGTGACTCAGTTGGAATTAGTACATTTACCGCTTTAATCCCTTCCTATGTGGACCAGATTCGCCCATATAATTCTTAAATACAGATTTCCGCTTATTGTTAGTATTGGTTTGCTCACCATTGTGATGGGCTTTATCGGAAGAAAAGCAGAACTCAGCTATGATTTTCACTCCGTTGTTCCGGCCGACGACCCAGATTATATCTATTTTCAGGATTTCAAACGGCTTTTTGGGGAAGATAGCAATATAATGGCCATCGGCATGAAAGACAGCAGTGTATATACGCTGGAGAATTTTAAAGAACTGAAATCCCTCTCGGATACCATTGCCAGAATGGAGGGAATTATAACCGTACTATCACTTCCCAGATTACAATATTTGGTAAAAGATACAGCTTCCAAAAAACTGGTTCCTAAAGCATTATTCGGCCAGTTTCCACAAAGTCAGCCACAGTTGGATAGTTTACTTAGGGTTGCTAATAGTTTACAGTTTTATAAAGGTCAGGTAATCAACCAGCAAAATGGCGCCACTATTCTGCTGGTTGCCATAGAAAAGGGCATGCTCAATTCCCAGAAGCGCCTGGCTCTGGTACAAAATATTCAGGAACTGGGGGATGCGTTTAAAGATAAAACCAATATCAGCCTGCATTATGCCGGGGTTCCGTATGTGCGCTCCATTATGTCTACGAAGGTAAAGGCAGAGTTGTCGATGTTTCTGGTGCTGTCTGTTGTGGCTACTGGTATTATCCTATTTATCTTTTTCCGGTCTTTTTCTGCCGTTATTTTTCCTCTGATCGTAATAGGTGTGGTCGTAATATGGGTGCTTGGTACGCTGGTTTTATTTGGATTTAAAGTAACGCTACTCACGGGCTTATTGCCGCCGATTATTGTGGTAATTGGTATTCCAAACTGCATCTACTTGCTTACCAAATACCACCAGGAGATTAAAACACATGGCAATAAGATTAAAGCCTTAAGCCGGATTGTGCGTAAAATTGGTATTGTTACCTTAATGACCAATGCTACTACGGCTGTTGGTTTTATTGTACTGGGTTTTGCCAACGTAGCCATCTTGCGGGAATTTGGTATTGTAGCCGGGCTGAATATATTTAATACATTCGTTATAAGCCTGATTCTGATCCCAGCCGTATTTTCCTACCTTCCTTCACCTACGGCCCGGGAAATTAAACACCTGGATGCCAAAGGACTCACTTCGATCATTGATTTTTACAATCATATTGTACACAACCGCCGCCCAGTTATCTACACCATTACCACTATTATTGTAATCATTTCTTTAATTGGTGTTTTCAAGATAAAGGCGCTGGCATATATGGTAGACGATCTGCCGGAAAGCAGTGATGTAAAAAAAGACCTTGCTTTTTTTGAGAGCAACTTTAAAGGTGTAATGCCGCTGGAAATTGTAGTAGATACAGGCAAGAAAAAAGGCATTCTCCGTTTAGAGAATCTTCGTAAAATAGAGGAACTGGAAGATACTCTCAGCAAGATCACAGCGCTTTCCAAACCAGTATCGGTGATCAGTTTTGTAAAAGCTTCCTTACAGGCGTTTTATAATGGCAATCCGGATTTTTACCGCTTGCCTACTAACCAGGAAAAGAACTTCCTCATCCGTTACCTGAGCAGCCAGCAAGACCAGTCTGGCTTGCTCAAATCCTTTGTAGATTCAACCGGGCAGAAGGTGAGAATATCCGTAAAAGTGGCGGATATGGGTTCTATTGAAATGAGTAAACTGGTGCAGCAAGAAATCAATCCGGCGATCACAAAAGTATTGGCAGGAACAGATTTAAAAGCCGAAGCCACCGGAACTACCTTACTCTTCATCAAAGGGAATCAATATTTGATTAACAACCTGCAATCCAGTTTAGCGCTGGCTTTCGTGCTGATTGCCTTAATCATGGCTTTATTATTCCGTTCCATTCGGATGATCATTATTTCACTGATTCCTAATATTATACCACTGCTTATTACAGGCGGTTTGATGGGGTATTTTGGTATTCCGCTCAAACCCAGTACGGCGCTTATTTTCAGTATTGCCTTTGGTATTTCTGTAGACGATACCATCCATTATTTAGCCAGATACCGGCAGGAACTGCCTCTTAATAAATTTAATGTGTCCAAAGCAGTAAGTATCAGCTTAATTGAAACTGGTGCCAGCATGATGTATACATCTATTATCCTGTTTTTTGGTTTCATCATCTTTGCTTTTTCAGATTTCGGAGGAACTGTTGCCCTGGGCATGCTTACATCTACTACCTTATTGTGTGCCATGTTTACCAATCTAATTATTCTGCCTTCCTTATTAATGTCTTTCGATACCGGAAAAATTAAGAAAGGAGAACAGGGTTTGATCAGGGAATACAATGAATTTTACCTAGAGGAAGAAGATGAAGAAATTGATATAAAACTTCTGGAAGTAAGAAGATAAGTAAATTTCAGAAATAACCCCTAAAGATAAAGCCTGTTAATGAACTAGTTATCAATAAGTTCACTAACAGGCATTTTTGTGTAAAAAGATGAAACATTTACAGAAAAACAAGGTATAAATCTTACGTAGTGGTTTTATAAAATATACAATACCAGCCACCAGAATGCTGCAGGTATTGTATTCATATAATTAATTTGGGAATTATGGAACGTATCACTTTTAATTTAGTCAAACTGGGAATTATCGTACTTGCGGCATTTTTTTCTTTCTAAGCCTTGGTTTCTATACCTGTAGCTGTTGAATAATTTGCTGTCTGATTATCCTTCTCTCCACTCATTTTTACGCATTAATACTGGCTAAAGGATGTAGTGATTTGGTTACTACCATTATACCCCTCTTACACATCAACCTTACACAATATTTTCCTAACTTGCACCTTCAATAAATCTGTATGTAAGGTGAAGTACAAGGAATATAAAAATCTGGATTATGCCAAAGTAGGCGAATCTGTTTTATCCTACTGGAAAGAAAATAAGATATTTGAACAATCGGTCAGTTCCCGGGAAGGAAAACCCAGTTTTACTTTCTATGAAGGACCTCCTTCTGCCAATGGAACGCCTGGTATTCACCATGTAATGGCTCGTACGATTAAAGATATTTTCTGCCGCTATAAGACATTACAGGGTTTTCAGGTAAAGCGCAAAGGTGGCTGGGATACTCATGGCTTACCGATAGAGTTGCAGGTGGAAAAAGAACTGGGTATTACCAAAGATGACATCGGCAAAACCATTTCCATCGAAGCCTACAATCAGAAATGCCGGGAAGCCGTAATGAAATATACCGGCCAGTGGAACGACCTGACTGAAAAAATGGGCTACTGGGTTGACCTGGAACATCCCTATATTACCTATCATACTGAATATATCGAATCTACATGGTTTCTGCTGAAAAAGCTGTATGACAAAGGATTGCTGTACAAAGGCTATACGATTCAGCCTTATTCCCCTTCTGATGGGACAGGGCTGAGTTCTCATGAATTGAATCAGCCAGGTTGCTATAAAGAAGTGAAGGATACTTCCATAGTCGCTCAGTTTAAAGTAATTAAAGATCCAAAATCAGATTTTCTTTTCTCTCAACAATCTACAGGCGATGTCTTCATTCTTGCCTGGACTACCACTCCCTGGACCTTGCCTTCTAATACTGCTCTGGCAATTGGAGAGAAAATAAGCTATGTGCAGGTAAATACGTTCAATCCGTATACTTATAAACCAGTGAGTGTGGTACTGGCAAAAGAGCTGGTAGGAAAGTATTTTTCAGAAAAGAATAAAGACCTGAAACTGGATGATTACAAACCCGGCGACAAAGCCATTCCATTCCAGGTGGTACAGGAATTTACCGGTAAACAATTAATGGGCATCCGCTATGAACAATTGATGCCTTATCTGCAACCCTTCTATAATGCAGATAAAGCATTTCAGGTGATTGCCGGAGATTTTGTTACCACAGAAGATGGAACTGGTGTGGTACATACTTCTCCTACCTTTGGTGCCGACGACTTCCGGGTAGCCAAACAACATGGCATTCCGGCACTCACGATAAAAGATGAGGCTGGAAATGAATTGCCTACAGTGGATAAGAAAGGAAAATTTATAAATGAAGTAGGTGTAGAACTTCAGAAGGGTGTTGAAAAATATAAGATCAGAACCCATAAAACCCTTGGGGCTGATGACTTTTATGTGAAGAATTATACCAATGAAGATGAAAGCCATGCCGATTATAAAAATACGGATGTGATCATTTCCATTATTCTGAAAGAAGAGAATAAAGCGTTCAAGGTAGAGAAATACGAGCATACCTATCCGCACTCATGGCGGACGGATAAACCGGTTTTATATTATCCGCTGGATGCATGGTTCATCAGAACTACCGCTGTAAAAGACCGCCTGGTTGAACTCAACAAAACCATTAATTGGAAACCGGAATCTACTGGTTCTGGCCGTTTTGGCAACTGGCTCGAAAACCTGGTAGACTGGAATTTGTCCCGTTCAAGGTATTGGGGAACACCACTCCCTATCTGGCGTACCGAAGATGGCGCAGAAGAAGTATGTATTGGCTCGGTAAAAGAATTGATCGATCAGGTTACAACTGGTTTAAATGACAGCAGAAGTGTGCTTTCAGCTGAACAGAGAGCGAAAAATAATGCCTTTATTCATGCTTTTTCTAATTCAAAAATAGACCTCCACCGGCCATATGTGGATGAAATAACACTGGTTTCGGCCAAAGGTAAACCCATGTTCCGTGAACCGGATCTGATAGATGTATGGTTTGATTCTGGAGCGATGCCCTATGCCCAGTGGCATTACCCCTTCGAGAATCAGGATGTATTTACCAAAAGTTTTCCGGCCGATTTTATCTCGGAAGGTGTAGACCAGACCAGAGGCTGGTTCTTTACGCTGCATGCCATAGCCGGAATGCTATTCGATAGTGTGGCCTTTAAAAATGTAGTTTCTACTGGCCTGGTGCTGGATAAAAATGGCAATAAAATGTCGAAAAGGGTGGGCAATGTGGTCAATCCATTCGATACGCTGAACACCTATGGTCCGGATGCGACCAGGTGGTATATGGTAGTGAATGCGCCGCCGTGGGATAATCTGAAATTCAACCTGGAAGGCGTTACAGAAGTTCAGCGGAGGTTTTTTGGCACCCTGCATAATACCTATTCTTTCTTTGCTTTATATGCAAACCTGGATAATTTCAGTTATACAGAGAAAAACGTTCCATTAGAAAAACGCACCGAAAGTGACCGCTGGATCATTTCTAAACTCAATAGCCTGGTGCAGAAAACGGCCGAAGCCTACGATGAATACGAACCGACCAGAGCTGCCAGAGCCATTCAGGATTTTGTAACGGATGATCTGAGTAACTGGTATGTACGGTTGAACCGCAAGCGTTTCTGGAAAGGGGAATATAATGAGGATAAAATAGCAGCGTACCAAACGTTATATACCTGTCTGGAGACCATTGCGAAACTCATGTCGCCAATTGCACCTTTTTATGCCGAGCAGTTGTTCCTGGATTTAAATAAAGTGAGCAAACGGGAAAAAGTATCTTCGGTACATGTGAGTGAGTTTCCGAAAGTAGATACGGCTGCCATTGATGTGAACCTGGAAGAAAAAATGACTTTGGCGCAGAATATTTCTTCTTTAGTACATTCGCTGCGGAAAAAACATACAATTAAGGTCCGCCAGCCACTTTCCAGAATTCTGATTCCGGTATTGCAGCCAAAAGTGAAAGCCCAGATTCAGGATGTAGAAGATTTAATTTTATCGGAAGTAAATATCAAACAGGTAGAATACATCGATGATACTTCTGGTATACTGGTGAAAAAAATCAAGCCGAACTTCAAAAAACTGGGCAAAGAATACGGTCCCAGAATGAAAGAAATTGCCGGATTGATTCAGAAATTTGGCCAGGAGGAAATTAAAGTACTCGAGCGGGAAAAAACTTTGCCGGTTTCCCTCAATGGTCAGACAGTAAACCTGACTTTAGAAGATGTAGAAATTTCTTCGGAAGATATTCCAGGCTGGATCGTAGCCAGTGAAAACGGACTGACGGTAGCACTCGATATTACCATTACAGATGCCCTCCGCAAAGAAGGTATTTCGCGGGATATAGTGAACCGGGTGCAAAACCTGCGGAAAGATATGGGTCTGGAAGTGCAGGATAAGATCAAGATTGATGTGCAACTATCTACAACTTTGGTGAATGCTGCCCTGGAAGCCAATAAAGAATACATTTGTGCGGAAACACAGGCATTAGAACTAAACTTAGTGGAAAAAGTAGAAGATGCCAGTGCGGTGGAGATGGATGAATTCATGCTCAACCTGAAGATAACCGTGGTGAATTAATAGTTGGCTTTTCATAGATTTAAGTATATCTTTTAAAATTCCTGCCTTTCTGTGATGCGGAAAGGCAGGTTTATTACTACCTACACCTGTTTTTGAAACTATGCATATATTCCGCTTATTTATTTTTACAATGCCCATCCTCCTGGCATCCTGTACAAACCAGTCCAAGCAGGACACACAAACCCAGCAAACCTCCCGGCCTATGGACAGTATCGCAACAGACTATGTAAAACTGGTATTACAGCTTGGTAATTACGATGCAGATTATGTAGATGCCTACTATGGTCCTGAAGAGTGGCGGCCTGCTCCACTGGATAGCACAAAGAAGCAATTTCCGGCAGATACCTTTCGTACTCAGATTTCCGGTCTGATGAGCCAGTTAGCAGAGATAGAGTCAACACAGTTAGCCGAGGCTGATAAAGGCCGTTATACTTCCCTGCAAAAACAACTGATAGCCGTACAAGCTGAGATTGATAAGCTTTCTGGTAAAACCCTTACTTTCGATCAGGAGGCCAAGGCTTTCTATGATGCTACCCCGCCAACTTATACAGAAGCTCATTTTCAAGGATTGATTGCAGAACTTGATAAGGCTTTGCCCGGAAAAGGAGATATTACTACCAGGCTGAATAAGTTTAAAGAATCGTTTATTATTCCTAAAGAAAAGCTCGATACGGTATTTAAAGCAGCCATTGCTGAAGCCCGTAAACGCACCCTTCAGCATATTAAATTGCCTGCCAATGAGAATTTTACGGTAGAATATGTAACCAATAAATCCTGGTCTGGATATAACTGGTACAAAGGAAACAGCTACAGCCTGATTCAAGTCAATACCGATCTGCCCATTTACATCGACCGGGCCATAGATCTGGCTTGCCATGAAGGATATCCCGGCCATCATGTGTACAATGCGTTAATGGAAAAACATCTGGTGAGAGATAAGGGCTGGGTAGAGTTTTCAGTATATCCCTTATTCAGTCCGCAATCGTTAATTGCCGAAGGAAGTGCTAACTATGGGATTGACGTAGCTTTTCCCGGAAATGAACGTATAGCCTTTGAAAAAAATGTTTTATTTCCGCTCGCCGGTTTAGATCCAGCAAAAGTTGAGTCGTATTACCAGATTCAGGACTTAACCAAAGGCCTGAGTTATGCCGGAAATGAAGCGGCCAGACAATATCTGGATGGGAAAATAAATAAAGAAGCGGCTGTCAACTGGATGGTAAAATATGCTTTAATGGCTCCCGAACGGGCTACACAGCGTATTGGGTTTATAGAAAAATACAGAAGTTATGTAATTAACTATAACCTCGGACAAGATATGGTAGCCAGTTTTATTGAGAAGAAAGGTGGCACCACGGCAAATCCACAGAAACGCTGGACCTTATTTGAAGAATTGCTTTCCCAGCCACATGTACCCTCACAATTGCAATAAGGGGGTAATATTTAATTGCCATTCTTGTTGGGGAGAGTTAATTCACTTGAATTACAGACGGAAAGAATATATCTAAACGAATATCGTTACCTTTGTGTCAGCATGAACAGCCCGGCATTGATACTAATTTTACTCACAATAGCTTTAGCACCCGGGCTTGCTATTGCCATGTTTATCTATGAACGGGATAAACTCGACAAAGAACCCTTTCATCTGCTGATTAAAACCTTCTTCCTGGGTATTCTGAGTATCTTTCCGGCTATCTTAATAGAATTTGGTGTACAGCAACTGGGAATTGTGCCCGCCAGGGATAATGTTACCTTCACCGGAATTTATGCGATTATCGTGGGCTTCGTAGAGGAAGCCTGTAAATATGCAATACTCATATGGTTTGCGTATCCCCGTAAAGAATTTGACGAACCTTTTGATGGGATTACCTATGCAGTAATGATTGCGATGGGTTTTGCCACTTTTGAAAATATATCGTATGTAGTTGACCAGGGCGTGCGTAAAGGATTTATGGAAGGAATGAATATTGGCCTCTGGCGGATGATTTCAGCGGTTCCGGCACACGGATCTTTTGCGATCCTGATGGGGTATTATGTGGGAATGGCTAAATTCAAACACCAGGGCAAAGGATCACCTTTAAAACTCGCCGGCCTTTTTACAGCCGTTGGTTTTCATGCCGCTTACGACTTCTGCCTGCTCATGGCTAATTACCGGCTTATGTTTATAGGCGCATTTTTGTCTTTGTTCATAGGAATTGGCTTGTCTTTAAGAGCCATTCAACTGCATAACCGCAATTCTCCGTTTATGGATGATACGAAAAAAAGTGCAAAGAAAACCTCCAGGAAAAAAGAAGAGCAGGAAGAACAAGAAACTGAAGAAGTCGAATAAGCCACGCAATTTTGAATAGCTACCCATTTATCTGATGCTGAAGAAAATCATTTTGAAGATTTACCTGGTTTGGTCTGTTTTCAATTTCAGCATCATCATGACACTTTCTTTACCGCTGATTGTGTTGCCGATTGTATTGCTGGGTGAAAAAAAAGGTGGTCCTATTGCCTATTTTTTTCTTAAATGCTGGGGATTTTTGTTTGGTGTATGTAGTGGCATCCGGTTTAAAACACTCAACCGGTCTGATATACCTCCTAACCAGGCTTTTGTATACGTGTGCAACCACAATTCCTATTTGGATTCCCCGGCATTTGTACTCGCCATTCCCGGCCAGTTCAGGCCATTGGGTAAAGTGGAGATGAAGAAAATACCCATTTTCGGCTGGATTTATCCATATGTGGTAATTATGGTAGACCGCAACAGCCTGGAAAGCAAAAGGCGAAGTATGCGCCAGCTGAAGGAAAAGCTAGCAGAAGGTATTTCAGTCTTTATTTTCCCGGAAGGAAAAATGAATCAGTCGCCGGATACGTTGTTGTCTTTTCAGGATGGTGCTTTCCGGATTGCCATTGAAACGCAAACTCCTATTATGCCGATGGTGATTTTAAATTCCCGCAAACTTATGCCCAGATATGAATTTCAGCCGCATCCAGGTACGATCTATACCAAATTTCTAACTCCCGTAGAAACGAATGGGCTCAAATTAGCCGACCTTCCACAACTTAAAGAACAAGTGAAAATAATGATGAAGGAGGCGATTGAACAAGCTGAACTATGAGGCTAAGTTCTTATTGTTTCTTAAGATGAGATTACAAACTGCATAAGAGAAGCCGTATTTCCTTTTAAAATACGGCTTCTCTTATATAAGTATAGTGTTATATTAATTTCTCCTGGCTCTTCCGCCCCTTTCAGTAGAAGAGTTTTGTTGCCTGGAAGAGCTTCCGGAAGATTCCTGTTGCCTCTGAACCCTGGGCTGCCGATCTACCTTGGCTTGCGATGGTGAATAATTATTATTACTACGTTGCTGCTGGCTATTTCTTGCCGGCTGGCGATTAGTGGTGGAAGGCGTAGATTGTATTTCCCTGGATGAAGTCTGATTACGGGAAATACGATCCTGGCTTATAGCATTATCTTCTCTCCGGCTCATGCCAGCTCTGTTAGACGATGGATTACGTTCAATAGTAGAAGGCTGGTTTCTCTCATAGCTAGGCGAATGATATTCTGTCTGAGTATTTCTTTCTGTCCGTGGACTACTCTCATTTCTAGTCGTTCGTGGATTCACATAATCCGAACGGCCGGTAGAGGGTGAAGGCTGCGAAGACCTTGGAGAACGAGGCGAAACTTCCGGACGATACATGGCTACAGAATTTCTTTCCATCACTGCCCTTCCTGGCTGGTACATATGGCCAAGCGTATAAGTAGGCACACTTCTGCGGGTTGCCCTTTCTATATCGTGGCGATACGGACCACATACATAGTCACGGTTATTATGGCGGTATGTATTATGGATATAAACCGTATTGGTATATATGTGCACAACCCGTGGCCGGGGAACACAGTATCTGTAAATATGCGGATAAACAATATATCTCCGGGGAACAAAGACCCAGTAATTTACCGGAATGTCAATGTTAACGTTAATATTTATGCCAGGCCCTAAAGGTGCCCATCCATAATAATCTCCTCCGGAACGCCAGGCTACCCAGGCGGGTCCCCATTCATTACCCGGAATCCAGCACCAGCCATCATAGTTATCATAAAACCAGCGGCCATAATGAAAGGGTGCCCATCCCCATACATAGTCTGAAACCCAGGTATTCCCATATTCAGTCATTAGCCAACGACCATTGGTGGCATACGGCTGAAACCCGGGTTCTACGTTAGGTATCCACACAGAGCCGTGCTGCGGATTCACTATCCACTGTCCATAGGGTGTCAGTTCATCATAAAAAGTCTGAAATGAAATATTGGCTCCTGCCTGGGCACTTGCTTTCTGAGGGCTAGTACTACTAAATGCTAGTAAAACGAACAGGCAGCATATTGCGGATTTGGTAATTATTTTCATAAGCTTTGGTATTTAATAGGTACCTTTTGTAAGCCTGCCTTTTTCAAGCCAGCTTACATAATAATAGAGTAAATATCTTGCCGAAAATTAAACGCTATCGATAAATAGGCAAATTTTATGGACAGAATCATGATAAATTTAGATAGGAGTTAGATTTGTATGCACCTGTTTTTGAAAAATTGGTTTGTAAGAGGAGCCATTTTAAATATAAAACGGGCGTATATCAATTTTTGATATACGCCCGTTTTGGCATTTTATTAAACTATGTTTTAATATACTAATCTACATTATCGTGCAGATAGCGGTTGTTTCCCAGAATCTGGTCATCATCGCTGAGGTTAAACCGGGAGATATTTTTCTCTGAAGAATGAGGAACATCTTGTAGCCGTACATTTTTCCGTTTGTAGGCAGGTACTTCCAGTTTTTCCTTAAATTCCTCCTGGGTGATATCTGTACTGATGCGCCTTAAACGTTCTTTTCTTTCCCGCAACCGGCGTTCCTGCACATCCAGTTCAGCTGCAAAATCATCTTCCATCATAGAAAAATGCTCTTTTTCGGCCGGAGCTTCTATCACTTTAAAGTCATTTTCCAGATCGAAAGTAACTTTGGGCTCTTGTTTGGTAATATTATGAAAATTTACAGGTATCTCAACAGGTTTACCAGAATTGTTAAAAGCAGGTTTAGTCACCGGCGTGATTTCACGTCCGGAATCCAGGTCGGTGATGCGTTTTTTTTCTTCAGTCACAATCATGCCTGCTTCACCCAAAAAACTTTCATCAAATCCGGTTGCAATTACTGTTACACGAATACTTCCGCCTAATGAAGAATCCACACCATGGCCAAATATCACATCATCGGCTTCTTTGCCAGCTTTTTCCTGGATAAACTCAGTGATTTCAGAAAGTTCGTCCATTTGCAATTCGGCCTGTTCACCGGAAACAATGGAAAGTAGGATTTTTTGTGCCCCATGAATGTTGCGGTTGTTCAACAGGGGTGAACATAAAGCCTCTTCTGCAGCCCTTCTGGCCCGGTTTTCCCCTTCTGTTTTTGAAGAACCCATTACAGCTGCTCCGGAATCTTTCATTACCGTTTTTACATCTTCAAAGTCGACGTTCACATAACCGGGAACCGTAATAATCTCAGCAATACCTTTGGCAGCAGTAGTTAACACATTATCTGCTTGCCCGAAAGCCTGACTAATGGAAAGGTTTCCGTAAATCTCACGTAACTTATCATTGAGAATAACCAGTACTGTATCGCAATTCTGGCGTAATTCTTCAATCCCTCTGTACGCTTGTTCTTTTTTCTTTTTGCCTTCAAAACCAAAAGGTGCCGTTACTATACCTACTGTCAGAATACCTAGTTCTTTGGCAATTCCGGCTATTACAGGGGCTGCTCCGGTTCCGGTACCACCTCCCATACCAGCCGTGATGAAAACCATTTTTGTATTCTGGCTTAATAATTCTCTGATCTCCTCTTTGCTTTCTATGGCAGCATTACGTCCTTTCTCAGGATTTGCTCCGGCACCTAACCCTTCCGTAAGGCTTACTCCTATCTGCAAACGGTTAGGAACAGGACTATTTTTCAGAGCTTGAACATCTGTATTACACACAACAAATTCTACATCTTTGATGCCTTTGTTGTACATGTGGTTTACAGCATTACTTCCGCCCCCACCTACACCAATTACCTTAATAATGGATTTGTGATGCTCAGGAATATCAAATTTGAATGTGTTTTCAGCCATAACTTATGGGGTTATGAGTAGTAGGTTAATAAGGTTATAATTTCGTATTTGTAGATTAAAAATTAGAAGATTAGAAAATTAGAACATTAAAAATAAACATTACTAAGATAATCTTTCAAAGCTCAAATTTTCAATCCGTAATTTTTTTAGTAATCGTTTTTGTCTTCAAAATCGTCGATCATAAAACTTTTCGTCTTATCCAGAATCCGTCTGAAAAAGTCGCCTCCTTGTGGCTTACGTGCCTCCTTGGCAGGAGTAGAAGAAGCTTGTGTCTGCGGCTGCGTAGTTTTAGTGGCCTGCACCTGCATGTAGCGGTTTTCCCGTTCGTCGATAGACTGGAAACCTGCCAGCACTAAACCAACCGGTGTCGCATACATCGGATTTTTAATCACTTCTACCTTGCTTTTTCCTAAATATTCATTCGGATAACCGATTCTGGCATCCAGGCCAGTTACGAGTTCGAACAATTCTTTGGCATCCTGCAATTGCGCACCTCCTCCGGTAATAACTACACCACCTGCCAGGCGGTTTTCATAGCCGGAACGGATAATTTCGGCATGCACCATTTCTATGATCTCTTCCATGCGGGCTTCAATAATATGCGCCAGATTTTTCACAGAAATTTCTTTAGGCATACGGTTGCGAAGGCCAGGGATAGATACTACTTCGTTCCAGCTGGCATCTTCCGCAATGGCTTTACCAAATTTCACTTTCAGCGATTCCGCCTGATTTGGCATGACCATGCAGCCTTCTTTAATGTCTGAAGTAATAATCGTTCCTCCAAAAGGAATGACTGCCGTATGACGGATAATATTATCATAGAAAATAGCAATATCAGTAGTGCCGCCGCCAATATCAATAAGAGCTACCCCAGCTTCTTTCTCTTCTTTGGTGAGCACAGCCATACTGGATGCAATCGGTTCCAGAATCAGGTTTTCTATTTCCAGATTAGCTCTGCGCACACATTTGTTAATGTTGTGAATAGCAGTAGTCTGTGCAGTAATAATATGGAAATCGGCTTCCAGCTTGATACCAGACATCCCTACCGGATCTTTAATGCCTCCTTCATAATCCACCGTATAATTCTGCGGCAATACATGAATAATCTCGCTTCCGGGAGGAATTACGGTGCGGTACATATCATTGGTCAGGCGGTTGATGTCTTCCACACTGATTTCAGTATCCGATGAGGTACGGGTGATACTGCCCCGTTGCTTGAGGCTTTTAATATGCTGACCGGCAATGCCTACATTTACCACCCGGATGTTGATACCAGATTGTTGTTCAGCTTCTGCAATCGCTTGCATAATGGCCTCAACCGTTTTGTCAATGTTGGTGACAAGTCCACGGGTTACGCCTTCGGAGACGGCTTTACCCATACCTAAAATTTCGAGTTTGCCGTAATCATTTTTACGGCCTACAATAGCACAAATCTTGGTGCTGCCAATATCGAGACCTACTACTATTTTGTCTTTTTGCATAAATAATTATTCACAAATGATTTGATCCTGATAAGCAAGGCTCACCCTGCTGTATCTGTTCCAACCTTTTACAGGAATTATCTGCTTGTAAAAGATTTTCAGTTTGTCGAACTTCCGTTCAATATCTGTAGCCTCTCCGAACTCGATCACTTGCCTTCCCACCTGCGGATACATAAGTACAGTTCCGTCTGCGTTTACATATAACTGTGCAATCTGCGCTTTCCAGAACTTATGCCGGTCAATAAACTGCAACAATTCAAAAAAGCCTTCTCCTTCCTTTTCCTCTGCACGTATGTTTTCTTTTTCTAGTAAATTTTCAATATTGGCCCCTTCTATCAATACTACCCTGGCCGTGAACCGTTCCGATAATGGCAGGATATTTCCCTGATCGCTGATGTAAGCATCAGGTGCCTGCCTATGTACAATCCGGGCGATTGGCCTGGATTGTGTTATCTCTACTGCCAGCACTCCTTCCAGATCATGCGAAACCTGACAGCTTCGTATAAATTTATTCGTTTTTATCCGGTTTTCAAGGTTTTTTAAGTCAATATTTTTATAGGGCACTCCTACCAGATTTTCACTTCCGCCATTAGAAACCAGGTTCAGAATGTCGGCATTATTGATGAAATAGGTATCGAGTGTATCCTCAATGGCAATATTAACTTTTGTACAAACCTGAGATGCCTGTTTTTTTTCTACAAAACTGATCAAGGCAAAGAATATCACAAATGTAAGAAAAACCTTAACTTTTCTTTTTAATCTATGCCTGAAAAAGTTCCCAACCCTTTTGAACATGGCAATCTTTACTGATTCACAGATAGTTTATTATTGAAATATTCCTTGATCGGAATGATAAGCTGGTCAATATCACCAGCTCCTATGGTTACTAACACCTCAATAGACATTTTATTTAGTTCATCCAGCAAATTATTTTTTCCGCATAGCATTTTTTCGCTGGAAGTAATCTTCTCCAGCAGCATTTGCGAGCTTACGCCAGGTATGGGTAACTCTCTCGCCGGATAAATATCCAGTAAGATTACCTGGTCAGCTAAACTCAAACTGGAAGCGAATCCTTCAGCAAAATCTCTGGTACGCGAATACAAGTGAGGCTGGAATACCGCTGTAATTTTCTTTGCCGGGTATAGTGCCCTGACAGATCGTAAAAGTGCCTCAATTTCAGCGGGGTGATGGGCGTAATCGTCAATGTAAACAAGGTAAGGATTTTTTACAATATATTCAAATCTTCTTTTTACGCCTTTATACGTTTCTATTGCTTGTTTGGCCTGCTCTGGTGTTACGCCTGCTTGTATGCTGGCAGCCATAGCTACTAATGCATTTTCCACATTGTGAAAACCAGGTACCTGCAAATGAATATCTTTCAAGCTTATATCTGCACTAGTAACATCGAATACAAAACTGCCATCTGCTATGTGTACATTTTCTGCCCGGAAGTAAGCAGGTTGGGTTCTGGAAAAATCAAAAACCTGTACAGACTTATCTTTTGGTGCTTGCAAGGGTAAACCTTGTTTGATAAATAAGCTTCCTGCAGGTTTGATCTGGTTGATAAATTCCTGGTAAGAACTCACTACCGAATCTGCATTGCCATAAATATCCAGATGATCGGCATCCACAGAATTCACAACTGCAATATCCGGAAATAAAGTCAGGAACGAACGGTCGTATTCATCTGCTTCCACCACAACGACAGGTGCATCGGCACTGGCCGGATCGTTTATCAGTAAATTTGTATTGTAATTAGCTGTAATTCCCCCCAGAAAAGCGGCACAGTTTTTACCGGAAGCTTTCAGAATATGTGCCACCATGGAAGAAGTAGTGGTTTTGCCATGCGTACCGGCTACGGCCACTGTAAACATATTCTTTGTGAGCCAGCCCAGTACCTGTGAGCGTTTTTTAAGCTCGTATCCATTTTCCTGAAAGAAAGTATATCCCTTGTGGTTCTTCGGAATAGCTGGTGTATAAATAATTAAATTTTCTTCTGACTTTTTCAGAAAAACTGGTGGAATTAACCCAATTTCGTCCTCGAAATGTACCCCAATTCCTTCTTGCTGTAATTGATTAGTGAGCGTAGTAGGTGTACGGTCGTAGCCAGCAACAAAACAGCCATTGGCATGAAACCAGCGGGCAAGGGCACTCATTCCAATGCCGCCTATGCCGAGAAAATATACGCTGGAAACGTTTGCTACATTCAATGGTGTAAAGTCTGTTTTTATCCTGTATGCAAATTTGAAAAAAATTTGGTTTATATTTTTATATCAGCCACTTTTTATTACCATTTAATTTCTATTGCTACTCACATTTCATTTTCTATTGATTTATTTTATTCTTCTTTTATCGTTTTACTTGTTTTTTACTTAATGAGTTTCAAAATTTCCTGAGCAATTTGTTTAGCAGCATCTGGTTTGCCTAATTTTCTGATGTTTATAGCTAATTCGCGCTTTTTAGATTCATCGCCTAATAAAGAAAGCGTAGCAGGAATGAGTTTCTCCATCGCTTCTGCATCTTTTACCATCAAGGCAGCCTGATTGTTTACCAGCGCCATGGCATTTTTAGTCTGATGGTCTTCGGAAACATTGGGAGAAGGCACGAGTACAGCCGGTTTTGCTGCCAGACACAATTCAGAAATAGATAAGGCACCTGCTCTGGAAATCACCACATCTGCCGCACCATAGGCTAAATCCATAGGGGCAATAAAATCATGTACCTGAATATTGGAAGTAGAATAGGAAGCCGTGGCTTGTTTGCAGCTTTCAAAATAGAATTTACCGGTTTGCCAGATTACCTGAACGTTGGCTTGTGAAAGTGTTTGCAGGGAAGCTTTTAATGTTTCATTAATGGTACGGGCACCCAGGCTTCCACCAATGACGAGAATTGTTGGCTTATTTTCGGCTAGTTTGAAATGCTGTAGGGCTTTACTGCGATTTAGATTAGTATCCAGAATATCTTTCCGTACGGGATTACCGGTTACAATAATTTTGTCTGATGGAAAAAACGTTGACATATCCGGATAGGCCACACAGATTTTCTTCGCATTTTTGGCCAGCCACTTATTGGTTAGTCCGGCATACGAATTTTGTTCCTGAATTAAGGTAGGAATACCGGCAGAGGCCGCTGCATATAACAAGGGGCCACTGGCATAACCTCCTACACCTACGGCCACATCTGGTTTAAACTCCTTTAGAATACTTTTTGCCTTCCATATACTGTTAATCACTTTAAAAGGAAAGAGCAAATTAGCGGCTGTGAGTTTGCGCTGAAGTCCGGCAATGGGCAAACCTATGATTTTGTAGCCGGCTTGCGGTACTTTTTGCATTTCCATTTTGCCTATTGCGCCAACAAACAATAATTCAACTGAGTTGCTGGTTTCTTTTAAGGCATTAGCGATAGCAATAGCCGGATAAATATGTCCTCCGGTGCCGCCACCGCTGATGATGATTCTTACTGGTTTGTTAGTTGCCATAGTCGTATCAGGAACCTGCGTGAACAGGTAATAAGGGTTAGCAAAATTTTTTGCTAATATACGGTTTCAATAAAGTTATGATTATTTTATGTTGACGCAGGAGTTTAAAAAATAAAAAGTAGCTTAAAAAATACTCCTTCTATCCAGTGCATGAACTGATGTAAGAAATGTTGTATGGAACAATGATTTATAGGATGAGCAGTCTGGAAATAGGATTTTTTGATAGATAAGATTATTAGGATTAAATAAAATCCTGCTAATCCTGAAATCCAGTGAATCGTGGTTCCAGACTATAATTCCTTCAATTCCTGGAATCCTATAAATCTTAACTGAGCCAGTTATTTAATCACTTCTTCTTTGATTTCTCCCCGGCTTACACTCAGAATAATTCCGATGGAAATCCCGGTAAATAGCAGTGAGGTTCCGCCCATACTCAATAGAGGCAAGGGCAGACCAGTAATAGGTAATAATCCTACTGCCACACCCATATTCACCATCGCCTGAATCACCAGACTGAAACTGAGGCCGGCGGAGAGAAGGCCGCCGAAAGCCCGGTCACTTCGGGAAACAGCCAGCATTCCCCGGTAGAGTAAAGCCAGGTAGAGAAAAATTGTAAAAATGCCGCCGATCATGCCATATTCCTCGATAATGATGGCGTAAATAAAATCAGAATAGGGATGAGGTAGAAAATTACGCTGATCACTTTTGCCGATGCCCTTTCCAAATATACCGCCAGTAGCAATGGCTACATATGACATTTGCGCCTGAAAAGGAGCTTCATGGGAGTAAACTAGGGTATTTCCGTAATTCTTTAAACGGCTGTATACAGTGCCTAAGCGTTGTCCCAATGCTAAAGCTAATGTACCAGCTATCAGGCCAACAATTACCAGGTTGAATAAATATTTTACAGGTACTCTTCCCACAAACATCAAGAGCATACAGGTAGCGAATAGCAGGAAAGAAGTGGAAAAGTTGGAAAGTGCAATTAATCCACAAATCACACCACACCAGATCATAATCGGTACAAACGACATCTTGAAGTCTTCTATTTTTTGCTGACGTTTGGCCAGCATACTGGCCAGGTTGGCAATAAGAGCTAGTTTTGCCAGATCTGATGGCTGAAAGGATTGGCCGATAAACGGAATGGTGATCCACCTGGAAGCTTCATTGATATTAGAACCGAAAAAGAAGGAAAATACCAGTAGCGGTACCGAAAACCATAAAGCCACCCTGGAAAGCCTGGAATAATAGCGGTAATCAATTTTATGCGCCAGCCACATGAGCACAAGTCCCAGAATTACCAGCGATGAATGTTTGATCAGGTAATGCTCGGTATTGCCCTGCATTTTTTTGTAGGCCAGTGTGCCAGTTGCACTATACACCACCAGCACACTCATAATGGACAAAGCCAGTACAATGCACCAGATGACAGGGTCACCTTTCAGGTTCTTCTGCAACCAAATTCTAAAATCATTTACCATTCGTAATTTCTATTATTAAGAGTATGGAGTAAAAGTAGATTTTTAATCCTGCAACTTTAAATTTTTCAAATCACTCACCGCTTGTTTAAACTGAGTGCCCCGGTCTTCGTAATTCTTAAAGAGGTCAAAACTGGCACAGGCTGGTGAAAGAAGTACTACTTCTCCAGGTTTAGCCAATTGTAAGCCCATTTGCACGGCTTCCCGAATATAAGCAGTTTCCTGAATGATGGGAACTTTACCTCTAAAAAATGCCAGCAATTTACTATTATCTTTTCCCAGACATACCAGTGCTTTTACCTTTTGGTTGACCAGTTCCTCAATCTGGGTATAATCATTTCCTTTATCAATACCACCTGCAATCAGCACCACCGGCTGTTTCATGCTTTCGAGGGCATAAAAAACCGAATCTACATTGGTGGCTTTGGAATCATTAATGAAGGTTACCCCATTAATTTCTCCTGCTTTTTCCAGGCGATGCGGTGCATTCTGAAACGTTTTCAGTCCGGCTTTAATTGCAACTTCCTCAATATCCAGAATACGGCAGGTAAGAATAGCTGCCATGCTGTTAATGGCATTGTGTTTTCCCTGCACAGGTAATTCATCCAGTGCAATCCGGATGGGCGAGCCGGTACGGATAACTAAAGTATCATTCGAAAGATACGCTCCGGTTTGTACTTCACTTTCCAGGGAAACAGGCAAAAGCATTGCCGGGATATTTCGGACAGCTAATTCCTTCTCAATGGGTGGATTTTCTTTGTAGTAGATGAAATAATCTTCTTTGGCTAATTTCCGGGCAATACGAAACTTAGAATCAATGTATTTCTGAAAAGTATATTCATAGCGGTCCAAATGGTCGGGGGTGATATTGAGCAGAATAGCGATATGCGGATGAAACTCATAGGAATTATCCAGCTGGAAACTGCTGATCTCAAGTACATAATAATCAAATGTATCGGCAATTACCTGTTTGGCAAAACTCTCTCCAATATTTCCAGCTAGTCCAACTTTTAGCCCGGCAGATTTCAGTAAGTGATAAGTGAGTAAAGTCGTAGTGGTTTTGCCATTACTTCCGGTGATAGCAATCAGTTTAGCTTTGGTATACCTGGAAGCAAATTCAATTTCCGAAATAATGGTTATCCCTTTCTGTACCAGTGCTTGTATCAACGGTGCTTTATCCGGAATGCCGGGACTTTTTATCACTTCATCTGCTTCTAACACAAGGCTTTCTGTATGTTGACCCTCTTCATACGGGATTGCATTTTCTACCAGTATCTGTTTGTATTTATCAGATAAGCTGCCTTTGTCTGACAGAAAAACTTCCATTCCTTTGTGTTTTGCCAGTAACGCAGCACCTACGCCACTTTCGCCGCCACCCAGAATTACTACTTTCATAATTAGATTAATTTTGGCCAAATTACTTCAAATATAGATTAAATTGCAACAGATTGCAGATAATCCCTGGTATGAATCAATATTTAAATACAAGAGAGCGTGAACTGGTGAAAGCCGCTGTTCAATTCAAGAAAAGAGCACAAAATTTAATTAAATCCGGAAAACTGGCTGCCGAGCATGGCGTAGTAGCCGAAACCTGTGACCGTTTGCTGGAACAAGTATATTCCCATGCCGAAAACCGGTTATTTGCTTTGCAGCAGCATGAAAACCTGAAAAAATCGGTACAGGATAATGCACAATGCCCCAGATGCAAGAGTAAAGAATACCTGAAATTAAGAGGAGTAGATGTGAGTGAAAAAGGCTGGAAAATGAATAAATACTTTTGCCGGCGTTGTCATATTGAGTTTGTCTGGAACCGGCCGAACAATCCCTGGGATATGCTCAAATTTATGGAAGATTTTATTCAACAGCTGGAGCTTTCTATGCAAAACCCTGCGATAGATGAAGAAACCAAAGGGCAAACCAGGCAGGTAAAAGAACATATGGAACAAAATCTGGCGAAACTGATTCCGGTTATCGAAAATGCAGATAAAAATCTGCAGGATGTAAAGGAAAAAGATGAACAAATGGCGCAAATGCTGCATGAATTCAAAAATTACCTGCTGATTGAAAAGATCAAACTGGATACCTGGGAAAATCAGCAACATTGAGATTATTTTTCATAAAATAGCGGACAACATATTTTGAATATAAATTGCACGCATGAATCGAAACAAATTTCTGCTGAGCTGCGACTGGGGAACTTCCGCATTCAGGTTAAGATATGTAGAAACAGATACTGGGATAGTAAAAGCAGAACTTACTTCCCAACAAGGCATTGCTATTATGTTTACTGCGTATCAGAAAGCAATTTCAGATAAAGCCTTAATCGCTGAAAAGCGGATGGATTTTTATTTGTCATATTTGCTTTCGCAGATCGAAATATTATCCAGGAAAGTAGGACAATCTTTAAGCGAAGTACCAGTAATTATTTCCGGAATGGCTTCTTCTACCATCGGGATGAAAGAGCTTTCTTATACTGGTTTGCCTTTCTCTCTGGAAGGTACAGATACAGGTATTTTTCAGCAGCCTTCCGGCGAAAGTTTTCCACATGAGTTGCTACTAATTTCCGGTGTAAAAAGCGATGATGATGTGATGCGGGGAGAAGAAACCCAGTTGATGGGTCTGTCTGCTAGCGTTAACTTACAAAATGGGGTATGCATTTTTCCTGGTACGCATTCCAAGCATATGTATGTGCATGGAAAACAAATGACTGGCTTTAAAACCTTTATGACCGGAGAACTATTCCAAACCATTGCTTCGCATACTATTCTCCGGAACTCTATAGAAAAGCCGGAAACAGACAATTTTGAAGCCCATGCACCTGTTTTTGAAGCCGGTGTATTAACGGCTGCAAATGGGAGTAATCTCTTGCATACCCTGTTCACTGTCCGTACCGGAGAATTATTTAAAAAATATTCCCGCTCAGAAAACTATTATTACCTGAGCGGCTTGCTGATTGGTCAGGAATTAGCCGGGCTACAGCTTGGTAAAGATTTAGTGCTTACGCTTTGTTGTAGTTCGCATTTACTGCCGTATTATACAAAAGCCATTGAAAGCCTGGGATATACTTCACAAAGCCAGATTATTTCCGGAACGATTATCGATACGATTGTAACCGCCGGGCACTTGCGTATTAGCAAACAGCTAACTCTTATACCAAGAACTAACAATATTTAGTCCAATGAAATAGAGTGACGGTGAATGGGTACAAATAACCAAAAACAAACAACCAATAACTATTAACGATATGCCTTTTTCCTGGGAATTATTTCACCAAAAACCCATTATCGGTATTCTCCGCAGTATTCCGGGAGACATTATCCAACAGATTATTCCGCTATATATACAAGCCGGTTTTACAACCATTGAAATTACCATGAATACAGCCGGCGCTGAACAACTTATTCAGGAAACAGCAGAGGCGTATGGTACAACCCTGAATGTGGGAGCAGGTACGGTGTGCAACGAAAAAGACCTTGCAAACGCTTTGCACGCTGGTGCCAGTTTTATTGTTACACCTATTTTAAATGAATCTGTAATACGGACCTGTGTAGAAAACCGCATTCCCATATTTCCTGGTGCATATACACCCACCGAAATCTATACTGCCTGGAACCTGGGTGCATCCATGGTGAAAGTATTTCCTGCCAACCGCCTGGGACCTGAATATATTCAGGAAGTAAAAGCGCCTTTATCGCAAATAAAACTGGTGCCAACCGGAGGTGTTACAGTCAATAACTTTACTGATTTTTTTAAAGCTGGTGCAGATGGTGTAGGGATGGGAAGTCAGCTATTTAATAAAACACTGCTTGCCAGCCGTGACTGGGATGGATTACTCACGCATTTTAAATCAGTACATCTGGCTTATGAACAACTTCAAAACAAACAAAGCTGATTCTTGTGAAAATCAGCTTTGTTTTATCAAATATCAAATTATACTTAAAATCAATTCGATTTAGAAGCGGCTATCTTTTATCAGTACGTTTTTCATAAAAGCCTTTGTCGTTAAACGGCTCCTGTTTATAAAAATCTTCCTGGCTGCCAGATCTCAGATTGTATTCTGGTGATAAAGTGGTAAGCAATGTCCGTTCGTAGTCTCTGGTAACGGTTTCGCCGGTGTAAGATGGAAATTTCATTACCATGGCGCTATCTAAATTAGGTACCAGAACATAGTCGCTGTTCTTATCGATAGTGGCTGCTCCTATAGGAATCAGTATGTGGCGGTTAGCTATGTTTTCACTTAGGTTGCCGGTAAATACGTTCACATCCAGATACCTTACTTTCATAGCCTCTACATCTACAATCAGTTCCTGCACTTTTCCGATTTCTTCACCTTTATTACCAATTACTGGCCAGCCGCGAACGTCCAGGTGTTTATCAGCCACCTCAAACTCTTTCTCCAATTCTCTCATCCGCTTCAGTGAAGAAATACGGTTACTCTCGCGGTTTCTAGCTATGTTCTCCTCTACCGTTTCCCTCTCCCGAAGTAATTGTTGCTGGGTTTCCGCATGTGTCCGCTCAATCAAAAGTGTATCATCTTTCAGGCGGTTCATGCGCTCCTGGTATAGCTGATCTTGCTGTAATTTTTCCAGTTGAATATTATATAATTCATCCTGGCGCATTTTTTCCTGTTGCACCTGCGTAATTTTATCCTGAATCAATTCCATATGCACTTGTTTTTCACGCCTGAGGTGCTCAATTTTCTCTTGCAGGCCTGTATCATTGTGCTGAATTTCGGTACGCAGCAGATTTATTTTCTGCTCATATTCCTGGTCGGTTTCCACTTTGTCTTGCTGTAATTCAGACACACGGCGGTTAAAGGCTTGTTTCGCTTCCTCCCAGTCGCGGATAAATTCCTCCCGGTCTTCCAGAATACGCTTTTTATAATGCGTTTCTGATTGTACTTCAGCTAATTTTTCCTGACGGAGTTTTTCCAGCCGCAGAATCTCTACATTCAGTTCATCTATTTTCTGCTGAATTTCCTCACTGGCTTTACGCATTTTTTCCATGTGTTTTTCATCGGCTTCAACTTCTCGCATACGTATGCGCTCAATTTTTTCCAGATAGTCTTTTTCAGCAGCGGCTTGTTCCTGGTCTAAGCGGGCTACTTTATCCTGATAGGCATGGTCATGATTTTGCCTTTCTTCATGCAGCCTTGAAATTCTTTCTTCCAGCAGATCATCTTTATATTGTTCCTCCTGGCGGAGTTTTACAAGCCTTTCTTCGAACTGTTGGTCATAAGCTGCTTTTTCCTGCGCCAGTTTTTCCATTCTGTCGTGGAACTGGGTATCAAGCTGCGCTTTTTGCTCCTGTAACCGTTGTAAATCTGCATTTGTCTGCTCACTGCGAACGGAATCTTCTCTGGAATTCGGTCTGTTTGCTCTGTCTGTCGTCATGGGGTTTGGAATTAATGGCTTATGGAACACCTGTTGTAGTACCTTTGATGACTGTACTATTAAGCCAGAAAGGTTTCAAGCTTTGTAATCGTTACTTGCGGAATATAGCGTAAATGCCTAGCCGCCATTTCGGGTTGTTTGGCGGTTTGTAAATGGCTCACCCGGTTTTCAACCTGCATATTTCTAAAGACCAGCCATAATACGATAGCCAGCACCACCAGTATCCCCAGAATCCAGGGCCACACCCGCTTTGATTTTCGTTTAATAATAATTTCTGCCATAGCAATAGACATAAATGGTTAACCTATTTCTGCAATGGACGGATGGATCTGTTTGCTTAACAAGAAGATTGAGAGATTTACCTAAAAAATGATGGTTTGTCCATCCACTGCTTATTAGGATAGTCTACGGGATACAGAAGAGTTTGTTGGGGAGTAGCCCCTAAAATTGAAGCACCTCCCTAGAAAAGGCCAGATGTGAATCTTAATAGAGAATAAGAAGCGCTGAGTAATAAAAGTAAATTTCTTTCTTAGTCAGCGCTTCTTATAAATATGTTAATGAATTGATGAATAAAATATATCTTTTAAGCCTGCTCAGGCATCGAAATCAGGATGCTTTTTTCCTTATGAATTGGTTTTGTTTTTTTTTCTTTCATCCCAAACAGCAAACGGGTAATGCGATAAGGTTTGATAAAAAACTCATATGTCCCCATTGATAGGAAGAAGGTTACCACAACAATGAATATAAACTTAAGCATAATCTCCTCCTGCAACTGAATGGCATAATATCCGATTACGACAATAAACGTCTGGTGCAGGATGTAAAAGGGATAAATGGCTTCGTTGGCATAGGCAAGCAGTTTGTTTTTGCGGTTCAGATAATGTTTGCCATACCCTAAAAGAGCCAGTACCCAGAGCCAGGAATTAAACGCATTTAAACTCAGGTAGAGGGAATTAGGCAGATTATACGACCATTCTGGTTCCAGATCGTTCCAGCGCATAAAGTTAATAACCACAATACTAATAAAAGCCAGTTTGAGCGATAGCTTGCGTTTATTTTCAATCTGCTGCCAGAAGTCCGGGTGCGTATGAATAATGTAGCCAAACACAAACAGCAGGAAATAGAAAGTAAACATGGCCCAGTCAGAAATTAAATTCTGGTTTCCTGGCGGAAAAGCGACCAGCAAGGCTACATATGCTAGTGCCAGAGGCAGCCCAAAAACATAAATGCTCAGCTTAGCCAATGAATTGATAAGCCTTTTTCCCTGTGCTGATCGCAGGTAAAGGAAAAAAGGCAGTGCCAGCAACGAATACAAAAATAAATATGCGATAAACCACAGATGATGCCAGCTAAAACTCCCTTCCGGATAGGGTACAAACTGAAATACATTGGGATAGAATTCCAGGATTGAACTAAATTTTTGTCCCCGGAATAGCCGTTCGAAATAGATTTGTGGAGGTACTACTACAAACATCCCAAAAATCAATGGAATCAGCAGACGGCTAGCCCGTTCTTTTACATAAGTGCAACTGCTGCGAAATCCCAGAGCATAACTGGTGCCTACACCGGAAATAAAAAACAGTAATGCCATCCGCCAGCGGGAAAGAAAATACATCCACTCCAGGAAAACGTAACTGGTTTCGTTATTTTTAATATGCCAGCCCCATTCAGCTGTAAAAATCATTCCGGTATGATAAAAATGCAGTAATAAAATGGCTATAATTCTCAGCCAGTCCAGGTCGTAGCGCCTCTGACCGGTGAGCAAGCCTGATGAAGAATGTGGTAACATGGCAACTGTTTTTATCAAATGTAGGGCAAATTTTACTCAGGAACGTATTTTCCGGTAAGATAGAACGACTGCCGGAAAGGATGCTACCGCATGGTGAATAAATTCTTTCTTCAACAAACAGGAACTTGCTTGATAATACCCATCTGGCCTATATCATTCCTGATTGCGGTAAACAGGAACCTGCATTTTCGGGTTATTCTTATTCATACACTTTTATATATGCCCTTACTCTCTGAGATCAGCTATTTTCTGGACGAGTATTTACAAGTAGGCCAGTATCCGAAAGAAAAACATGGGATATGGAGACCAACTATTGCGCCAGTCAGGAAGATGGGATTGGTGCTGGAACCATGGCCTCAAATCTATGATTGGACTGCGCAACATGAGCTGGATGCTTTATATGTTCATCGACCCTGGAAACTGAATCTGGAACAACTGCCTGAAAATACTGGTGTATTGAGTTATCATCTGCCTTTTGACGAAAAACTGACCCTGGGGTATAATCCTTTGCTGGCTGCACAATTGCAGATGACAGATATAGAGCCTATTGGCCAGAAAGAAAACAGGCCAATAGGCATGACTGGTATTATATCAACTGTCAGGGTTGAATGGTTTATTTCTCAGCTAGAAACTCTTTTTGGTCCGCCGGAGCAAATCTATAAAGGTGTTACAGGCGAAATAAACAAAGTTGCGGTAATGGGTGCAATGACTGAGAGCCTCGTCTGGGAAGTGGCCAGGAAAAACGTACAACTGTATCTGACCGGGCAGTTCAGAAAACCGGCTGTGTCAGCAGTTGCCCAGACAGGATTACATATAATTGCTGCTGGTCACCTGCAGAGTGAAAGATATGGATTACATGTATTGGCAAATCTGCTTACCAGTAAGTGGCCCGATATACAGGTTGTACCGGCATCACATCATAAATAATACCGTCCATAGCACAGTTACCAGAATAATGTATATGAGGTAACTTAACACCAATGCCCAGATAGCCCTCAATATTCCCAGCAAGCCTTTAGTTGAAAAAAACTGCACAATAGCAAACACTATATATACATATCCCATTAATAGCAGAGTGTAGAAGAGGAGTTTACTGGGAAGAGGAGAAAGAGGAAAGGCAAGCAGCAAATTTTGCAGACAATAAAACGCCATCGTCAGCCCGTAGATATATAAAGTAAATACCAGCAGCTCTGTAAAATTATAGTTCTTCCTGCGGTATACCATAAGCAAGGCAAGCGCTGTTAATGGAAGCATCAGGGTAGTAATGACTTTCAGATTGCCGTCAAAAATGTAATTGAATTTTTGCATCTTCTCCTGCATCTGCGGACTATAAGAAGAGGTTAATCCTGCATCCTGCGTCATGGATTGACCGAGTTTCATCAGGTCTATGTTGAAAAGCGAAGAGATGACAAAGTACAAGGTCAGCAATATCAGGTAATACTGCAAGGGCTTGAGATAGGGCTTGCGGCGCCCTGCCAGGTATTCATTCACTGTATGACCTGGCCGGAGTAAAAGATTCCTGGTCGTATAAAAAATACCACTGTCAAAGCCCAGATAGTCGTGCAGGAATTCCTTATAAATTTTACGGAACGTAACCCGTTGTTCGGTACGTTTCTGCCCACAAACCGGGCAATAATTCATCTCCACTTCCGCTGTGCAATTCTTACAGGTGGCTGTTGTAAGGGTTTCTATCATAGAAGGTTATTATATAGCCAGAATAGATATAAATTAAAAGCACCAGTACTATTAAACTACCCATGATGCTGTACTGTATACTCCTGTGTATAGTTGATTGGCGGCATCAGAATCAGATAGATCAGGAATTCGCATTGCAACCTTAAATAAATAGAAATATATATTTGGGTTTGAACTTGAGTAAATTTATCGGATTTTGCCGAATCATTTACTGGCTGACCCTGAATTGTATGAAACTTTGTTTTGCTACCAATAATACCCATAAAATTGAAGAAATACATAACCTGCTTAGCGGAAGGTTCGAAATTTTAAGCCTGGAAGACATCGGATGCCGGGAGGAACTGCCGGAAAACCAGACTACTCTGGAAGGAAATTCCCTGGAGAAAGCCATGTATGTGTGGGAACATTTCGGTGTAAGTTGCTTTGCTGACGATACTGGCCTGGAAGTAGAGGCCTTACATGGAGAACCGGGAGTATATTCGGCCAGATATGCCGGTCTGCAAAGAAAGGCAGAAGATAATATGAACCTGCTCTTAAAAAATTTGCAAGGCAAAACAAACCGCAAGGCAAGGTTCCGGACCAGTATTACCCTTATTCTCAATGGTAAAGTGCATCAGTTTGAAGGGGTGGTAAATGGGCATATAGATGAAATACACAGAGGCACCAAAGGGTTCGGCTATGATCCTTTATTTGTTCCGGATGGTCATACCCGCACATTTGCTGAAATGGATATTTCTGAAAAAGGCAATATCAGTCACCGGGGAAAAGCCATTGAAGCCTTGGTCGCTTTTCTAATAAAAGAAATAGCAGAGTAAGTTCTGTATAAAAATGTGTGCCGGCAAGCTGTGAAATTTTATATACATAGGCAAAAAGCTTATTTTTATGCCCAGTATGGAAAAACCTTATATTGTTGGCATTACAGGCGGCAGTGCTTCCGGCAAAACTTTGTTTCTCAGAAGCCTTTTGCGTGCCTTTTCGCCGCAGGAAATTTGCCTGATTTCGCAGGACAATTATTACCGGCCCGCAGCCAGCAGCCTACTGACGAAAATGGTGTATATAATTTTGATACTCCGCTTTCTATAGATTTTGAACTGTATGCCCGGCATATTAAGGATTTGCGCAGTGGAAAACAGGTGGTGAAGCAGGAATATACCTTTAATAATCCCAATGCCGTTCCGCAAATGATTACTTTAGAACCTTCGCCTATTATTGTGGTAGAAGGTATTTTTGTGTTCTATTTTCCAGAAATCTCGAGCCTGCTCGATTTAAAGGTATTTATTGATGCAGCCGAACATATTAAATTAAAGCGCCGTATTGTGCGGGATAAAGATGAAAGAGGTTATGACCTGGAAGATGTATTGTACCGTTATGAAAAACATGTGGTGCCTACCTACGAAAAATACATTGCGCCATTTAAATCGGATGCCGATGTGATTATACCCAATAACCTGCACTTTGAAAAAGCACTCGAGATGCTCATCGTATTTCTAAAAAGTAAAACCCAATGATACACAAATTTGCTGTTATTGGCTTAGGCCAGTTTGGAACATCCATCGCCCGTTCTCTGGCAATACGGGGAGCTGAAGTTCTGGCCATCGACATAGACATGGAAAAAGTGGATGAACTGAAAGATGAGGTCGCCTATGCCGTAGCTTTAGATTCTACCGATGATAAAGCCCTGAAAGCCCAGAATATACAAGACATGGATGCTGTAGTAGTAGCCATAGGCGAAAATTTTGAAGCCCTCTTGCTTACAACGGTACAACTGATGGAAATGAATGTAAAAAGGCTCATTGCCAGGGCTGCTAATGCACATCAGCGGATGATCCTGGTAAAAATGGGCATCAAGGAAATTCTTTCTCCGGAAGATGAAGTAGGCCGCACCGTAGCTGAAATGCTTATCCATCCCAACATTAAATCTTATCTGCCTTTGCCGGATGATTATGAAATTGTGGAAGTAAATACCCCCAAACGGGTGGCCAACCGGACCATCAGCGAAATTGGTTTACGGGAACGGTATAATCTGAATCTGATTACTATTAAACGGATTTATGAGGAAAAACACCATGGGCAGGTAGTAAAAGTTCAGCACATTGTAGGCGTTCCCAAAGGCGATACGGTAATGTATGATACCGATGTGATGATTATTATGGGAAAAACCCACGATGTAGATAAGTTTATTGAAGTGAACAGGTAGGTATTGTGATTTTACTCCTATATACAAAACGGCGGCTTCACTTTGAAACCGCCGTTTTATTAAGTTCTAAATAATATTCGTTTCGATAATATTTATTACTATTCCAGGCTGAACTGAGGAATAGGCTGCTGTTTGTCTAATATCTTTTTCAGCCGCCATATCAGGAATAGTGTCAGCATGAAACTCATTACACCCAGGCTATAATACAGCGTATCGTTCCCAACCAGATTTTTCCAGATCAGTAATTGATTGATGTGTTGTGGTTTTGCTAACATAATATGGAGCAATCCTGGCAATTGTGCGAAAATGACAACCATAATAGAAGGAATCAGTGAATGTGTCCGGTAGAAAAGCCATCCCGAAAACAAACCCATTAAGAATAGAGAAGGCACCCCATAAAGATTTAACAAGCTAACCGAGTAAAATATACTGGCGCACATAATAGCTCCGGAAGGCTTATATTTCCTGAGCAAGCCTTTTAGGATAATCCCACGGAATAAAATCTCCGATAATATGGGCCAGAGAATTCCAATACATACTATTGCAGGCAGAGGTTTGAAAAAATTCAGGTGATGAAAAATTAAAGCCTGATAACTCTCTGAAAGAGGTATTAAGGTAAAAACAGCTTCCATCCAGATCAGCCAAAGAAATAGAATACCCAGTATAAGCGGAAAAATAGAAGGCGGAAAAGGCCGTAACGGAAAGATATCTACTTTTGTAAAATTCTCTTCTTTCAACATTACTCTGGCTATAAGAATGACCAGAAACAAAGCTCCACATACCTGAATGGCCTGAATCAGTATGATATGCTCATAAAAGAAATCGGGAGCACCCTTTTGAATAGGGCTAATAATGAAGCCGGAAAAGAATATAAAAAAGATGTAGACAAGCAGCAAGATGAACGACTGCAAAATATTTGGATAAAATATTGATTGTCCATTCAGTAAAGTCCGTGTTTTTTTCTCTACCTGTTTGAGTTCTTGTTTTCCGAAGCGGCTCATCACCATCTGGTAAGCCAGATTAAAATCTCTGCCTGCTGCCATTTCTGTTTCTACAGCCGTACAAATATGATCTAACAGGTCTTCGCCAAGGTCGGGATGAGAAATGCCTCGTTGGGCAATTTCATGTTTAATAAGTTCAGTTTGCTGTTGGGTGAGCGTTGTCATAGAGAAGTAAAAGTTTGAAGACCAGGTTTGTTTATCAATTCCTGCATGGTTTGCAGATAATCAGTGAGCTGGGTTATTTTTTCCTTGGCTTTGCTGTTGCCTTTCTGGGTAAGAGAGTAATAAATACGCACTCTTTCGCCAATTTTAACCTTTTCCGTAGTTAGCTCGCCCTCCGCTTTTAGCTTATGCAGAATCGGATAGATAGCCGCCTCTGTAATGGAGATTTTTCCTTCGGTTTGTTTTTTGATTTCCTGTGTGATCTGGTAGCCATACATTTTCTCCTGCTCCGATAAAAGCTTGAGAATAATGGTTTGCAGGCTGCCTTTGATGAGTTCTTGTGGATACATGGCATAAATATATATAAGAATCTTATATATTGCCAACTTATATATTAATTTTTTTGATTCACGTTTAATCTCTGGTTAATATTGAAATAACCACTAATAAAATGATCGGTCTTGTTTGCGAATAGTCAATTAAAATAAATCAAATCATCTGAGAAGTTCTCCTAAGTTAATATGCTTTAACAGTTTCTATTCATAGAAATTACATTGCATAACGAAGACAAGTTTGCACCCTACACTTAGCCAGGGTATATTATAATAAGTAATTTGTAACTCACCTATAATCACTTGAATAGAGCTTTTTTCTATACTGATTCAATTGCTTGAAACGATTGAAGATGATATAAATGTCAGATAAATTGTGTTTACTTCTTAATGAATTCTACTTCCTTACATTCTATTGAAAAAGATCGTTTATCAAGTCTTTATCAATATAAGATATTAGATACGCAGCAGGAAGCAAGTTTTAATAATATTTGCAGACTAGCTTCACAAGTTTGCCAGACTTCTGCAGCTATGATCACTTTTATTGATCATAGCAGGCAATGGATCAAAGCTAAAACAGGAGTAAATCTTATTGAAACGCCCAGAAACATCGCTTTCTGTGATTATACGATCCGGCAAAACGAGCTTTTCCAGATTACAGATGCATCCACTGATGAACGGTTTTATCAGAATCCTTTAGTAACTAACGAACCATATATCCGGTTTTATGCAGGATTTCCTCTTCTCACCCCATCCGGGCATAGAATAGGTGCTTTGTGTGTAGTAGATATATCGCCAAAACAGTTAACGCAAGAACAAGAAGTTGCGCTCCGTGGCTTGTCAGAGCAGGTGATGCAATTAATGGAATTTCGTTACCTTATGGCTAAGCTTCATCAGGAGTATTTTGATAATATTGAACAGCAACAAATATTACTGGAGAACAAGTTAACCTTACGGGCGATTTTAGATAGTACCAATGATGGCCATATTCTAATTGATGCTAATTTTAAGATTCTCTCTTTTAATAAAGTAACGCAGCAAGCCTTTGAAAGATTTTTTAAACAATCCATCGCTATCGGAGAGGATTTCTGGCAATTGATAGCACAAATACCCGGCATTGAAGACGAATTTAAAAGTAACTTCAATATAGCGCTGCTTGGTAATAAAGTATCGATAGAAAAAAATATAGAAATCAAACCTGGTTTATCCTTATGGTATTCATTTCAATTTTTGCCTGCCTATGATGAGTATGGCAGTATCATTGGAGTAACCTTAAATGCTTCCAATATTAATAAGCAGAAGCGTCTGCAACTTCGAATCTTGTCTCAAAATCAACGCTTACAGGATATTGCTAATTTCCAGTCCCATAAAATCCGCCGTCCGGTTGCCACTATGTTAGGCTTGATCCAGATTTTAGATAAAACTACTCTGACAAAAGAAAACTCAGAATTGATTTCTATGCTTGAAATTACGGCCAGAGAACTGGATGAGGTTATACATCAGATCGTTCACAAAACGAATATGGCGTAAATATAGCTACCTTAGCTTTACTTGTTAGGAGCAAGCAGAATGGAAAATGAAAACTTGCAAACTAAATTCGCTTATAATTGCCTGGATATTCTGTATAGGACAGAGTTTTGGGGAGGCATTTCTAGGATTTATATTCACCAATGTTAGAATGGCAAGTGATGTAAATAATGAAGGTGCTATATTTTTTGCAGTCATAAGAATTTGCCTTACGCTGATTCCTTATTTGCTTGTGTTTCTGATTGCAAACATTATTTCACCAAGAATAAAACCATCTGTAATATCTTTTGTAATTAATTTACCAATTCTAATTTACTTTTACTCATCAGGAATGATTCAAAAAGACCCTGTTTCCTTTGTAGCAGGTTCCTTACTGATAAGCCTGATATTGCTTGCCATTGATAACAAAAGAAGAATAAAAAGATATTTGATAAATAGAGAAATAGATTGAGGCTATGTGCCCAACACCGTGCAGTCCACCACCGGTCCAAGGTGGCGGCGGCACTTAATGCGTTAACTCATTTTATTCACCAAGCTTATTTACAGAGCTTTTTTCCTGTTTCTCAAAAAGAAGGCAATCATAACAATGATTGCCTTCTTTTTGACTAATACATTAAAGCTTTTGAAACTATTTAACCTTACCAGAATCTTTTCTCTTTTCCGAAATCAACCATCATGCTTGCCAGTTGCCCATTGAGTTCCTGCCAGTGAATATGAAGCTTATCCATAATACCTTTGGACCGATCTGATACCAGCATTACATTGCTCTCATTGATTTCCATAATCCGTACGTTTACGATAATGTGTTCGATAAATTCTTTCATGGCCGGATCTTCATATTTCTGAAGAATCAAATCCGGAAATTCATCCAATGACACTAATTGTACGTGTGGAAAATTTGGCTTAATTACCATTTGATACAGATTATTCAAGCTATACGTATGCGAATTGTATACATGAAATACATCATTCACCAGGCATTTTTGCTTGGCAAATTTTACAATAGATTCTGCTGTAGTGTTGATGAACGAAAAATCATAAAACTGATGGTGCATGTCTGGCATGATGCCCAGGTTGATGAATGAACGCAGCAACATATAGAAAGCATTGTTCTCCGTATTTTCCTGGAATTTACCCGTACTGTTATTGAATACCAGATTACCCACCCGGTAAACATTTGCCTCAACGCCTTCCTCCATAGCTTTGAATATGATGTTCTCGGCATCCAGTTTCGATTGCAAATAAATGGTATTATTTATATCCGGAATTTTCTGTACCCGGTCATATTCGCTGAATACATAATCTTGTCCGAAAGAAACGCCTGCTGTAGATACATGGTGTATCCGCTTGGGACGACCAGTTTTTGCCAGGTTCACCAGTTCCTGTACACCAATGGTGTTGCCTCTGTAATCAGCTTCCAGGCCATAGTGTTTTACATTCGCCGCCGGGTTAAAAATTGTATCAATCTTATTTGTAAGTGCTTGATAATTACCTTCTTCAATACCTAAAGAAGGCTTCTCCATTTCTCCGGCAACAATCTGTATTCTGTTGGCATATTGCGCATGAAACTCAGGCCCAAAAAAGAAGGAAATTTTCTTTAGTAACCGGTCTTTGGCGGCTGCCTCATTTTCTGCCCGTATCAATGTGTATATAATAGCAGAAGTCTGGGTCAATAATTCATAGAGGAGATGAATACCCAGGTATCCGGTACTTCCGGTGAGTAAAACTTCTTTGAACTCTTGCTGTTCGCCGGGAATCTGGAAGGTATCTTGTTTGATGCGATCTCTGTACCAAACTTTTCTTTCTTCAGACTTCTGAATATCGGCTTTGCTCAACGGTTCTTTTTTCAGGCGCTTTAAAGTTTCCAGCAGATTACCTTTTTTATACACCAGGTTTTGGGATAACCCTCTGATGGTTGGATATTTAAAGAGGGTCGTGAGTTTAATCTGGTAATCTTTTGATAATTTATGCAGTACTTTCATAGCCTTCAGCGAATGGCCGCCCAGTTCGAAAAAGTTATCATGCACACTGATCATGGAAATACCTAATACCTCCTTCCATATTTCCACCAGTTGCTCCTCGATTTCATTTGCCGGTGCTTCATAGGTACTTTTACTCAATAATACCGGATCTGGTAGTTTTGCTATATCGAGTTTTCCATTGGCATTCAGCGGTAAC
Source organism: Rhodocytophaga rosea (assembly GCF_010119975.1). Lineage (GTDB taxonomy): Bacteria > Bacteroidota > Bacteroidia > Cytophagales > 172606-1 > Rhodocytophaga > Rhodocytophaga rosea. The sequence continues at coordinate 5,631,100 of NZ_CP048222.1, forward strand.
ATATCTAATTGCATAATAGCAGAGGGTACCATGTAGTCAGGCAATTTGCCGGCTAAGATGGAAGCAATTTCCTCTGGGTTCATTTGGGAAGAAGCTGTAAAATAGCCAGCCAGCGATCTGTCATCATTCTGGTCTTTTCTCACAACCACTCTTGCTTCCCGGATTCCACTGATATTCAGCAATTCGTTTTCTATTTCAGATAATTCAATTCTGAACCCACGGATTTTCACCTGCGTATCGATTCTACCCAGAAACTCCAGTTCACCGTTTTCATTCCACCGAACCAGGTCACCAGTATTATACAACATTTCACCTGTTTTGAAAGGACTTGGAATAAAGCGCTGCTGGGTAAGTTTAGGACTATTTAAATAGCCTTTGGTCACACCATCGCCGCCCACATACAAAATGCCTTCTGCACCCGGAATAACCAGCCTGTTTTTTTTGTCCAGCACATAGCAGGTTGAGTTGCTTAAAGGCTTTCCAATCGGTACTGGCCCTGCATAGTACCTTTGTATGGTATGTGTGGTAGAAAAGAAGGTGTTTTCTGTCGGACCGTATCCATTTACTACTTTTGTAAGGGTATTATACTGATAAAACTTATTGGCATGCCTGGTAGACAGAGCCTCACCGCCAATCAATACATAGGTAAGCTTATCAAATACCGTTACATCCTGTTCAATCAGTGCATGAAAGGCAGCCGTGGCCACAAAAGAAATGGTAATGTGATGTTGGTCAATATACCCCTTCAGTCTTTCAGCATTGAGTAAAAGATCTGTACTGATAATGTGCATCGGTAAGCCCATGATAAGTGGAGCCCAGATTTCAAAGGTAGAAGCATCAAACTCCATTGGTCCGGTCTGAAGAATCTGGTCACTGGCAGCAAACTTTACATAATTGGTATTGATAATAGTCCGCAACACGTTTTTGTGGGTGGCTATTACACCTTTGGGTTTTCCTGTAGATCCGGATGTATAGATGACGTAAGCCGCATCCTCAGGCTGGATATTTACACCTGGGAAAGTAGTATTGGCATGTGCATCGAGTTCTTTCATAGAATGCTGGTGCTTATGCCGTATATCGGTGCTGGTCGCTGCTGTTTTGTCTACATACAGCATCGCATCATAGCGGTACTTGGTAAGTTCATTCTCAATAGTATGAATTTTACCCGAAAAACGCACTTTATGAATTCCTAGAATATCAAACCTGAGGTCTTCCAGGAAACTTCTGGAGTAAAAAATTTCATTGCTGAAATCTGTTTTTACCTTGTAACCTTTACCTATAGTATTCTTTTTGAAAGTATTTAAAGACTCAATGAACATTTCCCTGCTATCTTCATCCATAATGTCGCCCAGAAAGATAATGCCATTGTCTTTCATCAGGTGAACCACCTTGCTGAGTACATCTCTCAGGTAATTATGCCCTTCAAAACACTGGATCACACTATTAATAATTACCAGGTCAAACTCTTTTTCTTCAACCTGATCTATTTCGTGCCCTGCCAGACTTTTTAGTTTGATATTGGTAATGCCTCTCTCCGCAATTAGCTTCTGGTTCTTTTCAATAATAACCCTTGAAAAGTCTGTTCCATAGTACAAAGCTGTATGTGGCGCCAGTTCAAACATACTTATTCCGGAGGCGCAACCTATTTCTAATACACGGGTGTTTTTATTGAGCAGCGGCTTTAATTTTTTGACAATATTATCCCGGTACTCATTCATTTCTGCCCTCGAAATGTTTTCTCCGGTATAACTGTTCTGCCAGCCACCACCTTCTATATCATCGGTAGCCGTTTCGCCTACATGTTCCCAAAGCTTCTGGTTATTGAGCTCATTCTTTAAAGAGCTTTCTTCTTTTTCAGTATGAACATCCAGACTATCTATACAAAGAAATGTTTCAAAATGCGGACATTCCCATTGAAGTTTATTGAGCAGTTTGATATGGGACTTGGAAGAAAGAATTGTTTTTAACCGGGCATCGTTCAGGATCATTCTGATTCTTTCTGCCGGATATCTGGGCGAAATGGGCAGATACGAACCTCCGGCCTTGAGTATTCCCATCATACAAGCAATAGTATGATGCGACTTTTGTAAAAGTATTCCAACTGGTTCTTCTCTGTTGATCTTTACTGTATTTTTCAAATACGCAGCAATCCTGTCAGAATACAAATCCAGCTCTTTAAAAGTTAAGGAACCATTCTCTGACACTACCGATACCGCATCAGGAGTTTTACTCGTCCATTGTTTAAAAACCTGTACCAGGTTTGATCCGGATGGATAAGGAGCACTTGTATTGTTAAGCAGGTGCAGAAGCATATGCTCTTCTTCGGCCTCCATAATAGAAACTTCATCTACAGGCAGATCGGCCTTAGCCAGCAGGCAACTGATCGTATGCAGGTATTTTTTAGTAAAGTTTTTGACAAATTCTGCTGAAAATAGTTTTCCGTTGTATATACACTGTACTTCTAAGGCTGCTTCTGTTTTATGAAAAACAAAATCAAGCTCTGTTGCTTTATAGAAAAAGTGAATATTTTTTAGGAAAATACCTGTTTTGGGGATTTTATATGTATCAATTACATGAAGTGGATAGTGTTGCTGTTGATAGACTGCTGCTATGGTCTCTTTTTCTGCTTTTAATACTTCCTTAAATGTGCTCTCAGGATTTAATGTAGCATAAATTGGTAACAGCTGCGCGCTAAAAAAATCATGCACCTGCGTATTAGGTACCATCGTAGGAATACCCAGTTCCAACCCCAGCTGGCCTAAATACTTGTATAATAAAATTCTGTATGAGGCAACCAGAATAATGAACATAGCCTCTGGATTTCCTTTGGAAGCTTTTTCTAATTGCGCCAGTAAGGCAGGATTAATCTGCAGGCTATACTTCTGTTCCTCATACTCAAGGGTCTGAAAGAAACTGTAAGGAAGTCTGGTTTCTTCCGTTTTTTTACCTAGTTCTTCCAGCCAGTATTTTTTGGCTCTGACAAATTCCGGTAAAGACAATAACTGGGTCTTTTCAATAACATTTTCCATAAAACAGGTTGATTGATAATGTAATGACTGTATAAAGCTGGATTGATTTACATGAGTTATCCCTACCCGAAAGAGTATAGATAAAGCTAATTAATTACGCATCAGATGTCGAATTCTACATCGGTTATGGTATTTTCAGTGAAGAGTTGAGCCCTCAATTCAGACAATTTGCTGTTGTCGATAAAGGTAATCTCTTCGAGAAGAGTAGATGGGGATGAAACTGCCTTGCCGGCTAGTTTAATAAAATTTTCGGCAAGCTTACACATGTATTCTTTGCTGAACATGCCGGTATTATACTCTACATCAATAGTAAATGAATCTTGTTGCTCTACAATAAAAAATGAAAAGTCAAACTTAGAAGTAGCTGTCGCATTCTCATATTTTAATGTTAAACCTGGAATTGCCTGCTCGCTGAAAAAGTCAATATTCTGAACAATAAATAAGGTATCAATCAGCGGTACTTTTTTGTCATTTCCGCTTAATCCTAGTTTGGAAACCAATAGTTCAAAGGGGTACTCCTGGAATTCAAAAGCTTCCAGAACCTGGTTTTTTATATTTATTACAAAATCACTGAAGGTTGTTTCTGTAGGAATAGTAGCTCTTAAGGCAAGCGTATTTACAAACATTCCCATCATTTGCTGCAATTCTTCCTTTCTTCTATTGGCAACAGCGGTTCCTACCACAATATCTTGCTGCTGGGTATATTTGGAGAGTAGCAGATAATATACGGAAAGCAAAAGCTGATAGAGAGATACATCTTCACTGAGCGCATATTCCTTTAGTTTCCATGTAAGCTCTTTATCAATGGTAAAAGATAATCTTTCCCCGGCAAAATTTTGTATATCAGCCGTACGGTCTGTTGGCATGGTAAGCCTGGGAATATTCCTGTAGGTATTCAGCCAATATTGTTCGTGTGCCTTAAAATAATCACTATTGGCATATTGAATAGTTTCCCATTCTGCATAATCTTTATATTGAAGCGGCAGACTGGGCAAGGGTTCCTGGTTCAGCAAGCGTATAAATTCGTTAACCAATATACCCATGGATGTACCATCTGCAATAATGTGGTGCGTATTGAAAATAATGGCTATGCCTCCCTGAACTATCTCATAATATCCCACATGCAAAATAGGCGCTTTGCTCAAATCAAATGGGCGGACGAATTGTTTTGCTGCCCGGGTTAATTCACTGGCTTTTACTCTGCCACCTTCCAACAAATTAACCTCTATTTGAGTAAGTACTTCTTGTACTATTTCGTCAGATTGAATATCGAATCTCGTGCGCAATACTTCTTGCCTGGCATATAAAATTTGAAGCGCCAGCTGAATAGCTTCTTTTATGATCCGCTTTTCGAATTGCAGTACAATGGACACATTATAGCTTACGTCCACTTTGTCTGTGCTATTCATCACAAACATCCTTTTTTGGGCAGCAGAAGTTGTATAATACTTTTTTACAGGTGCCGGAAGGATAGGCTCATAGTAAGATTTCCGGCTTGTTTTTATCAGATCATGAATCTGGGTAATATGGGGCTTTTTATAGATATCCGACACAGATAAATCCACATTGAACTCTTTGCTGATTTTAGCAGAAAGTTTAGCTGCTTTCAGAGAGTGGCCTCCCATGAGAAAGAAATTATCGGATAAATCCAGGTGCTGGATACCTAACATTTCTTTACAGATATCCAGTACCCTTTCCAAAGTTCCTTCCAGTGGTTGAGCTGCATTTACTGGAACAGGCTGATTTATAGCAAAAGGAGAAGGCAATGCTTTTTTATCAATTTTGCCATTATTCGTCATTTTGAATTCAGGCAGCCGCATAAACCAGTGGGGCACCATAAAGGCAGGGAGTTCCCCCAGTAATTTTTCACGGATCAGCTCTGTTAAAATATCTTGTTCAGCCGTAAAATAGGCGCACAAATATTTTTCACCTTCATGCTCAAGAGCACAAACGAAGGCATTGGTAACAGGATGTATCTGTAACAGCGCATGTTCGATAGCTCCAAGTTCTATCCGGTGCCCTAATATTTTTACCTGGTCATCTTTTCTCCCCAGGATAATCAGAGTTCCGTCATCCAGCTTTTTCACAATGTCTCCTGCACGGTATATACGTTCCCCAAGTTTATTGGGTAGATCAAGAAATGCTTTTTGGGTAAGTTCAGGCTTGTTGATATATCCTTTTGCCAGTCCTATTCCGCTTATGTAAAGTTCTCCAGTTTCGCCATCCGCTACGGGATTTAGTTCTTCATCAAGTATATAAAATCTGATATTTGGAATCGCTTTTCCAATAGGTATGTAGTTTTCGTACACATGCTCAGGCATTACCTGATAGACAGAAACACATACCGAAGCCTCTGTAGGACCATAAGCATTAAAATATCTCTTTGTCTGGCTGTAGTAAAGTGCATCTGATATATTACAGGCTTCACCGGCAGTCACTATAGTTTTAACAGTTTCAAACTCTGGGCGATTTAAGCTATTCAGGAAAACCGGAGGGAGTAAAATAAATGTAAGCCTTTTCTTATCGAGATAGCCTAAAAATAGATTTTTATCAAGAATGATATCCTTATCTACAATTACCAGAGTTGAGCCTGATAATAAAGCAATAAAAATTTCATAAACAGAAGCATCAAAAGAAATAGAAGCAAACTGCAGTACTCTTTCCGATGGGCCAAGCTGGTACACAAAAATCTGATACAAGCACATGTTTATAAATCCTGCATGTGCTACCATTACACCTTTTGGGTTGCCAGTAGTACCGGAAGTATAAATAAGATAAGCTAAGCTTTGGGGATCTGAATATACCTGAAGGGTATGTTCTAAGTGTCCTTGTAATTGCGCTACATCAACTTCTTCGACCTGTGGATGATCGCCTATGTATGGAGAAGAAGTAACAATAAACCGGATACGGCTGTCTTCCAGCATGTAATTAATCCGAGCCGCAGGATAAGTAGGATCAATTGGTGCATACGCTGCCCCGGCCTTCATAACGGCCAGAATAGAAATGATCAAGTCAATGCCTTTATCTAGCTTTACACCCACTATGTCACCTTTTTGTATGCCTTTATTGGTAAGGTACCGGGCAACATAATTGGCTTTTTCATCTAAAGCCTGATAGGATATGGATTGTTCGTTATGAACTACTGCTTCCACATCCGGAAATTTCAGCGCAATGGACTCAAAAATAATATGGATACTCTCATTCTTTGCACTAGTCAATAGCTGATTGCCTGTCACCTGGTTGAGTGACATATTGTTTTTACTGTTCACTTCTACTAATTAAATAAATCAATTAAGGCTTAGTGCTGAGATCAATTCTCAGCACATAATAAATAAGCATTGGAAGAGTACAAGTAGGGGAGGTATTTTATGTTAGGACAACCACTTCTTTGCCTCTTCGAGTTTGGTAAAATTCTGTATTTCAATCTGCTGGTTCTGAACTGAAATAAGAATGTTTTTTGCGGAAGCCTGCCCGAACACATCTTCTGACATGATCACTCCTTGTTTTCTATAACAACCGGAGGAAACAGCTTTGGTAACCCATTCTGTACCTGCCCATTCCTGGTCTTTTATACCTAATACTTTCATCAACCGGATATCCGATACCCAATTTTTGATTTTATGTTTTTTAGCTATCTCTAAAGACTTATCTAAAGCATCTCTATAGCTGGCACTAGGTATAAAACCCTTCCAGGTTAATAAAATAGCTGTAGAATCATTGGTTAATTCTGCTGTTACGAATTCATTCTGAAACTGGATCATAAAACAAGATATTTATAATATTAATATTTAAGTTTCCTTATAAAAGAGTCTGATCAAACCATCAGAAGTAATAAGCTTATTCCTGAACAGAAACTGAGATTGCAGCCCCTTTCTATCAGTTGTTTGATTTGATGTGCTTAAAATAAGTGAGTATCTCCTAAAGTAACAATTCGAATCCTTGCAAAATCGCCTGCTGTTCAATTAGGAAATGTAATTTTTTTAATATAAATAAATAAAAATACCTTGAAATCCCCTTTTTTGAATATAAAGTATTGTGTATTAAGGTAATTATGATGTGTTTAAATAGCTGATAGTCAGCATACAATAACCTTATTTTTTGTCTTTGCCTATTTTCATTTAAATCCTCTCTTAAGTAGTATATTTTTTAATTATATATGGCCCTGACTTATACCATGAATTGTAACTTGCAACGCTTTAATGTGAGTCTGCTATCCTATCTTATTACTACATGGCTGCTGTAATATTATATACCGATTATACCTATTGCATATATGAAAGTCTGCTGGAAACCTATACAGACATTTTGCCACTGCCTGTACTAAAAAAAGCTGCTACATTCAGAAATTGGCAGGATAAGCAGGCTTTCATATTAGGTAGGTTACTGGTGTGGAAAGGGCTCAAGTCCTTTCAGTATGAGGATAATTGTTTAAATCAACTTCAGATAAGCAGTTACGGAAAGCCGTATATAGATCATCAGGTATTTTTTAATATTTCTCATGCAGGCAGGTATGTAATATGTGCGCTTAATAGCGAAGAAACCGGTATTGATATTGAAGAGATCCAACCTATCGAGTTAAATGATTTTAATGCCATTTTCTGTGCAGAGGAAAAATTCCAGTTGAGTAAAGCCAGTAATCCCTTACAGCAATTTTTTAAATTCTGGACAATTAAAGAAAGCGTGATCAAAGCAGAAGGGAAAGGATTATCCATACCTATGGATCAGGTTACTATATCACCTGAAGGCGCTGTATCCTATAAAGAAAAAACCTGGTATGTGAAAGAAATTGATGCTTTTCAGGATTATTGTTGTGTAATCGCTACTGCCACTCAACTCACATCTCTGATTGTAAAAAAAGTAAATTTCGATGTTGCCCAATCAACTGAAACTATAGTATCTTTAGTATAATTTTATAATCAATTCTGCGCTGACCAGATGTACAGAAAACACCCAAACTTAATTAAATATTCCTTTTAAGATTTCCTGCAAAATACTTACTTTTGCAATCCTTTATGTCGAAGAAAGCCAACATATTGCATATAATCAGTTTGTTTCTGGTTGTACTTACATTGATAGGTACAGTAGCAGCAAAAAGCAGCCTGCTGCAAAAAGCCGGAAACAAAACTGTGTCTGTAAAAAAGACGCATAAACAGGAGCCTGAACAGCAGCATACGGTTATCATACAGGCAGTAAGTTTTGAGGCTATTGTTTCCTTTGTACATTTCAATCTGTCGCAGGAATTCTATTTCGACTTTACACAAACTTTTAGCAGACTACTGCTCTTCAAACATTTCAGTGTTGAGCAACCTTTATTCTTGCTGTCGTATTTTACAAATACCTTCTGTCATCATATTGCTATTAATGCCCCATAGATAGCTGTTTCCGGGTAAGGGTAACGCTATTGATATATCAGTTATACGCTACCCTTATGCATTCTTACGAATGGATTCTTGTTGAATAAACCCAATTCAACTCCTCTCTTATTTTAATAATATTCAATATTAATTTTTTAAAACGCTATGCGTAACAAAACCGGAATTATTACCCTCACAGCAATTATATCTTTGTTGTGTTTGTACTTCCTCTCTTTCACATTTGTATCCCGCAATGTTCAGCAGGATGCTACACAGTTTGCCACAGATTCAAAGGGAAAAGTAGATTTTACCAAAAGACAAGATTATATGGACTCTTTATGGAAAGAGCCGGTGTATAATCTTGGATTTACCAAGTTCACTTTTGAAGAAGTAAAAGCCAAAGAAATCAACCTTGGACTTGATTTACAAGGCGGCATGCAACTAACCATGGAGGTTTCACCAGTCGACATTCTCAAAGCGATGTCTGGCAACAGCACCGATCCTAAGTTTCTGGCTGCTATTAAAAGGGCAAATGAATTGCAAAAAAACAGCACTGATAAATATACAAATCTGTTTGCCAAGGCTTATGAAGAAGTAGAACCAAATGGCAGGCTGAGCCGCATTTTTTCTACGGCTGCCAATAAAAGTAAGATCAGTTATGAATCTTCCAATTCAGAAGTAATGAAAGTGATCGAAAGCGAAGTAGAAGACGCCATTGATCGTTCTTTCGAAATTCTGCGTACCCGGGTTGATAAATTTGGTGTATCCAACCCTAATATTCAGCGTTTGCCTGGCACAGAGCGTATCCAGATTGAATTACCTGGCGTAGATAATCCGGAAAGGGTGCGTAAGTTATTATCAGGTGTAGCCAAACTGGAATTTGCCGAAGTATGGGAATTACAGGAACTGAGCCCTTACCTGCAACAACTGGATGATTACCTGGTGAGAACCGAAAAGCCAGCTACTGCTTCTGCTACCAGAGACAAAGATGCAGCGGCTTTATTAACCGATTCAACTACCGCCAGTACTACTATACGTGCCGATACAACACAAGCTGATAGCCTGAAAAGCGAAATTACCAACCTGGAGCAACAATTAGCTGGTAAAACAGCCGGAAAAGATTCTACAAAAGCTGATTCGCTGACAAATCTGCAAAATCAAAACCAGGGGCTGTCTAAATATTTTCTTCCGATGATGGGTGGCTTGAGCGCCAAAGTAAGCGATACAGCCAGAATTAATAATATTTTAAACCGCGATGAAGTACGTACGTTCTTCCCGTATAATGTTCGTTTTCTGTGGGAAGTAAAAGCTATAGAAGGCACTGCCACAACTAGTGAAGAATATATTGTATTACATGCGGTGAAGAAAACCCGTGATGGTAAAGCTGCCCTGGAAGGAGATGTAATCGCCGATGCCCGTCAGGATTTCAGTCAGACTGGCCAGGCAGAAGTAAACATGCAGATGAATGCGCTGGGTGCTAAAAAATGGAAAAATTTAACAGCCAATAATGTAGGCAAACGCATCGCTATTATTCTGGACGACAATGTGTATTCTGCACCTAATGTACAAAATGAAATTCCTAACGGAAGCTCTGTTATTACAGGTAATTTTACAGTAGAAGAGGCCAAAGACTTAGCCAATATTCTGAAAGCTGGTAAGCTGGCTGCTCCTACCCGTATTGTGGAAGAAGCTGTTGTAGGCCCATCTTTAGGTCAGGAAGCCATTACACAAGGTCTGGTTTCTACACTAGCTGGTTTGGGAATGGTCGTACTGTTTATGATCCTATATTACGGATCTGGTGGTGTGGTAGCAAATGTGGCCTTGTTGTTCAATATCTTCTTCATTATTGGTGTTCTGGCACAGTTTAATGCCGTACTTACTTTGCCAGGTATAGCCGGTATCGTACTTACCATGGGTATGGCGGTTGATGCCAATGTACTAATTTTTGAACGTATTAAGGAAGAACTTAAAGCCGGACGGACATTGATGAAGGCGATTGAAGTAGGATATGATAAAGCTTACAGTTCTATTCTAGACTCTAATGCAACTACTTTTATTACTGGTGTAATTCTGTATGCATTTGGTTCTGGTGGGGTTAAAGGCTTTGCTGTTACCTTGATGATCGGTATTATCTGTTCCTTATTTACAGCCGTATTCATTACCAGATTGATTATGGAATGGGTAGCCAAGCGCAAAGATGCCAAAGACATCACTCTCACAACGTTTGCATCCAAAAACCTGTTCCAGCATATAAATTTTGATTTTGTGGGTAACAGAAAGAAAGCCTATATATTCTCAGGTGCATTCATCGCCGCAGGTTTAGTGCTGATGGCCTTTATGGGATTGAACATGGGCGTTGACTTTAAAGGAGGACGTATGTTTGTAGTGCAGTTTGATAAAGCTGTTGCTGCTGCGGATGTCCGTTCTGCTTTAATGGACGATTTCCAGAATACTGGTATTGAAGTAAAAACCTATAATGGTGATAGCCAGTTAAAAATTACCACCAGCTATCTGATCGATGAAGAATCTGATGAGGCGGATGAAAAAGTAAAACAGGCGTTGCTACAAGGGTTAAAAACCTATAACATTCAGCAAGATGATATTGTAAGTTCTGCGAAAGTTGGGGCAACAATGGCCGACGACATTCAGGATAGCTCTCGTACTTCTGTGTTGCTTTCTCTGGTAGCTATCTTTTTCTATATACTCATTCGTTTCAGACAGTGGCAATATAGCCTGGGTGCGGTAGTTGCCTTAACACACGATGTATTATTTGTAATGTCAGCTTTTGCTATTGCAAGAATATTTGGTATCAACTTCGAAGTGGACCAAGTATTTATTGCGGCGATGCTTACGGTTGTAGGTTATTCCATTAATGATACGGTAGTTGTATTCGACAGAATCCGGGAGTTTGCAACTTTAGCTACCACCAAAGAAGAACTACCAAGTATTCTGAACCGCGCTATTAATCAGACCTTGAGCCGTACCATTATGACTTCCATGGTAACTTTACTGGTAGTAGTAGTATTACTGATATTTGGTGGAGAAGTACTGAGAGGCTTCTCTTTTGCCCTGACCATCGGTATTGTTTTCGGTACATACTCTTCTATCTTTATTGCTTCTCCGATTGTACTGGATCTTTCCAAAAAGAAAGTGACTCCAGTTACCGGCAAAACCCAGACAGCTGCTGCCAGAGCATAGAGAAAAAGAATTATTATATTGTAAAATACAAAAGCCCATCTTCAAGATGGGCTTTTGTATTTTCGCTAAAAGTGAAGGACTATAAAAAAATCATCAATGTAGCCCGAGTAGCTTCAGGTTTGAAAACTATATCTTTTCAGAATTAACTAATACTGATTCTTTTTCCAATCGTTCTATATAAAAATTATTATACCCTTCACCAATATGTAAGGTGGCTGATCCTGCCTGTAATAATTCCAGAATAGCCAGGAAATTATAGATAACAGCCATCTTTACCTGGTCTGCCAGAATCACTTCTTCAAATGTCAAACGCTGATTTTCTAATAGTTTTGCCAGAATGAATTCTTTCTGCTGGGCAATGGTATATGGATACTGTATAATGGTATGAACCGGTTTATTGTTTGCCTTTACAAAGCGGTCCATTACTTTCTGGAATACCTTCAACAATTTGTACAAATCCAGTTCCTGTAATTCTAAGTCTACATTGCTCTTTTCAGCGATAGTATGAAGTTCTTTGGCAATATTGCCCCGTTCCTCCTTGTTTTGCCGGTCTGCCTCCAGCGTAGCCATATCTTGTATCACCGATTTATATTTTTTATATTCCAGTAGGTGGCGTACCAGTTCATCTCTGGGATCAATCTCATTGCCTTGTTCATCCACTTCATGTCTGGGGAGCAGCATTTTCGCTTTAATCCGCATTAAAGTAGCGGCTACCAGGATAAATTCACTGGCCAGGTCCATATTTACGGCTTCCAGTTGTTTGAGGTAGGCTAAAAAGTCTCCGGTAATTTTGAAGATAGGGATATCATGAATGTCTAATTCGTCTCTCTCAATAAAAAATAGTAGCAGATCGAAAGGTCCCTCAAATAGGGGAAGTTTTATCTCGAATGTCAATCTGAATTAATCTTTAAAACGTATATAAAGGTTTAGTCCATCGTACGCTGACGATAGTCCGTGGTATTAAATAAAATGATAAGCATGTCAGATTATTAACCTGCTCGTAAAATCCGGGCAAAAAAATATTAATCAAGGTTGTTTTAAAATTATTTATAACGGTATAAAACACAATACTGACTTGTAAAAATACTTTTTTACCTTCTGATATATAACAGTATAACTATTCATAAAATTTCCATGAATAAACCGTAATATATTCAATTTGCGATTTAATAATACAAAATCAGGTAAGAAATAATCGATATATAGCAAATAAATAATACTATTTTTACTCCCTTCTATTAAGATTAGAAGTAACTTAGAACGGAAAATTTATTTTTTAGGTGGTTCTTAAAGGATTAAGTAAATTGCACAGCAGCTTTCTGAAAAAATTAGAGAAACATTTAATTGTTTTCATTGTTTAATTAATATCGAAAAACATTTATCCATGCTTATTAAGCCCGGCCCCCTTTTAGCTCAGATAGAGACTCCTGAAGATTTGCGAAAACTGGATTCCTCACAGTTGTACCAGGTCTGTACCGAACTCAGGCAGTTTATTATTGATAACGTATCGATCTATGGTGGGCATTTTGGGGCAAGCCTGGGTGTAGTAGAACTCACCATAGCCCTACATTATGTATTCAACACACCAAGCGACCAGCTGGTGTGGGATGTAGGACATCAGGCGTATGGACATAAGATTCTGACCGGCCGCCGGAAAAATTTTCATACCAACCGGACTTATAAAGGCCTTTCCGGGTTTCCTAAACGTAAAGAAAGTCCGTATGATACATTTGGCGTAGGTCATTCGTCTACCTCTATTTCTGCAGCTTTGGGAATGGCCATGGCTTCCCACTATAAAAAAGACGAAGAAAAACAACATATTGCTATTATCGGTGATGGTGCTATGACTGCTGGTCTGGCGTTTGAAGCGATGAATCATGCAGGAGTAAGTAATTCAAACTTACTTATCATTCTTAACGATAACTGCATGGCCATTGACCCAAATGTAGGCGCACTCAAAGACTATCTGACTGATATTACTACTTCTTCTACCTATAACCGGTTCCGGGACGAAGTTTGGAATATTCTGGGTAAGATCAGCAAATTTGGTCCGAATGCACAGGAGATCGTTTCCAAAATTGAAAGTGGTATCAAAGCTTCTATTCTTAAACAAAGCAATCTGTTTGAATCGCTGAAACTACGGTATTTTGGTCCGATAGATGGACATGATATTAATCACCTGACGAGTGTACTGGAAGACCTTAAACATATTCCCGGACCCAAAATCCTGCATTGCATCACCACCAAAGGCAAAGGATATGCGCTGGCTGAAAAAGACCAGACCAAATGGCATGCCCCAGGTTTATTCGACAAAGTTACCGGAGAAATACGCAAAAAAACCTATGAAACGCCTCAGCCGCCTAAATACCAGGATGTGTTTGGGCATACGATCGTAGAACTGGCCAAAACCAATGATAAAATCATGGGGATTACTCCGGCTATGCCATCGGGTAGTTCGCTTAATATTATGATGAAGGAAATGCCTGAACGGGCTTTTGACGTAGGTATTGCTGAGCAACATGCGGTAACATTTTCTGCAGGCCTGGCTACACAAGGCTTGGTGCCTTTCTGTAATATCTATTCTACCTTCATGCAACGGGCTTACGACCAGGTTATTCATGATGTATGTATCCAGGATTTAAAAGTCGTATTCTGTCTGGATAGAGCAGGGTTTGCCGGCGCAGATGGGCCCACCCATCACGGTGCATATGACATTGCGTATATGCGTTGTGTGCCTAATCTGGTGGTTTCTGCTCCTATGAACGAACAGGAACTCAGAAATTTAATGTATACAGCCCAATTGGAAGAAACCAAGGGTGCGTTTTCTATCCGCTATCCGAGAGGAGAAGGAGTAATGCCGCAGTGGCGAACTCCATTTGAAAAGATTGAAATTGGGAAGGGAAGAGTAGTAAAAGAAGGAAAAGATATGGCCATTCTCACTATTGGTCATATAGGAAATTATGCCGTAAAAGCCTGTGAGCAACTGGAGGCAGAAGGTATTGATGCAGCGCATTATGACATGCGTTTTGTGAAACCTTTAGATGAACAGCTTCTTCATCATGTATTCAGCAAATTCTCTAAAGTATTAACAATAGAAGATGGTTGTCTGATGGGAGGTTTTGGCAGTGCTATACTTGAATTTATGGCCGATCATGGATATCAGGCGCAGGTAAAACGCCTGGGCATTCCAGATGCAATAATTGAACACGGTGAGCAGGTTGAGTTACATCGAGAATGCGGCTTTGATACAGAAGGAATTATCCGTACCATACATACGATGGTCGAAGTAGGAATTAAAGTATAATTTTGTGAAGTTTAGAATAAAAACCCGTGTATTTATTCACGGGTTTTTTGTTTACAAACATTTTTGAGTTCTCTTCCTGAGAAAAATTAACTTGTGCTGAATTTTAATATTCTGTTTGGTGTAGAATAGTAGTAATGCGCTTCAATGCACAATAGCGTTTTGAACGCTATAATAATGACCTTTTAACTCTGTAATAAAATCATGTTCGAAAATAAAAGCGCTGACCGTCTGGCAAAACTTCAGGCATTCGACCGCCTGCTTACCATTATGGATGAACTCCGGGAGCAATGTCCCTGGGATAAAAAGCAAACCATCGAAAGCCTCCGCCACCTAACCATTGAAGAAACCTATGAGTTATCGGATTCTATAATGGATGGCAATTTGCCGGAAGTTAAAAAAGAGTTAGGCGATCTAGCGCTGCACATTGTGTTTTATGCCAGAATTGCTTCCGAAACCGGGCAGTTTGATATAGCCGATGTCCTCAATGGTATCTGCGAAAAACTTATCAGCCGTCATCCGCATATTTATGGCGATGTGAAAGCCGATACCGAAGAAAAAGTAAAGCAGAACTGGGAGCAATTAAAACTTAAAGAAGGCAATAAATCAGTATTGGGAGGAGTACCTGTGTCATTGCCCGCGCTGGTAAAAGCGATGCGTATTCAGGAAAAAGCGAGAAGTGCCGGTTTTGACTGGGAAGAGAAAAGCCAGGTGTGGGAGAAAGTAGAAGAAGAAATGCAGGAATTCCAGCAAGCGTTTGCAAACGAAAGCCATTTACAGCCGGAGGAAGCAGAAAAAGAATTTGGCGATCTGTTGTTTTCTTTGGTGAATTATGCCCGTTTTGTGAATATCAACCCGGAAACAGCTCTTGAACGTACCAATAAAAAATTTATCAAACGTTTTAATTACCTGGAAGCCGAAGCTAAAAAAGCAGGTAAAAATCTGCAAAACATGACCCTTGCTGAAATGGATGTATACTGGGAAGAAGCCAAAAAGCAGGAATAACTAAAATAATTATCGGTCATTGGTTGTTTGTGCATGATTGAAATTCTTTTGGCGCAGAAAAAGGAAGTACAATGATCCGAAAATGGCCAGGGCAATGCTTCCCTGCACTATATACATGGTATCCGACATCCAGGGTCCTTGTGACATGAAATACTGCTGGTAGGGAAAATCCAGAAAATCACCACCAAAAGTCTCTGTATTGATGCGGTACCAGAATTTTGAAACCAGTAGGGAAAAGATAACAATCGCAATAAGGAAAAGTCTGGGAAAAGTATATTTTTCTAAAGCCACACAAAGTATCAATACAAACACTGGCCAGGCATTGATAAATTGCCTGGATTCTGAGCCGGCGCCTAGCAGTAAGTAGAGTAAAACAAATGCATGAAGCCCGGTTCCATACGTATTTACCTGTCTTATAAAATCCTTCCCGAAATATAATGCTAACAAAAATACTGGCCCGAAATAAACAAAATGTGCTACCAGGAAAACCAGTGGATTAGTAATCGCCTCTATAACTACGTTGGCCAGAAATCCTTTATAATTCAGGATGGGTTCTTCAGAAGAAGATAAGAAACTGGTAAATACATAAATGATAGCAAACAAAAGGATGGCTATTGCTGCTCGCTTCCAGGTTTGAGCGTTGAATAGTTCTTGAAGATACCAGTCGATCCGGGTTAGTTTATAGATAATAAAATACACATATATAATTGCCAGGATAGAGCTAATGGCAAATATCAAATTATCAGGCGGATTGACATACGGTTTGTCTTTTATAAAACGAGCGACTATAAAAACAACAGTAAATAATATGACACCAAGTATAGCCAGCCATTTATTCCATTGCCTGAGGCTGTTTTCAGTAGAGTTCAGCCCATTTTGCACCGGTAGCACATACAGGAGCATTCCACAATAAAATAGCGTGGGAAATGAAAATGCACCAATCACTGAGAGAAAAAGCAACCCTACTTTATACTTTCGCAGAGAACAGTAAAACATAAGAAGGCCAATGCTAAAAGCAATCAGATCGGTGAGAACTGGGTAATAGAAAGGCATTTTCAGTAAAGCATAATTAATAAAAATGCCTGAAAAACTTAATACTTTTCCTTGTGTACGTAATTGCAACTGCTGGCACAAAACCACCCATGCCCAGAAAGCAATACCGATTAATACAATATTAAAAGCGAGAAATGCTCTTATAATGTTTGTATCTGATAAAGGCAAGCCGGTTATGAATAATTCCCCATACACAATAGCAATAGGAAATATCCGCTGAAAGTAATAGGAGTTAATTTCCCGGTTCTGAATTTGTTGCTTAAAGTTTTTAAGAATACTGGCATATGCTTCTCCATCCCAGCCTAGTCCATTTTCTTCCTGAATATATTCCGGAAAAGCAAAATGAAAGATCATCACACATAATAATAACCCGGCAAGCAAATAAGTTAGGTGTGCTTCAATAAATACAGATGTTTTTGTCATGAATGCTGGAAAATGCCAATAGCTGTTCTTGGAGTATCAACCCATATTTTCCGGGCAATTTCTGTAAAACAAAGCGGCTTTCAAAGAATTATTATATCGCCTTCTATGTTATGGAAAAGCTGGTATAATATAGCATAATTCAAGCGAACTCGCTGAATATGCCGGGTTTACCTATATTTGCATTACTATGATAGATATTCAACAGACGGCACCCAAAACCGTTGTCCTCAATAAAAAAGATATTAGAAAATTAAGCCTGCCGGAAATAAAAGATTTTCTGGTACAGCAAGGCGAGCAAGCCTTCCGTAGCAAGCAGATTTATGAGTGGCTCTGGAAAAAATCTGCCCACAGCTTCGATCAAATGACTAATCTTTCGGTGAGTTTGCGGCAAAAGTTAGGTGACCATTTTGTGATTAATGCAGTAAGCGTTGATAAGAAACAGGTGAGCAGCGATGGCACTATTAAGTCGGCTTTCCGCTTGTTTGATACCCATCTCGTAGAAGGTGTACTTATTCCTGCCGATGACCGCATGACCGCCTGTGTTTCTTCTCAGGTAGGTTGTTCTTTAACTTGTAAATTCTGTGCCACTGGCTATATGGAACGGAAACGGAACCTGGAAGCCTCAGAAATATATGATCAAGTAGTTCATATCCGCAACCAGGCAGAAGGGCAATACAATACGCCGCTTACCAATATTGTATACATGGGTATGGGCGAACCTCTACTCAATTACGCCAATGTTTTACAATCTGTAGAGCACATCACTTCGCCGGATGGATTGAACATGTCACCCAGGCGGATTACGGTTTCTACAGCCGGCATTGCCAAAATGATCAAAAAATTAGGTGATGACCAGGTGAAATTTAATCTGGCTTTGTCCTTGCATGCAGCCAATGATGTAAAGCGTAACCAGATCATGCCCATCAATGAAAGTAATAGTCTGGTTGCTTTAAAGGAAGCGTTGCAGTATTTCTATAAGAAAACAGTAACCAGAGTTACCTATGAATACATTGTATTTTACAATTTTAACGATACGATAGATGATGCCCGTGAACTATATGAGTTCACCAAACATACGCCTTGTAAAGTAAACATCATCGAATATAATCCCATCGCCGAAGCTTCTTTTGTCAATACCTCAGAAGATAGTTTGTCAAAGTTTGCCGCTTATCTGGAAAATAAAGGAGTAATTGTGAATGTACGTCGCAGCCGGGGCAAAGATATTGATGCTGCCTGTGGCCAGTTAGCCGGAAAAAGTTGATATAAGCGCAATTTATATATAATAGCAAGCAAAATGTATTTATACATGTTGCCGTTTTATTTTTTGATATTCATCTATAATTACCTGTGTCCAATCTTTTTCTTCGGGTTTAATCCATATCATTTTAAAGCCATAACGTTCTGATTCTATTTTAACTCCTTCCTGGTCGTCAATGAGCAGATCAATTCCGAACGCAGGTGGATATTTTGAGCAAAGAGGCCAGACAGCGTTTTTTCTTAAAATTCTGTTATGAACAGTTTGATTGATGATACCGGAAATTACAATTCCATGTAAAAGAAATAATATTCGGATATAGAAGGTATTTCGATAAGAGGTGGTGTAAATCCAGACTTCTTCTCCTTGCTGCTGAAAGTACTGCATTAATTCAAGCGTACCTTCTCGAAGAGATTCTATCCCGCAGAATTTTCTGACCAATTGAGGCCATTTGCTTTTTAATGGAAGAGCATAGGCACTTTCTATCAGCGTTCCATCCAGATCAAAGGCGATTCTCATCTATAGACAGGAGTATAAGTAGTTGTTCACCATAAAAGCTTCTACAGTGATGAATATAATTTTTAACAACAAGCTTTCAACTATTCACTGCCACCGCATACTTGCGTTTTCTGCCGTAGGCTCTGGCTATTCCAAATAAAACTATTAGTAAAACAGGAGCTACCAGGTTAATGACCTGCCATTGCAAACGTTCTTCCCGGATACGCAGCTTATCGAGAGGACGGAGAGCGATTTCCTTATTCCGGGCAGTTATTACGCCATTTTCATCCAGGAGGTAATCGATGGCATTCAGTGCAAAATCTTTGTTGGCAAAAGTGTTTTGAGAGAAGCGGTCGTAACCGAGGGGCAGGAATTTTCCCGTTTTTGGATTAATTTCATTGGTGGGCAAATCGCCATCTGAGCAAACAATAACTTTGGAAGCGTTGCCTGTTTCTTTGAATGTAGTGGAGCGAGGGTCAGCGCTGGTGATGCGGTTGGCAAAAAGCGAACGGAATTTGCCTTCCAGCAAATAGGCGGTTGGAAAACTTCCTTTCTGGTATAATGCCGGATTTAAGTCTAATGCTGCCTGGTTAAACGATACATGTGCCGGGGCTGGTACAAGCCTGGTATATTGCGATGTAAGCATTAACGGCGTTTTGACAATGCCAGTAGCTTTCACCGTATCCATCGTGCCCACATATCTTGTATACACTACATCCATATTGCGTACCACCGGATGTTTGGAAAATGTATTGAGTAATGGGTAATAGGGCCAGGGCATCGGCTTAATCTGCGGCTGATCGCCCATATTGCCGATATTTAAAGGGATAGAAGCTGACATTAAATCTTGTATCAGGTTCCCGTTCAACCGGACTCCATAGCGGAAGAACAGATCATCCAGATTCAGGTTATAAGGAAAGGCGTATGCGCCTTTTTCAGTCAGGCTATCCAGGCGCAGGGCATCTACAAAGAATAAAGCTTTGCCGCCATTTACAATAAACTGGTCTATCTTATACTTATCTTCCTCACTAAAAAAAGTATCAGGTTTGGCTACAATGATCAAATCCAGTCCCTGCAGATTAGGAGATTTGGGTAAGTCTACCGGATATACTTCATGGTATTCCTGTAATGAATTTACCAGGTCAGCAATTTCTGTTCCCTGCGGCTCTCCATGACCGAGTAAAAAACCGATCCGCTTTTTGTCTGTCACGCTTAATTTCCGCATGGCAGAAGCCAGTTCAAACTCTACATTCTCCACCGATTGATTCAATATCTGTTCTGAGCCTGTAGCTTTATTTCCTTTCAAGAGTAATACCGGTAACTCTTTTCCCTGATAACTCACCAGTGCTCCTGGAAAAATCAGTTTCTCAATCTGTCGGTCGCCTTCTTTGGCAAATAAATTAGTAGGTTGTATGCCTTTGCTGATAAGTTGCTGATAGAATTTACTTCTGGCTTTTTTGTCGACAATAGCACCGGGATCAGTAAAAGTATATTGAATGTTTTTTCCGCCATATACTGTGAATTCTTCCAGACGTTCCCGGATGGCTGTTTCGAGCCTTTTAAAGCCGGCTGGCAAATCATCACCTGCTAAATATACCGTTACAAATACCTGATCATCGAGGTTTTCCAGAATCTGTTCAGTAGCGGGAGAAATGCTATAGCGCTTGTCTTCGGTAAGGTCAATCCGGAAAAAGAGCTGGGTAGCGGCTATATTCAGCAGAATAATGATACCTATGCCGATACCAAATTGCAATAACTGTTTTTTCTTCATTACACGTATTCAAGAACGCTAAAATAACGCAGTTTCTGTGAATAATGTGTAATGGGGTTTGAAGATAATTTGAAAGTGTTTTTTACGTATAAATCTGTTAGTGAAACAATCGCTTATGTTATATCTCTGGACCGCTTTTTCCATGGTTCTACTTTAATAAGCATTCCTAAGAAAAAAAATAACCAAGCAGGTAGAGGGCCTTGTATGAACATCATATACCAAGGCATTTGCGTAATAACTGACTCATGTTTAGCCGTATCCGTCTTTGTTATTTTTGGGATAAATAATCTATTTTTTAAACTATACACTGTGCCATCATTTGTTCTATAAGAGAATAATTTTGAAGGCCTGTAATTTTCAAAATCAATACTGTCACTTTCTGAGAGTAGCGTATTGCCGTCATGATCAAAAATAATGAGACATTTCCCTTTAGCCGTTGCCACTACTATTTGTTGCTTTGAGTTGATTTGTATATAAAAACTTCCTGAAGAACCACATCCAATATGCCACTGCTTACGAAAATTACCTTCTTTGTCATAGGATTGAATTCTATGATAAAATTGTAATCCTAAGTAAGTATTGCCTTCTTCATCGGCTACTATATTACTAACATGTCCCCAAGGCAGTTCATTTGTAATATTGCCCGCTCCGGTGCTAAGAGGAAACGCACTTATGAAACCTATAAAGCCAACAATTATAAGCACAGAACTACTCCATTTTAATACTTTAGCCCGCATTTTCAATAATATTTAGACCAACTCAACTATAGTTAAGGTAGCTAATTTCTTAAACATACAAATCATGCAGTATTATTTATAAATAATACTTTACTTGAATACAGGAGTTATGTTCCGGATTGCGGAAGAGTGGGAAAAATCAAATCAACAAATTCAGCTTTTGCAGCAACTTGTCTTTGTAGGAATTGCTGATGGGAAGTGGCTTATCGCCAATAAATAGTGTACCAGCTTCAATCTTGTCTATTTTTTGAATATTGACCATGTACGACCGGTGGATACGCATAAAATTGTCTGGCAGGCTTTCTTCCAGTTTCTGCATACTCATCAAGGAAAGGTAGGTTTTAGTAGCTGTTTTGAAAGACACATAATTAGATACGGCCTCTATATAGAGTACTTCTTTCAGGTTCAGTTTTACCAGGTTATGCCCGTCTTTTATAAATATTTCTTCAATACCCGGCTTACTATCCGCTTTGCTTTTCTTAATCTGATAGGCTTTTTGAACGGCTTTATAAAACCTCGCATAATTTACCGGTTTTAGCAGATAATCAATCACATGATAATTATAGGATTCCAGGGCAAATTCAGATGAAGAGGTAATAATAATAACAGGTATGGAAGGATTGATATTTTTAATCAGTTCCATACCTGTTACTTCCGGCATATCAATATCCAGAAAAACAAGATCAAAGCTTTCAACAGCCAGCAGGTTCAGAGCATCTGTTCCGCTCTGACACTGAATGCTATATTCCAGAAAATCTACTTTCGAAACGAAATGGCTTAGCATATCGCATACCAGTGGGTCGTCGTCAATGATCAGGCACTTCATTTTATGCAGAAAAGTGGAATAAACTATTAATTAACTAAAATATGTAGAATACTATGAACGAATGGATATTAACTACTTATACTCCTTCGGCAACCACCTGTTTTACATCTTCCGGCAGCATTCTTTTCAACAGGTTTTCAATACCTGCTTTTAAGGTAATCGTAGAAGAAGGACACCCACTGCAAGAACCCTGCAACTGCACCGTTACTACACCCTCGTGGTAGGAGTGGAAATTAATAGCGCCACCATCTGACTCTACCGCCGGACGTACATATTCTTCCAGCAGGTGTTTAATTTTTTGAACTACTTCCGGATCATCTTCTCCGGAGGGTTCTGTTTTGAGTGCTTCTATTTTTTGAGCCGTAAAAATAGGCTTGTCATCTTCCATATATTCTTTAATGAATTTTTTCAGGGGAAGCATTACTTCTTCCCAGCTTACCGATTCATCTTTGGTAATGGTAATGAAATTGTTCATTAGAAATACCCGTTTTACATACTCAAATTCAAATAGGGCTTGCGCCAGAGGAGATTGGGCTGCACTTTCTGTATCCGGAAAATCGAACGTGGTATTATCCGGTACCAGCATGTAGTTAAGCACAAACTTCATTGAATTTGGGTTCGGATTAGATTCGGTATAGATATTTACGTATTTTTTAAACATGGCAATAGAATGAGATTGAGTAAATAAAGTAGATGTTGTATGAATGAATTGAACTTCATTTGAGCCTATACATGTATACAAACAAATCCTATAGCGTTTCGTTACCACAGGCATACAAAAAAAGCACAAACTTTCGATTTGTGCTTTTATCAATTATCTGTTGTGTACTTATTCAGCGGCTACTGCTTCTTCCACAGGGGCTGCGATGATATGTACATAGGACTTATCTTTTAAGCCTTTTTTGAATACAACCGTGCCATCTACCAAGGCAAATAATGTATGGTCTTTACCTAAGCCAACATTAGTACCCGGATGATGTTGTGTACCCCGCTGACGCACCAGAATATTGCCTGCTTTGGCAACCTGACCGCCAAATAATTTTACGCCTAAGCGTTTGCTATGCGATTCCCTACCGTTCCGGGAACTACCAGCTCCTTTTTTGTGTGCCATGGTCTTTTAAATTTTTCAGCGATGAGCTATAAAGAAATGTTTTCGATTAAAACCTTGGTGAACTGCTGACGGTGGCCCACTTTTTTGCGGTAACCTTTTCTTCTTCTTTTCTTGAAAGAAATCACCTTTTCACCTTTTACGTGCTCCAGGATTTTCCCAGAGATCGTGGCTCCCGAGATCGTAGGAAGGCCTACAGATATCTCCCCGCCATTATCGACAAGTAATACTTTGTCGAACACAATGCCAGCGCCTGCTTCTCCTGCCAGTCTATGGACATAGAGAAACCGGTCTTTTTCTACTTTAAATTGCTGACCTGCGATATCAACTATTGCGTACATGTATTTGATTGTTAATATTTTCCAAAACGGACTGCAAATTTAGGAGATTCTATTTAATTAAAAAAATTTTTATTGCAAATAAGCAGGCTTCTCCTACTCAGAATAACGATTTCTAAACTCCATTTATCTTATTTGCCTTCCATAGAATGTTTAGATAATAATTAACAGGGAAGGCTTAACTTAGGCTGACTACATTATTTTGCTAACTTATAGTGAATTTAAGCGTATATTTTATACCATAACTGTATAAGCGGATTCAACTAAGCCGGTAATTAGTTTCAAATAAAGTTTATAAGCTGTACTTTTGCTTCAACTAATTAACCCATTCACTGATGCCCATATTAGGTACACTTCTTAAAAAAGGAATTAAAATCAGGAAAATAATAGAGCAGGAGCGTATTGATGCCACTGAATTGCAGCAAATGGAATTGCAAAAGCTGCTGATTAAGGCAAAAAATACTGAGTTTGGTAAGGCCTTTGGTTTTGATGAAGTGTTAACGGACATGCAGTATGGAGGTGATTTTTACAAAAAGTACCGGGAAAATGTTCCTGTTTATTCCTATAATGAGATTTTTAAGCAGTGGTGGCACCGTTCGCTGGCAGGAGAGAAAAATATATGCTGGCCCGGAAAAGTAAAGTATTTTGCCCTGAGTTCCGGTACTTCTGAAGCCTCCACCAAACATATTCCCATCACCCGGTCGATGATTAAGGCGATACAAAAAACCAGTATCCGCCAGATTTTGTCTCTTTCTAATTATCATGAACTGCCCAGTAAACTATTTGAAACCGGTATATTGATGCTGGGGGTAGTACTCATTTAAATTTTAATGGCTCTTACTTTGAAGGTGATCTAAGTGGCATCAGTGCAAGCCAGTTGCCCTTCTGGTTTCAGCATTTTTACAAACCTGGAAAAAAGATTGCCAAAATTCCCGACTGGAACAGCAAACTGGATGAAATTACCGAACAAGCCGCCGAATGGGATATTGGGTTTGTAGTAGGTGTACCAGCCTGGATACAGATTCTGATGGAAAAGATCATAGCACGCTACAAGGTAAAAACCATTCACGACATCTGGCCAAACCTGATGGTATACGCCCATGGTGGTGTCTCTTTCGATCCCTATCGTAAAGGGTTTGAAAAATTGTTGGCCCATCCCATTACCTATATAGAAACCTAT
The DNA here is from genome assembly GCF_010119975.1 of Rhodocytophaga rosea. Lineage (GTDB taxonomy): Bacteria > Bacteroidota > Bacteroidia > Cytophagales > 172606-1 > Rhodocytophaga > Rhodocytophaga rosea. The sequence continues at coordinate 5,656,176 of NZ_CP048222.1, forward strand.
CTGGCATCAGAGGGCTTTATTGCATTTCAGGCTTTGCCTAACCGCCGGTCTATGCGCATGGTGGTGAATAATGGCATCTTTTATGAATTTATTCCTTTTAATGACCGGAATTTTAATGGAGATGGCGAACTGGTAAGTAATCCGGAAACCTATATGATTCACCAGGTAGATGAAGGAAAAGAATATGCGTTGCTGCTCTCTACCTGTGCCGGTACCTGGCGTTATCTGATTGGAGATGTTATCAAGTTTGTTTCCAAAAAGGAATCTGAAATAGTCATTACCGGGCGTACCAAGCATTTTCTGAGCCTGTGCGGGGAACATTTGTCGGTGGATAATATGAACAAGGCCATTGAACTAGTTTCGCAGGAACTCAATATTGCGATTAAAGAATTCACGGTGGCTGGCATTCCATACGACAGTTTATTTGCCCATCAATGGTACATCGGCACCGATGATGCCGTAGATGAAACTGTACTGAAGAATAAGATTGATGAGAAACTGCACCAGCTAAACGATGATTACCGGGTAGAAAGAAGTGCGGCTTTAAAAGAGGTTTTTGTAAAAGTACTGCCGACTGGTGCCTTTTATAAATGGATGAAACTGAAAGGGAAAGAAGGAGGACAGAATAAATTTCCACGGGTGTTCAAAAAAGCACAATTACAGGAATGGGAGGATTTTGTTAAAAACTACGAATCAGAAGTGAATGCCAAACGTTTCTGATAGGCTATAAATAAAAATAATATGTGTTACTGCCAGCTACGTATACTTATCAACGCAATATAGATGCATGCTTTATTAAAAGGCATACTTTTTGGACTTTTATTAGCTGTTCTGATTGGACCTGTGTTTTTTGCCTTGCTGCAAACTGCCATTCATAAAGGCTTCCGTTCCGGTGTTCTGCTGGCAATTGGCATTTCCTTAAGCGATACTATGTATGTAATGATCTGTTATGTGGGTTTTCTCCAGCTGTTTGAAAATGCACAATTTCAGGAAAGCCTGGCGATGGCTGGCGGCATGATTATGCTCATGTTTGGTATTTCTGCCCTGTTAAAACCGGTAAGCAGCAAAGCCAGCCTGATGTTGGAAAACCCTACACCAGGTACCTACCGCTATATTATCAAAGGCTTTGCCCTCAATGCCATTAATCCTTTTGTCGTCTTATTCTGGGTGGGAGTGATGAGTATGGTAAGTGTGCAGGAAAAATTTGAGGGCGTACAGGTATTCCTGTTTTTTGTGGGTACCATTTCCACTGTATTCCTTACAGACATTGCCAAAGCGTATGTAGCTCACCGCCTTAGTAAGTATCTCACGCATCATGTACTGACGTGGATGAACCGGGGTGTAGGCGTAGCGTTACTGGGATTTGGATTGCGCCTGATTTATTACGCTTTTAAAGGTTTATAAAGATACCTTCTCATATACTACAGCTTCCGCATCTGAATAAATAACCTTATAATTGGCTAAAGAAATCTGTTCGGGAACAGCGTATTCCTTGTGAATAACCAGATATCTATATTCTTTTCCACTTTCTGTTTGCTGCGAATCCAGGTCAATAGGTTTGCCATTGGTTTCATATTGAAACCGGATGCATAGCGCATATTCATACATATTCACAAAGATGATGTCAGCTTGTTTCTGGTAGAGGAGAGAAGATATATTGTCGAAACTATCGTAGAGATCAAATTTTTCTGGGGCTGTGTCTCTGTAAAACTGGAAGCTGTTAAAGCTAATGTAAAATGCAGAAATACCGGTAAGTATATATAATCTATAAACTGGTTTTTGTATGAGCCACGAAACAATATCAATTAAAAGCAGCGCCAGTATCAGGTACTGGAAAACAGATAGATACAAAATAAGTCGCTGAAACAGTAAAATCCGTTGACCCACAGAAATCACAAGCAAACTGAGCAGACAGATCAGAAACAAATATACCCACTTTCTACGATGGCTGGAATGTGCTTTACGAATTAGTATGATTATACAATATACAATCGTTAGTAATAGTAACCACTGTCCGAAAGGGAGATATCCCCACATATTATCTGCCATGGAAAGCAAATGTGCTGGAATGTCGGCTATAAATGCATCCCAGGGCATAGCTACAACCCAGCTGTTTCCAGAGATGGCGTTCCAGCCATTGAATACAAACACAGGCAAATATAAAAGGAATGCACTTGTCAGAATACATACTGTGCAGAAACATAGCCTCAGGAAGCTGGCATATTCTTTTTGTGTGAGTAAATAGATGCCTGCAAAAAGCATAATACCTGTAAACGGATAGATAAATATAGGAATGGTGTAAAAACCAAGGACAGAACTGAGCCAGAGCCAGAAAAAAGGAGTGAAACGATTTTTCTTGATTTGTAAAATCGTAAATACACTCCGGATAGCAATTAATAGGCAAATCATCAACAGGCTATATCCCCGCCCTTGTAATCCATAGTACCATACACCGGCACTAAAGGCAAACAGTGCTGTTGCTAAAAGGGTAATGGTAAGATCGAAGAAACTTCGTATAACTGCCCAATAAACTACAACCAGTACAAAACCCATCAGGAAAGCAGGTATTTTCATTACCAGCCAGGGATCATCTATAAAGGCTGAAATAATTGTACACAGTATGGTAAAAAAAATATGATTATTCGGATTAGGATAATAGGCCATTGATACGCCCATACCTTTACTTACAAAATATAGGTAGGTGAAGCGCTCATCTATATGGAAGGGAACCTGATACAGAAAATACACCCGGCTAATTATAATTACAGCAAATAAACATAAGGTTATGTAGCGTTCAATAGCAGGCAAATGCCACCAGAATTCTCTGGCTTGCTTTATTGTATGGAAACTATAATTTCTAATCCGGTGCCATAGCAAAAACACCTGTTGATGCCGGTTCCAGGCAGCGATGCCAATAATTAGGCAGATAGTGGTGAGAAAGATAAGGCAAAACCTGAGCAGGGTAAACCGCTCCTGTGTAAGCAAAGTACTCCGGAATTTTTCAAGCTTTTCAGGATTATGATAGTTGCTAAATACTTGCTCCGTAAAGGTTTCGTGGGAAAAGAAAAATATTACGATAGTACAAACAGCAGGTATAGCTACCAGAAGTATCAGAAAAATGCGCCATATACCTTTAGGCCAATCCATATTCAGCAAAGTAAGAACAAAACACCTAATCCTGTTTCTAAAAAGAAAATGTTCTTATTTCTACATGAATTTTTGTAAAAAAGAGGAGTTTCACCACCCAATTCCATACTTATTTAGTAAGAGCAAACGTTAAACTAAAAAGAAAATCTGCCTTTTTTTGTTGAATCGAATGTTTGTGAATGAAAAGAGAATAACAGTTTAGTACTAAATGGTAGATTTTCTGTAAAAATTAAAATTCTATGGGTACCGATACTAATATTTTTATATAAAGAGATAGCTTTACGAAGTTTTGCACCCATACTTATATTATTACTCTCTTACAATGAAGCGAAACCCCTTCTCTGTACTCATTTTAGTTTTTTCTCTGGTCAATTTTTCTGTTTTTGCTGCTGACGTTCCCTATACTGTAGATTTTGCTGGTATGAAACTCCGCATTAGCGAGCAAGGCCGCAAACGGATACAGGCAGATATGGATATTCTCCAGAAAAGTGATAAATATTTTCAGATGAAACTGGAACGGGTAGATATGTATTTTCCGGTGATTGAGAAAATTCTGGAAGAAGAAGGCTTGCCAGACGACTTTAAATATCTGGCAGTTCAGGAGAGTTCATTGGTATCAGATGCAGTTTCAACATCAAATGCAGTAGGCTACTGGCAATTCAAAAAAGAATCAGCTTTAGAAGTCGGTTTGGTAGTAGATGGAGACATAGATGAGCGCAAGCATATTATTTCAGCGACCAGAGGAGCCGCCAGATATTTGAAAAGAAACAATAATTTTCTAAAAAACTGGGTATTTACCCTGCTGTCTTATAATGTAGGCCTGGGTGGTGCTAAAACGATGATAAACCAGCGGGATATTGGGGTGGAGAAGATGGATATTGATGTACGTACGCACTGGTACATTATTAAATTTCTGGCCCACAAACTTGTGTTTCAGGATGAAATCGGCAAAAATACAAAGCCTGCTCTTACTTTGCTTCAGTATACAGATGTGAAAGGGAAAACCTTAAGTGATATTGCCAGGCATATGGAGGTTACCGCAGAGAATCTGGAAATGTATAACAAATGGCTGAATAAAAAGAGGGTACCCGAAAACAGAGATTATATTGTAATTATTCCTGCGCCTACCCATAAAGCCAGCGAACTAATGGCCCGCATGAATACACCAGTACCAGAGACACCTGTGGCGGAAGGGTATACTGAACCTATTATCGCTTCACAATCTGACCTGAATACGGCTTTTCCGGTGCTAAAAGAGAAAAAGAGCCGCAGCCGTGCAAATAAAAAGGTGATTTTCTATACAGTGAATGGCAAACCTGGGGTACAGGCACAGCCAGGTGACAATATTGCTAAACTGGCCGATGCCAGCGGAGTTGCCAGGGAGAAATTCATTAAGTATAATGACCTGAAGGCGAATGAAGCACTGATTCCTGGTGAGGTATATTATCTGCGTAAAAAGCGGAATAAAGCTAAAGTAGATGAGCATATTGTAACAGAAGGTGAAACCATGTGGCAGATTTCTCAGAAATACGGGATTACTTTAAGTGCGCTGCTAAAGAAAAACCGGATGAAACGGCCAGAAAAACTAAAACATGGCCGGGTAATATGGCTTCGTTCTACCCGTCCGTCCAGGGAACCAGTGGAAATCCGGGATGTTCCAAAGCCGCCTGTGGCTGTAAAAACACCATCTAAACCAGATCCAATACCTCAAAAAACAAATATTTCCAAACCTGCAGAGGAGAAGAAACAGACTCCTGTAAAATCTTCCGCAGAAAAACCGCCAGTGACAAAAGTGGAAGAAAAGAAACCTGTTGCTAAGCCTCCGGTAGAAAAATCAGTTACAAAAGCGGAGGAGAAAAAACCAGTCGTAAAACCGGCTGAAGAGAAACAGGCGGCGAAACCGGTAGAAGAGAGCAAAGTAGTTGCAAAACCTGCTGAAGAAAAGCCTGAACCAGTTGTGGAAAAAAAGGAGCCGGTAAATGTAGCAAGCACTACTCAAAATGAGCCTGAGCCTAAGCCTGGCGCAGAAACTACCGAAGAGGAAGAAATAACAGAGCAGGAATCTGAAATAGAGAAACCATCTGTGTCATCTACAGTAACTGATAAAGCGCCTGAGCCAGTAAAATCAGAAGTTTCACAGCCTGAAGAAACAAAGCCTATAGAAGGTAAAACACACACGGTTACTACCGGACAGACTTTATATGCGATCGGAAAAATTTATAATGTGAGTATAGCTCAGTTACGGGAATGGAATAATTTAAAACCGTCTGATGGGTTGAAAATAGGGCAACTCCTGGTAATTGAAGCAGCACCTGCTCAACCAGTACAAGAAGAATTAGTGCAACAAGAACCTACGGAAGAGTTTATAGAATATACAGTCCGGAAAGGAGATAATTTATATAAGATTGCGAAAGAGTATGCCGTTACAGTAAAAGACATTGCCACGTGGAATAACAAATCAGACTTAGGAGTGTCTGTTGGTGAAATACTAAAAATTAAGTCCGGAAAATAGGAATTTGCTAAGGCAGTCTATTTGATAGCAAATATTGCTTTTTTAAGCCAGTTGGCTTGTATAACAAGCCAACTGGCATTTTAAGAATTGCTGTTGTGTATCAACCCAGTAAATTTTTTCGTGTGAACTGGAGTGGTAATAAGGTGCTTATCGAAGGAATAATATAACACGCATTATCACCTGATTGTAGAATGAGGCGGATAAGCTGATCCTGTTTACTTTCATATTCGAGCATAGCCTGACGGCAGGCACCACAAGGAGCAACCGGAATAAATGTATAATCAGTTCCTTTACAGGCAGCTACAGCAATAGCGATTATTTTCTGTCCCCGATGATTGGCACCAGTAGCGTAAATTGCGGTTCTTTCGGCACACATCCCGGAAGGATAGGCAGCATTCTCCTGGTTGTTTCCCAATACAATAGTTCCGTTTTCCAGCAAAATAGCAGCGCCTACATAAAAGTTAGAATAAGGAGCATAAGCCTGTTCACAAGCTTGTTTGGCTTTGCTAAATAGATCTTTATCTGCCTCAGGCAACTCATTCACCGTATATTCTTCTATAAAAATCTTTAAATCTAATTTTTTCATGTTTTATATTCCCTTAATTTAGCACATTATCGTGAACCAAATTAAAAAGGGGATTAAATGTAATTGAATATAATTAATATTCAAAATAATCTTAAATAGTTTATATCCTTATTAATTGCTTTAGTTTGGACACCATTTAAACGACAATTGAACCTAAACTTTATAGGTATGACTTTTCCTTCAAACAATACCACACCAACGGAGAAAAAAATATTAATTCTGGGTGCCGGACGTTCTTCCACGTACCTGATAGAATATTTAGCCAAGCAAGCGCCAGAACAAGGATGGAAATTAACAGTTGGAGACACTGACCTTGAACAGGCTCAGAGAAAAACAGAAATGTATCCGCATGTAGAGGCTATTCTGTTTAATATTTTTGATCAGAAACAGCGTGAAAAACAAATCAGCCAGACAGATATTGTGATTTCTATGCTACCTGCGGTATACCATATTCATGTAGCGCGTACTTGTATCCGGTTTGGCAAACACCTGCTCACGGCTTCCTATATTTCACCTGAAATTAAGGAACTACACAAAGAAGCATTAAAAGAAAATGTGCTGATCCTGATGGAAATGGGTTTAGACCCTGGTATCGACCATATGTCGGCCATGCAGGTGATTAATCATTTAACCGAAAATGGCGCTAATATCACTTCTTTCAAATCATATTGTGGTGGCCTGGTATCTTCAGAATCTGATAATAATCCCTGGGGTTATAAATTTACCTGGAACCCCCGCAATGTGGTAATCGCCGGGCAGAGTACAGTTAAGTATATGGAAGACGGAGATTACAAATATATACCTCCTCATCAGATTTTTGCCAGAGCAGAACAAGTATCTGTAGATGAGTTTGGTGTTCTGGAAGCATATGGCAACCGCGATTCGCTCTCTTACCGGGAAGTATACGGCCTTCAAAATGCGGATACGATTGTACGTGGTACCTTGCGTAAAAATGGATTTTGCAAAGCCTGGCAATTACTTGTAAAACTGGGTGTAACCGATGATAGTTATACGCTGGAGAATTCTGAAAACATGACCTACCATGATTTTGTGAGTACCTTTCTTTCCAATGAATCTGAAGAAAGCAAATCCATTGAGCAAAGGGTTGCCGAATACATGGGTGTTAGTGAGTCTGGTGAAGAAATGGAAAAACTGAAATGGCTTGGCATTTTCGGTGATGAAAAAATAGATCTTGCCAATGCCACCCCTGCACAGATTTTACAACAATTACTCGAAAGAAGATGGATGTTAGCGCCTAATGATAAAGACATGGTGGTCATGCAGCATCAATTTAATTACGAGTTGAATGGAGAAAAGAAAAATCTGGTGTCATCTCTTATTATCAAAGGGGAGGATTCTATACACACAGCTATGGCCAAAGCGGTAGGTTTACCCCTAGCCGTAGCCGCCAAACTTATTATTCAGGGAAAAATAGATGCGAAAGGTGTCCAAATACCTGTGTGGCGGGAAATTTATGAGCCTGTGATGGAAGAACTGGAGCATCTGGGCATTCAATTCAAAGAACATACCGAAACAAGTGCTGGTAAAGTATCTGTATAAGTATTTTGTCTTGATTTGTTAAAAGCGGCATTTTGCTATATAATAAATAACCCAACCAATTTCATACTAAGGAAATCGGTTGGGTTATTTAGCTTTATTTACCACGTATACGCCTAAAATAATAGCGAGCATGCTCACATATTGTATCCAGTTGAGCGTTTCACCATCCAGAATTCCCCATCCCAAAGCTACTACAGGTATTAAATAGGTAACAGAACTTGTAAATAAAGGTCCGGACAATTGAATCACCTTGTTGAATATTATTGTTGCCAGGGCGGTTCCTACAATACCCAAGATCGAAATAAACCCCAATGCGCTGATGCCTTCACTAGATAATACCAGATCCATATCTATATCTGTACTAAACAGATAGATGCCAGCCAGTGGCCCAACGAAGCACAACGAGAGAGCAGCGATATGTAAGGGTTTGATTCCAGCCAAATACCGGCTGATTAAATTACCATTGAGACCATAGCAGATGGTAGCTGCAACCGGAAGCAGGGCATAATAATTATTGAGCTGAAAATTGCCACTGGCATTCATAAAGATCAGCAATACACATCCGGCAAAACCCACTAAAATCCCTGTTATTTTCAGCATAGAAATTTGTTTCCGGAAAAACAGTGAGCCAATGATAAGTGTAAATAAAGGGGTAAGTGCATTGAGGATTCCCGATACAGAACTATTGAGCTTAGTGCCAGCTATGGAGAATAGAAATGAAGGAATTAGATTGCCTAATAAGCCACATATAAATAGTATTCCCCATTTGCTGCGTGGTACTTTGGTTAGATGAATAATAGCTAAAGGCAATAAAATTACAGCTGCCAGTACTATCCGAAGCGAGCCTACCTGAGGGGCGCTATACACAGCTACTCCTTTTTTGATCAGAATAAATGAACTCCCCCAGATTAAAGCCAGAATGATAAGTAAGATCCAGGCAAGGGTGGTTTTGTTTTCTTTTATCCGGGTAAGCGGCATAAACTAATGGTGCTTGAAAAGGTACAGGTATTAAAGTCGGATTGTATTAAGTATGCACTAATATTGCTTTGAGAAGATCTCATTTTAAATAATCTATTCAACTTCTCGGCCATGATACTCAAAATAAAAGAGCAGAATTAAGAATTAATTCTGCTCTTTTATAAAAATATATGTTATTGGTTAATACAGTTTGGCGCTTTGCAGATGCAAAATATCTCCATTGGTTGTATTTAAAATCCTTTTAGCCCGCAAGAAACGCTTGGTATTTGACTCATCAAAGTTTGATGCATTTTTATCGATAGAACTGATTCGAACTTTGCCGGAAGAGTGAATAAACTCATTGTTTCCAATCCACATACCTACATGAATCACTTTTTCAGATGAATTAGACGTAGCAGGCTTTCCAAAAAACAGTAGGTCTCCAGGTTTTAGTTGTTCAAATCCATGGGAAGTATCTATGGCATCTCCGGTGTGTACTTGCTGGGAAGCATCTCTTGGCAATACCATACCATTCAGAAAGTATACTGTTTTCGTAAATCCACTGCAATCCACACCTTTTAAAGAAGTGCCTCCCCATAAATAAGGAATACCCATCAACTGTTTGGCCGTGCTTACCAGTGAGTTTTCTGAAGCTTGTATAGAAGCTACCCAGCTCGCATAAGGTTTAGCTGCAGATTTTGGTATATAACCTTCCCGTCCATCGGGATAACCAATTTTATAATAGTCACCGGTTTCCTCTTTTAATTGTAATACATTGCCACTTACCAGGTCAGATACAGGTTGTCCTTGCAAGGTGGGTTCAGTAAAAGAAACACCATATAAATTCAGATAAATTAATTTCTCCGTATTCTGCCAGGCAGTAAATTCCTGTTTATTCATGAGTTGAATACCACCTTCATCCACCCATGAAATATAATCATCGGGTGTTTGTACCTGATACCAGTAGCCTACTTTATTTAATACTTTCAGAGGCGTACCTAAAATTGCCTGTGTAGCCAGCTCTGATGAATGTTCAGGCTCGGAGCGGATATTGGCTACAGAAATAGAAACGACACCATATGTTTTATCGCCGATAATTGGAGCAGGCAGCATATGTATGCTATCCTGGAAAGATACATTTTGCTCCTGTAAAGCCTGTATTAATTTAGTCTTTGCTTCGGGTAAATTAGTTTCACCTTTTAGAATGACATTATTTTTTTTGCCTGAAGCTTCTACTTTGAAAATGGCTACTCTTTTGTCGGGTGCGTATTCCTGTTTAACAGACGTAACCATGCGTTTTATTGACTCATGAGACGCCATATTTTTACCCGACCTACAGGCCGAAACCAGCAGGAGCGTACAGCCTATTAGAATAATTCTATTCATTCAGATTTATATTTTTGTTTTAAACAACGAAAACCCTATACGTAAAAATGGGTAAAAAGGTCTGTACAAAAACGTATAAAAGCAATCATTTATTTTACGTTTACTTTTGTAGATTCTTTTACCCTGGTATGTAAATTTTATGTATGGGATAGTAGTTAGTAACCTTGTTTTATTACAAATAATTTATCTATAAAGTTTAAAATACAACAATATATTTACAGCTGTTTCTTAGCAATATGAAATGTTTTTAAGGGAATACAAAATAATACTTTGCTCAATTAGTACATTATCCAGGAAAGCATAGATTTTCTTATTACATGAGAGTAAAAAGCTATCTATGAATGGCTTATCAGCTAGATATAGATCAGAAAGGAATTTGTAAACCTGCAGATAAGGCAATTACTCTGTTTTTTGAAGCCTGCGTCTGGTCAAAATCTGTAACACCCAGGCTATAGCGTATATCGAGAAATAAAGTGGCTTTTTCGCTGATGAGGTATCCTATGCCAATACCGGCATTGGCTGATACTTCTATCCGGTTGGCATCGAGTTCGGTGATATCAAGCGTATTTGGGGTTTCTGTAAATTCAATGGGTTCATCAATACTGGCAGTAGTGCCGAGTAAGTTGCTGCTCCCTCTTACCCTGCCATTGAGTAAATATCCAACACTAGGACCGGCATTTACATACGCATGGATGGTTTCGTTGCCAAAGCTGAGTTTGAGCAGTAGGGGCAGTTCCAGGTAATTTAAACGATAGGTACCATCATAATCCACCGTAAGAAAACTTCCTTTAGCAGCAAACCCTTTCTGGGTATATATTATTTCAGGTTGAATAGACAGGAAGTTATCTCCGGTCAGGCTGTAATTTACTCCTACACCAGCTGTGAAACCTGTTACAATCTTTCTGTCTTCCCATATATTGTTTTCAAAAGCAACCGTGGAAAAAGTTAATCCTACTCTCGGAACTAACGAAATTTGCGCCTCGGCTTTTGTACAAAGCAACATAAACAGAATATATAAAAGATATATTTTATTCATAGCTGTATCAATATAATACATTTTTTCAATAGTGTTTTCCTGATAAAAAAGGCTGGAAACTGATAGCGGAAATCATTTGAGCAAAAAGTGCCTATACGTACAACTTCAACCTAGGTTGCTATTCTCAAATGGTTAAAATAATCTAACAGATGGTGAGCCGCCTTTGGTTAAGACTTGTCTTAAAGAGAGCTTTCGTATGTATTTAATTAAATTTATATTCAGCCTGTAGATGGCCAAATATACTATAAATGCATTATAACAAGTGCAGAAATATTATTTTTTCTCTGCTATTATTTGCTCACGATGTTTGTGTTTGGGGTAGTTGAAAAGAAGGGAGGTGAGGATAGGTACGAAAAAAATAAGAACCGTAAGAATAGAAACATACAGATCGGTTTCTTCGCTATTGAGAAAATGATAAAAGCGGCTTGTTTTGTCAAATTCACTGATATAAGCCACCAATAGTTTTATACCCAGTAAAGCAATTACTACAAAAGAAGTTGGTTCCAGAAAAGTAAAGCGTTCCATGAGTTTAACAAATCCCTGCGCCACAAAACGCATAGAGAGGATTCCCAGAAAAACACCGATCCAGATCAGGTAAAGGTTATCGGTAAAAGCAACGGCAGCAAAAACATTATCAATAGAAAAAGCAAGGTCCATAATCTCCACAAATACAACAGTAGCCCAGAATGGACCACCCATCAAGCGCAGCATGGTGCGGTAGACTTTATTGCTGTCTTTATTTAAGGTATCGTCATCATCTTTGGGAGTAGCTCTTGTTTTAAAGTAATTAATGGCCAGCCACAACAAATATAAGCCACCTAGGGCTTTCAGCCATCCGAAATTGATAATCCAGGAAGCGAGTAATAAACACAAACCTCTGAAAACATATGCCCCGATAATGCCATACCGCAAGGCTTTAGCCCGTTGCTGCCTGGGCAAATCCATTACCATAGTAGCCAGCACCGCAGCATTATCTACTGATAACAAACTTTCGATGATAATTAAATTAAGTACCACAAAAGCAGCAGCTTTCAAATCTTGCCCAAATAGCTGCTGTAAAACCTGAATAAGATAATCCATACAATGAACTCAGAATATCTGCAGTGTAAAAGTATATTGCTTATTAAATAATTAAGATTGTGGTTGTTATAATATAAAAGAGTTAGGAATGTTTGGATATGCCGGAAAATGTAAAGTAAGATATGCTGGTTGAATATATGGATAGAATGTGTATAAATTCATTGTTTAGTATAATTGAGTTACTATTATGAAAAAGCCTGTATATGTTTATCCGGTAAAATATGTGTGCCTGTGCTTAATTACTCAAATATAAAAGATATTTGCAGGTTTAAAAACTCTATTACAGAATTCCCAATATGTCTTCCTTGGTTTAGCTTAAAATTAAAATGCCTTTCACATAAATCTCTTTTATAAATAATGCAGTAACGTGCGGTTAGCCAAATTTCTAAGTATCACGTATCCGGCTGTAAATAGAGCTGAATACCAGGAAAAAAATGAATAAGGTTACAGATAAATTTCTGCTAAATTATGAGCTATTTATTTGATGTTAACGTTTAAGGAATATACCCACCTCCTTACTGCCATGAAAAAATTGTACGCTCTAATGGCTGTCAGTCTATGTATTCTGCAAATGGCAGCGGCTCAGGTAAAAAGTAATCTACCCATTTCTAGTAAGCCGGGTACAAAATTCGATATCACCAAAGCGCAGGGAGATGGATTTAAGGCTGAATATTATAATGGCTCCAACTTTGAGCAGAAGGTATTTACCAGGATAGAGAAAACGATTGATTTTGCATTATATGGCCGTGGCCCAGACCCCAGAATTGATCCAGGCTATTTCTCCGTACGATGGACTGGAAAAGTATATGCACCGGAAACTGGAACCTATACCTTTGTTTTTGTGGCTGATGATGGCGTTCGGCTATGGGTAAATAAAAAACTGGTGATTGACCGCTGGTACCTTAACCGCGCTACAGCCTTTACCGGCCAGATTGCTCTTACCGGCAAACAGGTACACGACTTGAAAATAGAATATTCGCAAATGAAACCCAGTGCTGCTGTAGCCAGAGCTTCCTGGGCATTTGAAAAAGAACCTGAACAACCATTTAATCCGAACTATGTATTTAGCTCACCAGAAAAACTTACGCCTGTTGCTACACAAAAGAAAACAACACCAATAGCTGCAGCAAACAAAAAACCTGTGCCCCCTAAAACCGCTCCAGCTAAGACAGAGAAGAAACTAATAGGAGAAGTAAAGCCAGTAGCTAAAAAAGTGGTATCCAAGCCAGCCGAAGATGATGCCAATGACGATGTAGAAACACCTGTATCACAGAAAAAGGAAACGCCCAAACCAGTCATTGAAAAACCAGCACCGCCTGAGGCGGAGACAAAAAAAGAAGCCGCACCGAAAGAAATATTCGAAAACCTGGAGGCAGGAAAATCCATCGTGCTCAATCATATTTTTTTCGACCAGAGCAAACATGAGCTCCGGCCTGAGTCATCTGAAGAACTCGATAAGCTGGTAAATACGCTTCAAAAATATCCCGGAATGAAGATCGCCATCACCGGCCATACCGACAATGTAGGGGACTTCAACCTGAATGTGCAGCTTTCCAGAGATAGAGCCAAATCAGTAGCTGACTATCTGATTGCCAAAGGTATTGCCAGCGATAGGCTTGAATACAAAGGATTTGGCGGTTTGTATCCGGTATCTCCTAATAACACAGAGGATAATAAAAAGAAAAACAGAAGGGTGGAATTTGCAGTGAAGTAATTTTACTCCATAAATTTTCAATAAAGATTAAGATTTACTTTTCAATACAGGCGCTCAGCCATATTAATTATTCCCTGATTTAATTTATTCTAAACACTTGTTTAGCAGACGGTCAGCTCCTATCTTTGCAGGCTCAATTTTTAATAATCCCTATTTTAAGTAAAAACAATTAATCATGGAATTAAAAAACTATGAGACGGTATTCATTTTAACTCCCGTTTTGTCTGATGTCCAGATGAAGGATACTGTCGAAAAATTCAGAAAAGTGCTGACTGACAACGGCGCTGAAATCGTGCATGAAGACAATTGGGGCCTGAAAAAACTGGCCTATCCGATCGGGCACAAAAACACAGGTTTTTATAACCTGATCGAATTCAAAGCACCTACTTCTTTAATTGGCGTTCTGGAAACCGAATACCGCCGGGATGAACGTGTGCTGAGATTCTTAAACACAGCATTAGATAAATTTGCCGTTGATTACAACGACAGAAAAAGAAGAGGTTTAGTAGGAAGAAAAAACACTGAAACGAAGGAGGCACAAGCATGACACTGATGAACGAACCAATGCACAAAAACGAGAATAGAAAGAAATATTGTCGTTTTAAGAAAAATGGTATCCGCTATATCGATTATAAAGATGCCAACTTTTTGCTGAAATTTGTAAACGAACAAGGTAAAATCCTTCCCCGGCGGTTAACCGGTACTAGTTTGAAATTCCAGCGTAAAGTGGCCCAGGCCGTAAAAAGAGCCCGGCATTTAGCCTTGCTTCCTTACGTAACCGATTCTTTAAAATAGATATTTTATGTGTGAGTGAAGAATGCTTATTTCTTCATTGATACGCCAAACATTCAAATTCATTTAAAAATGGAAGTAATATTAAAAGAAGATATAGCCGGACTGGGTTACAAAAACGAAGTGGTACTTGTAAAACCAGGATATGGCCGTAATTACCTGATTCCGCAAGGATATGCCGTGATTGCTAATTCTTCCAATAAAAAAGTAATGGAAGAAAACATTAAGCAGGCTGCGCATAAGGTAGAAAAAATCAGAAAAGATGCACAAGAGTTAGCCGATTCTATCGGAGATACTACCCTGGAGATTCCGGCAAAAGTAGGCGAAAGCGGAAAAATCTTCGGTAAAGTAACTACCCTGCAAATCGCTGATGCCCTGAAAGCCAAAGGCTTTGATGTAGACAGAAAGAAAATCTCTTTCGAATCTGAAGTGAAAACAGAAGGAGATTATACCGTTCTGTTAGACCTGCACAAAGAAGTAAAGCACAAAGTAAACTTCAAAGTTGTAGCTGCCTAATCTTAGTAGTGAGTACTTAGTAGTAAGATTGCTTTGATATCTTCTAAATTTAGTAGCCTATAAAGCTAAAAAGCCGTTAATAATTAACGGCTTTTTAGTTTGCTATAACATTCAGATCAAATCGTTTATAAAAGGAATTCCTTTTAAGATCTTTTAATCTTCATACTTTATACTCAATAACTATTGCTGTGCATTTTCCATCACATGTGGAATTACTTTTACCTGGTAATCCATGGTGTGCGAACCTATCGTTTTAAGTACTCCTTTCAGTGGGCTGCAATCACTATAATCGGCACCATGAGCCGCTTTAATGTGATTTAAATCAGCTAATAAATTATTGGTTGGATCGAAGCCATGCCAGCCATGTCCTGGAATAAAAGCTTCTGCCCAGGCATGCATTACAGCCGCTCCTACAAAATTAGTGTTTCCCTGGTTTAAATAACCGGAAACGTAGCGGCAAGGAATGCGGTTTTTACGGGCCATGGCCAGAAATAAATGCGAATAATCCTGACAAACGCCTTTTTTTAGGAAAATCACCTCATCGGGTGTCGTATGTACATCCGTTGGATCGGTGTCAAATTCCAGCATGTCATAAATATACTGGTTGAGTTGCTGCAAAAAGTCAAATATTGATTGATCGGTTTTGCGGTATAGAATCAGATCGGAATATACATCAGAAATGGTGGTATACTTAGAGTATTCCAGATATAAATGATGGTCTATGTAGAAATCCCGTGACAGCAGACTAGATTGTTCCTCTTTCAGCGAAAGCTGACTGATGTTATACGGATTATGGTGCACTTTTTCGACAGTGGCTTTCATACAAAAAGCAAAGTCGGTAAAAGGCTTAATCGTACGCAAACAAGCCACCTGTAAACCAAAAGGATTGCTGTGAAAGTACAATTCCTCTCCTAAGGTATTGGTAAAGTGAAGCTTGGTTATTTCCTGGGTTGCATCCTTGCAAGGTGCCACCAGAAACTCAAAATAAGCATCTGTTACTTGCGTCTCATATACATTGTGTGTATAATATTCTATCTGGTATTCGGTGGTCATAGGATAATTTCTTTCTTAATAAATTAAATATTTCTCTTCCAGCAGCCTGGCGATGTCGTAGATTTTATTGAGGGTATCACTCAAAAATTCTACTATATCATCTTCCACTTCTTCAATCGTTAAAAACTTATACTGTGTGGCTATTCTTCCGGCCATAAAACTAATAGATCCTTTTCCTGTTTGCCCCTGAAAAGAAATATGCTCAATGGCTTCCTGTACCAGATTCAGGTTATACACAATAGACTTAGGAAAAGCCGGATTGAACAGCAGAAATTCCAGAGAATTGCGCCGGTTAGGATTTGCTTTATAATACCGCTTGTTCATATCGAAAGATTCGGCACTCATCAGTAAGGTAGTCCACTGGTAATTTTCAACCGGACCGCCCAGCTTGGCTGGATCAATCTTATCTATGTCTTTCAATTTGGTAATCAGTATCCTGGCTACCTGAATCGCACGTTCCATATGAATTCCCATCGCTATCAGCATCCATACTTCATTGCGGATCAAGGTGTTATCTATATAGCCTTTGAGAACAGAACTGTTGCCTTCTACCTGCTGTGAAAATTCGTAGATGCCTTCGTCGAGTAATTTTTCTGCATCATAGCTATTCATCGTATGATAAAAGCGGTTGATGGCTTCCCACAATTCAAGAGAAATACAATCTCTGGCTCCTCTGGCATTTTCCCGTATAAATCCAATATTAGAAAGGATAGAGAACGGATTACTCTCATCTAAGGTTACAAAATAAAGTACTTCTTCATCAGTGAGTTGCGGATATTTTTGGTAATAATTAGCTGTGATACCAGCCATGTTGAGGATGGATTCCAGTACAAATTCTTTGGTTTGCGCCAGGGGTGCATCCAGAGAAGATACATATTGTACTTTGGTATATCTGGCCAGATGTTCCGCCCGTTCGATATAGCGGCCCATCCAGAATAAACTGTTCCCGATTCTTGAAAGCATTGAAATAAATAATAGTTGATAAAGTGGATTGGTATATTCGCTTGTTGAAAAATATTCAACAAAAACTATTTGAAACCTTTCATTTCCTGTTTCATCGAGCCCATAGTTTGACTCATCGTATCGCCATTCATACTCTGGTGAATGACTTTTGATTCATAGTCGGACACAACCCAGGTATCTTTAGAGCCTCCGCCTTGAGATGAATTTACAATGAGACTACCCCTGCGGAGCGCTACCCTGGAAAGACCACCTTTGAGCACATACTGTTTATCTTTACCCAATAATGCATAGGTGCGCAGATCAATATGGCGGGGTTCAAAGCGGTTTTCATCTTCAATAAATGTAGCATGTACCGACAGCGACATAATGGGCTGGGCAATATATTTACGGCGGTTAGCAGTGATCACCCGCCTGAAATCTTCCCGTTCCTGTCTAGTGGAGTTGCTACCAATCAGAATACCATAGCCGCCGGATTCGTCTACTGGCTTAATTACCAGTTTTTCCATGTTTTCCAGCACATATTTGTATTCACTGTCAATTTCGCATCGGTAGGTATGTACGTTGTTCAGGATAGGTTCTTCACCCAGGTAATAGCGGATAATATCAGGCACATAGGTATATACTGCTTTATCGTCGGCAGCGCCAGTTCCAGGTGCATTCAGTAAACTTACATTTCCTTCCCGGTAAGCCCCCATCAATCCTGGTACTCCCAGCACCGAATCCGGACGGAAAGCCAGCGGATCAATAAAATCATCATCCACCCGGCGGTAAATCACATCTACCCGTTTAGGACCGTAGATGGTTTTCATGTATACAAAGTTTTTGTCTACAAATAAATCCCGCCCTTCTACCAGAGGTATACCCATATTCAGCGCGAGAAAGGAATGTTCATAATAAGCAGAGTTATACATGCCCGGCGTAAGTATCACACATGTAGGGTTATCTACTCCTTCGGGAGCCACCGATTGCATGGTTGCCAGCAATTGCAGGGAATATTCCTGTACCGAACGTACATTGTATTTGCGGAACAGCGGGAATAAAGTCTTTTTCATAGCTTCCCTGTTAGAAAGCACATAACTTACCCCGGACGGACAACGCACATTATCTTCCAGTACATAATACTCCCCATCGCAGTGTTTGATCAGGTCAGTACCGGAAATGTGGTTGTAAATTTTACCAACTGGCGTAAAACCTAATATAGCTTTTGTATAATGTTTGGAACTGAATATCAATTCGGCCGGTACTACGCCATCTTTCAGAATGAGTTTATCGTGGTAAATGTCGTGGATGAACAGGTTAATGGCCATATTACGCTGGATAATACCTTCTTCCAGCCGTTGCCATTCTTTGCCAGGTATAATTCTGGGGAAAAGATCAAAAGGGAAAATCCGTTCAACGCCTTTGGATTTATCGGAGTATACGGCAAACGTAACGCCCTGGTTAAAAAACGAAACTTTGGCATGTTCATTTAATTCCCTGAAGTCGTCTGCAGAAAATTGAGAGAACTGATCAAGTACCTGCTGATAGTGTGGATTGATCAGGCCGCCATTTTCAAATACCTCATCCAGAAAGTGAGATTGTATCAGGTAATCAGCAAATACACCGCTATTAATTTGCGGAAGAGTTAAAGCGTTCATAATAACTGGGAAAGGTTATACCAATTTACCCAATTAAAATAAGGAAATGCTTTTAAAAAATGAAATATAATTTTACCTATTTCTAAGAATGCATAATTTTATTCCCTTAAAATGAGTTAAATGCAATTTAATATTGGAAGGATTAAAGGTATTGTGCTAGGTTTTAGATGAATCCAGAAACTTATCTAAAAAAGCTTCATCTGCTGATAACCAGAATATGTTTGTTCATGTGCCAGCAACCACTTTTTCCGCCATAAGCCTCCGGCATATCCCACCAGGCTCCCATCATGGCCTATTACCCGGTGGCAGGGGAGAAGAATACATATTTTGTTCTTGCTATTGGTATTGCCAATGGCTCGCATCGCATTCGGGTTGTTTAACTTCCGGGCCATTGCCATATAAGAAGTTGTTTTTCCGAAAGGGATATTTCCCAGTTCATGCCATACCTGCTGCTGGAAAGAAGTGCCTTCCAGCAAAGTAGGAATCGTGAAAGCCTTTCTTGCGCCACGAAAATACTCGTCTAACTGCTCCACACATTCTTTCAGGCAATCTGGCATTGAAACGCTTGGCGCTTTCTCTTTGGTTTCTACAAAGGAAACAGTAGTAACTGCTTTGTCCGTACTGTTGATTTCCATCAATCCAATGGGAGAGGAGAAGAAGGTGGTATAAGGGGATTCCATACAATAAGGATTAACTGTCCCAAATTAGTGATTTTCTAAAAATTTCTTGCTGATTACTTTTCCCTTGAATCTTTCTTTACATTTATGATGGGACTAAAGACACATGACTAGTAAATAGAATTACATGGCCAATTCTTATATAGATTTAAACTGTGATTTAGGGGAAAGTTTTGGCGCGTATCACTTGGGTGCCGATGAGCAGATTTTGCCATATATTAGTTCTGCTAATATTGCCTGCGGTTTCCATGCCGGTGATCCTTCGGTCATGCGGAAAACAGTAAAACTGGCTATGCAGCATAAGGTAGCCATAGGCGCTCATCCTGGCTTGCCGGACCTGGTTGGTTTTGGAAGGCGTATGATGGTGATCTCACCGGAAGAAGCTTTTGATCTAATCGTATACCAGGTAGGGGCGCTTTGGGCATTTGTGCAGGCAGAAGCAGGGAAGTTGCATCATGTGAAACCGCATGGGGCTTTATATAATATGGCAGCAGTTAACGGTAGATTAGCTGAAGCCATTGCCGAAGCCATTTTCAAAGTAAATCCTCAACTCATACTATACGGACTGGCTGGCAGTGAACTCATCAAAGCTGGAAATAAATTAGGTTTACAAACGGCGCAGGAAGTATTTGCCGACCGTACCTATCAGCCAGATGGCACCTTAACACCACGGAATTTGCCTCACGCCCTACTTTCAGACCCAGCACTAGCCGCCAGACAAGTAGTTGATATGGTGAAACAAGGAAAAGTGAAAGCTTTAACAGGAGTGGAAATATCCATTCAAGCAGATACAGTTTGTATTCATGGAGATGGATCACAAGCTGTGACTTTTGTGCATACCATCCGGGAGTTTCTAAGTAGAGAAAGTATAATTATCCGGGCAGTATAATGTATGGCTAAATGGCTATATTGTTACATTAGCTACGCTGAACTTCGTTTGTTGAATGGTTAGATTGTTGATTTCTTTACAGATTAAGGAATATTACTCGCTCATTTACTCAATCTCCTATTCACTCACTAACCCATGACTACTGAACACCGCCGGAACTGGAGCATTGGACTGGGTGCCGCTTTCCTGATGGCAACTTCTGCCGTAGGTCCTGGATTTCTGACCCAAACTACCGTCTTTACCCAGAGTTTAACTGCCAGTTTCGGATTCGTCATCCTGGTTTCTATACTACTAGATATAGGCATACAACTCAATATATGGCGGATCATTGCTGTTTCCGGGAAACGGGCTCAGGAAATTTCCAATACTTTACTACCTGGATTGGGTCTGTTTATTTCTTTTCTGATTGTACTGGGTGGGTTTGCTTTTAATATCGGGAATGTAGCCGGCGCAGGGTTGGGATTGAATGTATTATTTGGACTATCAGTAGAAAATGGCGCTGTTATTACAGCTATTTTAGCGATAGGTATATTTTTGCTGAAAGAAGCCGGAAAAATCATGGACCGCTTTGCCCAAATAATGGGTGCAATAATGATCATTCTAATTATATATGTAGCAATTGTTGCAGAACCTCCGGTGGCAGAAGCTGCCTACCGAACCTTCTGGCCCCAGCAAATTGACCAAATAGCCATTGTAACGCTGGTTGGAGGGACGGTGGGCGGATACATTACATTTGCCGGTGGGCACCGCTTGCTGGATGCTGGAATTCAGGGAAAATCTGTTTTGCCACAAGTAACCATGAGTGCGATATCTGGTATCGGATTGGCTTCAATTATCCGTGTTTTTCTCTTTCTGGCCGCTCTGGGGGTAATTAGCCAAGGCCTTACCTTGGATGCTGAAAATCCGCCTGCATCTGTGTTTAAACTGGCAGCCGGTAGGATAGGATATGCTTTATTTGGAATTGTGATGTTTGCTGCGGCCATCACTTCAGTGGTAGGTTCTGCCTATACGTCAGTTTCTTTTGTCAAATCGTTTCATCCGGCTTTATTTAAATACCAGAATATACTTGTCATCGGATTCATTTTAATTTCAACACTGATTTTTATCAGCATCGGAAGACCAGTAAAACTGCTTATTCTAGCTGGTGCCCTCAACGGACTTATTTTACCTATTACACTGGCTACAATGCTAATTGCTGCTTACCAGTCAAAAATTATAGGTAACTACAAACATCCGATCTGGCTTACCCTATTCGGCTGGCTCATAGTATTACTTATGGCGTATATGGGTGGGTTTACTTTGGTGAATCAATTGGGGGATTTGTGGGGATAATCTTGAAAATAGATGGATTGATTACCTGTTTGTCTCCAAATAGTTAGAAATCTTTAGAGGCATTGACTTTCTAGTCTTTTAAAAATCCTTTTTTTATAAGCTTTGATTTTAATCTTTTTGGCTTGTAATTCTCTATCTTGCTCAACTTTCTTTTGTTCTTCTTCCAAAAGAGGAGAGCGATAATATATCATGGGCAGTAAAACAACATGTAATGGGCAATTACCCTTTATCAGTTCACGCTTAATGAACATTCCTGCGTAATGAACTTCTAACTCTTGACTTTCCTCTGGAATCGAAAAAGTGAATTCTCCATTTTCATTAGTAGCAGTTTTAAATTCAGCATTAAGAGTTTGGATAACTGCTCCGGCTATAGACTGTAAATCTTTATCTATGATTTTTCCGGAGACTGTTATCTGCTGGCTAAATCCGTCAATTATACCTAAATATAAAATTGTAGAGAATAATAGTTTCATTTCTTACACATACAGCTTTTGCGTATTTGCTTTCACCAGATCTGACAGGGTATCTACCCACAACGGATGATTATTGAGGCTTTCTACGAGTTGCCAGTGCTTGCCGCCATTCTTCTCAAACAATTCTTTATATTCTTCGCCTACTTCTATCGTAGTTTCCAGGCAGTCGGCTACGAAAGCAGGAGAAAATGCCAGTACGGATTTTATGCCTTTTTTAGTTAGTTCCAGAATTACATCATCCGTATAAGGTTTTATCCAGGGATCTTTGCCCAGCCGGGACTGAAAGGTAACGGTATACTTGGATTCAGAAATATTTAAGGCTTTGGCAAGCAAACGGGTAGTTTCGAAGCATTGTGCCCGGTAACAGTGCCGGTTTCTGACACCCCAGCTTGCGCAACAATCTCCTTGCAGACAAGTATTACTACTATCGCCTTTGCGGATCTGCCGTTCGGGCAGGCCATGATAGGTAAATATAAAATGATCGTACTTGTATTTCTCCAGGTGTTTTTTGCCTATGCTAGCAAAAGCTTCAATAAACTTGGGATGATTCAGAAAATAATTTACAAAGCTGACCTGCGGAATAATCTGCCAGTTGCTGATGATCCTCATTACCTCTTCATACACAGAACCAGTAGTAGCCGAAGCATATTGCGGAAAAAGCGGAATCACAATAATATGCTCGAAGCCTTTGTTATTAAACTGCTCCAATGCCGATGCAATACTTGGATTCTGGTAGCGCATACCCAACATAACTTTATAGTCAGCACCTAATTGTTGCTGCAACAAGGCTGTTACATCTTCACTGTAAAATTTCAGCGGTGAACCTCTGTCTGTCCATACCTGCTTATATACTTTAGCTGATTTTGGCGACCGGAAAGGAGCAATAATCAGATTCACCAGCATCGCTCTGGAAACAAAAGGAATATCTATCACCCTTCCATCCATTAAAAACTCACGCAGGTATTTGCGTACATCCGGCACCGAAGGGCTGTCTGGGGTTCCCAGGTTTACCAGCAATACCCCAATTCGGGGCGAAACTGAAGTAGTGCCGGTAGAATCAGGTTGCTGCGAAGCGGTGGCTGTAACAGGAGCAGGGCTTATCATAATTAAAAAATATACAGGTCGTGGATTTGCCAGGTAAAATGTTGTAAAACCCGGCTTTCAAATAACCTATTTTGCATTACGAATGTTTCATGATTACCTGTTTTAACACATCCATGCAGAAACAGAATAGCCTTATTCAGATGCATAAAAAGTTATGTGACAAGCCTGGCTTTATCTATATCAAAGCTATTCTATATATACTCGGCTCCTTTAGACTTGGCATCCGCCACAAATTCTTTTACCTTCTGCTCTTCGTCTTTTTTGCAGATCAATAATACATTATCGTATTCAGCGACAATATATCCATCCAGGCCTTGTACCACCACAAGCCGGTCTTTAGGCGTTTTAATAATGCAGTTTTTGGTATCATATAGCATCACCTGGCCATCGATTACATTCTGGGCGGAATCTTTATGCGAAACTTCATACAGCGATTTCCAGGTTCCCAGATCAGACCAGCCAAAATCACTCAGCACTACATACACTTCGTTACTTTTCTCCATGACCCCATTATCTATAGAAATATTCTTACAGAAGGAATAAGTCTTTTTGATGAAAGCTTCTTCTCCATCGGTATAATAAACTTTCTTTCCTCCTTCAAACAAATCAGCCATTTCATCCAGGTGAAGCTGGAAGTTTTTCATAATTGCTTTGGCATTCCATATAAAAATACCGGCATTCCACACATAGTCGCCGCTTTCAAGAAACTGCTGTGCCAGTTCCAGGAAAGGTTTTTCTGTAAACGTTTTTACTTTCTTAATGTCTGCATCGGCATTAGGGATGTATTGAATATAGCCGTAGCCAGTATCAGGCCGGCTGGGTTTAATGCCTAGGGTAATCAGGATATCACGTTTTTCAGTAGCATCCAGCGCTTTTTTAATGGTGCGCTTAAATTCTTCTTCTTTTAATATAATATGGTCGGCAGGTGCTACTACAATATTGGCATGCGGGTTTTTAACTGCAATTTTATAACTGGCATACGCAATACAAGGGGCTGTGTTCCGCCGGGTAGGTTCCAGCAGGATCTGGTCGGGGGTAAGAAAAGGAAGCTGTTTTTGTACGAGATCCTTATAATCGACACTAGTGACAATAAAAATATTTTCGGGAGGACAAATGCCGGTAAAGCGGTCAGCGGTTTGTTGTAATAATGTTTTTCCGGTGCCCAATACATCATGAAATTGCTTGGGGAAGTCTGTACGGCTAAAAGGCCAGAAACGGGTACCTACACCGCCGGCCATAATTACAACATAATTATTCTGTGTCATGGTTTAAAGTTTGAACTGCAAAGGTAAGGATAGTTTTGGTTTTGATGAATGATGTAATTAAAATATAACTATTCTAATATATAATTTTATTATTAGTAGCCTATCTGCAAAATTTTGTATGGTAAAGTGTAAATCCGTATTTTAAACAATTTTATTCAAGCTTTACTATTATATAAGTTGTAAATTGTTAAATTTATAATAATTTGCTGATTTTTAGCAAGTTATTATTTGTGTGGTATTTGCTAAACTGATTTGCAGCTAAGTACAATTCTATAGCCAGAACAGATGATGCAATAAGCTTAGTTCTTCGTACTGGAGAAAAGTATTTTTATAAAGAATATAATTTCTTCCTGATAAAGCTTTAATTTTTTATTTGTACTTAATATTTTTTATTAACTTCAAATTATATTTTTGTTATTATGTAACTTTGGAAACAAAGATAGAAAAAGCGATACATTTTGTTTAAGTAGTTTGAAAGATGTTAACAGAACAAGCACCGAATCTTAAAGATAAGCTCAAGGAAATATTTGGTTACAGCCAGTTTAGAGGCAACCAGGAAATCATCATTCAAAATATTCTGGCTGGCAGGAATACATTTGTGATCATGCCGACCGGTGCAGGGAAATCGCTTTGCTACCAGTTACCTGCGCTTTCGACCACAGGTACAGCTATTGTTATCTCGCCTCTTATTGCGCTGATGAAAAATCAGGTGGATCAGCTGAATGCAGTTGGGGTGAATGCACAATTTTTAAACTCTACCCTGAGTAAAGCTGAAATTACCAAAGTTAAAAAAGATACGCTCACTGGCGCCATTAAACTTTTATATGTAGCCCCTGAGTCACTCACCAAAGAGGAGAATGTGGCTTTTCTGCAAAAGGCCAATATCTCATTTGTAGCGATCGATGAAGCCCATTGTATTTCAGAATGGGGCCACGATTTCCGCCCGGAATACCGCAAGATCAAAACGATTATTGATAACCTGGGAAACCTGCCTGTGATTGCCCTTACGGCTACCGCTACCCCTAAGGTGCAGCTCGATATACAGAAAAACCTTCAGATGGAAGAGGCTGCGGTATTTAAATCTTCTTTCAACCGGAAAAACCTGTATTATGAGATCAGGCCGAAAACCGACACCAAGAAGCAGTTGATTAAATACATTAAAAATCATAAGGGCAAATCAGGAATTGTGTATTGCCTGAGCCGCAAGAAAGTAGAAGAAATTTCCGAACTGCTCAATGTAAATGATATTAAGACACTGCCCTATCATGCCGGTCTTGATCCGCAGGTGCGCATGAATAACCAGGATGCTTTCCTAAATGAGGAAGTGGATGTAATTGTAGCCACCATTGCGTTTGGAATGGGTATAGATAAGCCCGATGTGCGTTTTGTGATCCATTATGATGCGCCTAAATCACTGGAGGGCTACTATCAGGAAACCGGACGGGCCGGAAGGGATGGCCTGGAAGGCAACTGTATTATGTTTTACAGCTACAATGATATTTTGAAGCTGGAAAAATTTAACAAAGATAAGCCGGTTACCGAAAGGGATAATGCCAAACACCTGCTTCAGGAAATGGCCGCCTATGCTGAGTCTTCGGTGTGCCGCAGAAGGCAACTGCTGCATTATTTTGGCGAACATTTAGACAAAGACTGTGGTTTTTGCGACAATTGCCTGAAACCCAAAGAGAAATTTGAAGCTCCGGATGAAGTAGCACTGGCGGTTAAAGCGGTCTTACAAACCGATCAGCGTTTTGGCGTACAGCACCTGGCTGATGTATTAAGAGGGGTTGAAAATCAGTATGTAATCAGTTACAAACATAATAAGTTAGAAGTATTCGGACAGGGAGCCGTGCATGAAAATGCTTACTGGCTATCACTGTACAGACAGATACTGATATATGATTTCTTAGATAAGGACATCGATAATTATGGCGTGCTGAAAGTGACCGAAAAGGGGATGGACTTTGTAGAAAATCCGTATCCGGTTACGCTTTCTAAAGATCACGATTACTCTAACGTTACGGAAGAGGAAGACGACGATAAGGATACGCCAGCTAATACTTCTGCCAAAGCCCATGATCAGGTATTATTTGATCTGTTGAAAGGCTTACGGAAAAAAATCGCGAAAGAGAAAAACCTGCCGCCTTATGTCATTTTCCAGGACCCTTCTCTGGAAGAGATGGCTACTACCTATCCTACAACCAAGGAAGAACTAAGCCAGATCAATGGGGTGGGTATGGGTAAAGTGGTTAAGTTTGGCAAACCATTTATTGATCTGATCGCCAAATATGTGGAGGAGAATGATATAGAAACGGCCTCCGATGTAGTGGTAAAATCTACCGTAAATAAATCCAAGATCAAGATTTTTATTATTCAGCAGGTAGACCGTAAGATTGACCTGGAAGAAATTGCTGAATCTAAAGACCTGGATATGGCTGAACTGCTGGAGGAAATTGAACACATCTGTTATTCTGGTACCCGGCTCAACCTGGATTATTATATTGACCAGGTGATGGATACAGACCGGCAGGACGAAATATTTGATTATTTTATGGGTGCCGAGACAGATAATATTCAGATGGCGCTTGGTAAACTTGGTGACGATTTTTCAGAAGAAGAACTGCGGCTGATGCGGATTAAATTTATTTCTGAAGTAGCAAATTAAATAATGCAAAATTAAAAATGGAGAATTAGCAAAGTTTATACTTTATATTCTCCATTTTTAATTTTCACCTTTCAATTAATTAAATGAACATACTTATACTTGGATCGGGGGGAAGAGAACATGCTTTTGCCTGGAAAATGGCACAAAGCCCTTTATGCAGCCGTTTATTTGTAGCGCCCGGCAATGCCGGAACTGCTCAGATAGCCCAGAATGTAGCACTGTCTGTAAATGATTTTGAAGGTATTGCCCATTTTGCCCTTCAACAGCAAATAACCCTGATTGTGGTAGGTCCGGAAGAACCACTCGTACGAGGTATCCGGGATTATTTTAGTGTACGGCCTGAACTCAGCCAGATTGGCCTGATTGGCCCGGATAAACATGGGGCTATGCTGGAAGGAAGCAAAGATTTTGCAAAAGCCTTCATGCGGCAAAACCATATTCCTACCGCTGGTTCACGCACATTTACTGCTGCTACATTACAGGAAGGCTTACACTATTTATCTACGCATTCTTTGCCGATTGTACTGAAAGCCGATGGCCTTGCCGCTGGTAAAGGGGTGATTATTGCCAGTACCCTGGAGGATGCCAAAGAATCCTTGTACGATATGCTGGCCAATAAAAAGTTTGGCGAAGCCAGTGCCAGTGTAGTGATAGAAGAATTTTTGTCTGGCATCGAATTATCCGTATTTGTGCTGACGGATGGCAAGACATATAAAATTTTGCCGGAAGCCAAAGATTACAAGCGGATAGGAGAGGGAGATATCGGATTAAATACCGGTGGTATGGGTGCAGTATCACCAGTTCCATTTGCAGATGCTGCGTTTATGCAGAAAGTAGAAGAACGGATTGTAAAGCCTACCATTAGCGGATTACATGAGGCAAAGGTGAACTATTGTGGGTTTATTTTCATTGGATTAATGAACGTGGCTGGCGAGCCATACGTAATTGAATATAATGTGCGCATGGGCGATCCGGAAACAGAAGTAGTAATACCCAGGATAAAATCCGATCTGGTGGAATTATTTCAGGTGGTAGCGCAAGGAAAACTTGCAGACATAGGGATTGAGATCGAAGAAAAGGCGGCTGCAACCGTAATGCTGGTATCGGGGGGGTATCCGGAGGCATACGAAAAGAATAAAGTAATTACTGGTTTAGCCCAAACTGAGGATGTACTGGTTTTTCATGCCGCTACGAAAACTACGGCCGACGGAAATATTCTTACAGATGGTGGACGAGTACTCACGGTAACAGGAATGGATGCTGAGCTGGAAAATGCTTTGCAAAAAGCCAAAAAAGCAGCTGGCGTGATTACCTGGGAGAAAAAATATTATAGAAAAGATATAGGATTGGATATTTTACAGTATAAATCGATTAATATCAATGAATAATTACTAAATTACCCGTTGCCATGCAGGTGTCAGGAGATTGTAAAAATAGTATGGCTTGTTTACCTGTCACTGGCAAAAGGTAATTTTTCTGGCTTTGTAGGTACGTATAAAATATGCGTGCTGAATAAATTATATAGATTATGGGATGCAAAAGTTGTTCGTCCGGAGGCTGTGGCACAAAAACAGCGGATGGAACCGTATCAGGCTGCCGTAACAATGGTGCTTGCGGCACTGGCGGGTGTAATAAAATGAATGTGTTTGACTGGCTGAGTAATATGGATTTACCACTCGCCAGCCGTTTTAATATCGTAGAAGTACGTTTCAAGGGAGGCCGTAAGGAGTTTTTCCGTAATGCAGAAAATCTGGAACTCTATGCCGGAGATCCGGTGATTGTAGACGTTCCTAATGGTCATCATATGGGCTATGTTTCTTTGCAGGGAGAACTGGTTCGTTTACAGATGATCAAAAAATCTGTGAAAGAAACCGACGAAATCCGGACTATTTATAGAGTGGCTTCTTCGAAAGACCTCGAAAAATATGAGCAGGTAAAACTCCGTGAAATGCCTACCCTGTTTCGTACCCGTCAGATTGCCGATGAACTGAAGCTGAATATGAAGCTTTCAGATGTTGAATACCAAGCAGATAATACCAAAGCTACTTTTTATTATTCAGCAGAAGAAAGGGTTGACTTCAGGGAGTTGATCAAGGTACTGGCCGGCGAATTTAAAATCAGGGTGGAAATGAAGCAGATCAGCCTGAGGCAGGAAGCCGGACGTTTGGGCGGTATTGGTTCCTGCGGCCGCGAATTATGCTGTTCTACCTGGCTTGCCGATTTTAAAAGTGTATCTACTGCAGCCGCCCGTTATCAGAATCTTTCGCTCAATCCCAGTAAGTTATCCGGGCAGTGTGGCCGGCTTAAATGCTGCTTAAATTACGAGCTGGATACCTATATGGAAGCCCTGAAAGATATTCCCACGATAGAAGAGCCTCTGCTGACAGAAAAGGGCCCGGTTTTTCTTCAGAAAACAGATATTTTCAAAAAGCTCCTCTGGTTTGGCTATCATAACGAAAGTACCTGGATTCCTTTAACGGTAAACCGGGTGAACGAAATTCTGGCGATGAATAAAAAAGGAGTGAAGCCAGTTTCACTGGAGGAGAACGATGGAACGCCGAAAAAAGAAGTACCTGTATCAGCTGTTTCAGTGGTAGAAAATGACCTGGAACGTTTTGATAAAAAGAATATCAAATCAGGTAAGCCTAAAAAGAAGAAAAAGAAAAAGAAACCTAAAACTAGTCCGGAAGCAGGCAAGGCCTGATTTACATACGCTCAAAAACAATAGTGATCCTGCAGAAGTACATTTTTGCAGGATTTTTATTTGTTCAATTTCTGTAGCCAGGCTTCCTTTTGCAGAAATATTTTCTCATTTTACCCATTGATAAACGTGAATAACTAAATTCGGCTTTGTTTAATGGCTCAGATATATGGCAAACAATAAACCTACATTTAACCGGAGAGAATTTGTTAAAAAGACAAGTATACTAGGCGCCGGACTGGGAATAGCGGCGCATACTGCATTTGCTGCACCAGCAGTAAAACCTCAGAATAAACTACCTAAATGGAAAGGCTTTAATTTACTTGATTTTTTCTCACCTGATCCTGCTAATACCCGCAAACCTACTACTGAAGATCAACTGCGCTGGATGGCAGACTGGGGCTTCGATTTTATACGAATACCGATGGCCTACCCCTTTTACCTGAATATTGACCGCAGCCGCAATATTACCCCGGATGAGGTGTATAAGATAGATGAAAAGCAGGTAGACAAGATTGACAAGCTGGTGCAAACAGCGCATAAGCATAACCTGCACGTAAGTTTAAACCTGCACCGGGCACCAGGATATTGTGTGAATGCCGGTTTTCATGAGCCGTATAATTTGTGGAAAGACCAGCAGGCTCAGGAAGCATTTAATTTTCACTGGAATATGTGGGCCAAACGGTATAAGAATGTTTCTTCCAAAAAAATCAGCTTTGACCTTGTGAATGAACCGAGCATGCGCGAAGATATGAACGACCAGCATTCCAAACGAAGCACCGTTCCGGGAGAGGTGTACCGAAAAGTAGCCAAAGCCGCTGCAGAATCGATCCGGAAGGAGAATGCCGGTCACCTGGTGATCGCCGATGGCAATGATGTAGGTAGCAAAGTGATCCCCGAAATTACGGATCTGAACATTGCCCAGAGCTGCAGGGGCTATCATCCCGGAATCATTTCACATTATAAAGCACCCTGGGCGAATAAGGACCCTGAAAATCTGCCGGAACCAAAATGGCCGGGACAGGTAGGCGATAAATACCTGAGCCGTGCTATGCTGGAAGAATTTTACAAACCCTGGATAGGATTGGTAAACCAGGGAGTGGGCGTACATTGCGGGGAATGCGGCTGCTGGAATAAAACGCCTCATGCTGTATTTCTGGCCTGGTTTGCAGATGTACTGGATATTCTTTCCAGTCATGGAATAGGCTTTGCGCTCTGGGAGTTCAGGGGAGATTTTGGTATTCTGGATTCGGGCCGTTCAGATATAGCTTATGAAGACTGGCATGGATACAAACTTGACCGTAAGTTGCTTACCTTATTAATGAAAGCATAATAGGTTTTCTCTAAAGGGATTTCCTTACATGCTAGCAATCTCTGTTGATTATATATTAATTTTGGCAAAAGATGATTATATAGATAAAATTGTATATTCATCTTTTTGTTTTATTAACCCTGATCGTTACATACCAGATATGAAGTATTGGCTCTATGTTTTTTCTTTGCTGATTATT
The DNA here is from genome assembly GCF_010119975.1 of Rhodocytophaga rosea. Classification (GTDB taxonomy): domain Bacteria; phylum Bacteroidota; class Bacteroidia; order Cytophagales; family 172606-1; genus Rhodocytophaga; species Rhodocytophaga rosea. The sequence goes on from NZ_CP048222.1 coordinate 5,687,732, forward strand.
TGTGCGGCCTGCGACCCTAGCCGGGTTTATGAAGAAAACCATACCATCGAAAAAAACCTGTGGTACATTGATACAATGCTTACTTTTACCTTCACGATAGAAGATACCACTGTTCCTTATAATATCTATTACAACGTCCGCAATGCCGTTTCCTATCCTTATCATAATCTTTATTTGACCTATTATTTGTATGATGAGCAGGGGAAGCAACTTTCGGGCCGGTTGCAGGACCTGACCTTATTTGATGCCACTACAGGTAAACCATTGGGCGATGGCCTGGGTGATATTTTTGATCACCAGATTCTATCTATGCCTGCCTATTCATTCAAACGGAAAGGTACATATACCTTCAAAGTCAAGCAATATATGCGCCAGGACCCTTTACCGGATATTATGAGCGTAGGCATCCGGGTAGAAAAAGCTACTAAACCTAATGCCTGATCGTACTAGAATAACTTACCAATCTCTGGTCATTCTTTGTTATGCAGCGAACATAATGTACAGATTGCAGTTAACTATGCAGGTAAACCGGAAGCCTGAGAAATTTTCATTCTAAGGTAAAATTGTGCACCTTGCAGGTATTGTGAACGTAGGTGCAAAATAAAAATCTTCAGTTAAATCTGAGGCGGAAAGTGTGTGTCACCTGAAGCTGTATGAAAAAAACACTCCCATTATTTCCTTTAAATCTGGTTGTTTTCCCGAATGAGAAACTCAACCTGCATATTTTTGAGCCCCGCTATCGGCAATTGATTGGAGAATGTCTGGAACAGGAATCTAATTTCGGAATACCGGCTTTTATTAATAACAAAATTGAAAGCTATGGTACAGAAATGAAAATTGTAGCACTAAACCAAGTATATGAAGATGGCCGGATGGATATAGAAACGCAGGGCGTACATATATTTAAGTTGCTTAATTTTGATAACCCTTTCGAAGATAAGCTTTATGCCGGAGGGGAAGTGGAAATAGTAGACCTGCTGGATGATACCTCAGAAGATATTTTTAAGGAGTTAGTGCAGTCGCTGAAACGGCTTTATGAACTGCTGCAACTGAATCTGGATCTGAATTTCAGGTCGTACCAGTTTATCTCGTTTGAAATGGCACACAAGGTTGGTTTGTCAGTAGAGCAGGAATATGAACTGCTTACTATCCCTTCCGAATCCGACAGGCAATTGTATTTACTTTCCCACTTAAAAAGGGCGATACCGATTATTTATGACATGGAACGTACCAAAGAACGGGTACGCATGAACGGCCATTTCCGCCATTTTGATCCGCTTAATTTCTGAAAGTCTGTTAACAGCTGGCAACATACAATCTTCTGATATTGCCTGGCAGATTTTTTCTTCTTTTAGTTTTGAATTGAATGTATCGTATCAGATGCAACTTTGCGCCTTAAGCTATCACTGAGGCGATGAGCCGGATACGCTAGGGGGATCAGTTTAGGTGGCATTGGCATTCCCTGCCGCTTTTTACATGATTTTAGCTATTTGTGCTAACAACTGTGCACAAGGTATAAATAGCAACTGCGCCAATACTGTGCCTAACAACCGTGCTACTACCATGTAAATGACATATTTTCTGAATGTATTCTCTGCACATTTGCCTATCACTACATCATCAGTCATGGCAGATAAATGCGGATCAACAAAGGTGAACATCAAAATAGTAGCAAACCCATTGATAAAAGCTGATAGGTTGCTGGCTGTGGTTCTATATTCGGGGATGATGTAGCCTGCATAAACGGCTGACAAGACTCCTACGGTCACAATGGCTACTGCGAATACATTCAATATGAAAATATTCCATGGAAACCCCCTGCCTATTTCCAGTTGTGTCAGGTTCGCTTTGACAGGCATGGTTAAGCTTTCTTTAAATTGCAGAATACCGTCTTTAGAAAAGCCATATAAAAGCAGCTTAGGCACAGATTTATGCACACTGAATTGCAAAACTGCTTTGGATAACACACGCTGAAAAGTAGGAATCAGCGCAGCTCCTACCAAGGTAGCAAGCGTACAGGAAAGAATAATATAACGAAAGGGGGTACTATTCTCTAAAATACCTAATTTGATGTCCTGTTCAACCGTTTTAGCAAGTAGTGGTGCTTGAAAACCATTAGCTGTTCTGGATACCAATACCAAAATACTGAAGAGGGCGAATGAAATAGCAATTCTACCGGTTCTGATCCCTACTATCCTGACTGAATAGGATAAAGTCGTAACCAAATTAATTACAAAAGTAAGGACAAGAACAATAGTGATTTGCAGGGACATCTATTCTTTTCTTTTAGCTTGTAGGTAACAGATCATTAGCCTACGCAAACCTAAGCTTCTAACTGTGGACTTGTGCTTGAGTAGCTAGGTGACGTTTAGTTTTATTGTTATATGCTGTTGTTGTCTCATTCTGTTGATTACCTCAGCAACTGCTTTAGCCGTATCTTTATCTTCAAATTCTAATAAATAAACTGAACAATGTTTTCTAGTAAAGTAGACTCTTCTGGTCCAATGATATTGGAAATTTCTATAATGAACTACTTTGATTTCTTCTAATTCATGTAGCTTCATAGGCTGACTTATCTGTAAGTACTTCGCAAGCCAGAATCTTTGAAGAAAAAAGGCCGGCTTAATAATAATCGTATTCTCTGTAGGATTGAATAGGATCGTTTTATTAATAGTAAATTTACTCCAAATCGTTTGTAAAGACATATATAATCCTATTAACCCTATTTCAAGATTATATGCCCCTCTATCATGCGCATAGATTAATAGGGATGAAAATAGAGCTAAGGCAATACCAAGAAAAATCCACCATTCGTATTTCTCTGTTTTTAAAGTCAAGCACTCCTCTTGCCAGCTTACTTCAATAGATTCTTCTGACTCTGCTATCAAATTAGATAGGCTTTTTAATTGTATATTATTCATCTTCTTTTATAGCACACGACATATGGCTAAAAGCAACTATACTTATGAGTTGCGTTTATTTTCCAATTTATGGAAATAGACGTAATACAGTTTAATCAGAAATCTTATTCTTGTGACAAAGCTATTCGCATGGTGTAAGCTATTATCTCTAATACATATAATAAGCCCTGGATATTTCTCAATAGAATAATTCCTGTTGCCTCCTGGGCAAGGTAAGTTTGCCTGTAGCAGAGCGGCTCATATCCATTATATAAAATCTGAGTCTATAATTACATATCTATGTGCTTGCCATGGCAATTGCTACAAATTAATTCGATCCAATACTGTTTTTATTACCGAATTCAGTGAAATTTGTTATATTTAATGTTGTTTTTGCTACCCATACATGCTTTTTTCAAACAGGCTTACTCCTTTATTTTGCTGTTGGCTATATCTGCTTGCCATCACTGGCTTGAAGGCACATCCCGGCGATCCAAGTAAAGAAGTATTTTTTGAACATATTTCTGTAGATAAAGGGCTTTCCAGCACGTCTGTGTATGCGATTACACAAACATGGGATGGTTTTTTATGGATAGGAACCCAGAATGGACTTAACAGGTACGATGGTTATGGTTTTAAGTCGTTTAACTTTATTCCCGGCAATTCTGCTTCTCTTTCCAATAGCTGGGTAAAAGCCCTGGCGGTAGATAAAGTGGGTAATCTCTGGGTAGCTACCAGTTCAGGTCTTAACCGTTATCACCGGGAAACGGAGAGTTTTACCTCATATTTTCATCATAAACCCCAGAAAAATTCTCTCGCCGACAATAATATCTGGAATTTATTTACGGATAAAGAAGGTACATTATGGGTAGGTACTAATAATGGGCTTAGTAAATATATCCCGGCAAAAGACCATTTTGTTAATTATTATATTCCTTCTCAGCCTGGTCAGCAGGTAAGTAATGCGATTAACGCCATTACTGAAGACAATGATGGAAACTTATGGGTAGGTACCTGGGGGAGCGGAATTTTTAAGTTCAATAAAGAAACCGGCGAATTCCGGAATTTTACAGACATTACTTCTATTCAGGCTGCCGCCGGGCTATATGTAAAAGTGCTTAAATACGACCGCAAGGGTAACCTCTGGATTGGCACGCAGGATACTGGCTTACATACCTATAATCCCACTTCCAGGCAGTATAAAATCTTTAAAAAGCAGGCTGGCGATATAAATTCTATCAGTGATAATGGTATCCTGTCTCTGCTGGAAGATAGCAGAGGCGATCTGTGGTTTGGCACCCATGATGGAGGTATTAACTATTTCCACTCCTCCAATGCAAGTTTTATCCGCTATCAGACTGATTTTTTGAAGCCACAATCTTTTCAGGGGCACTGGGTTCCTTGCTTTTTTGAAGACAATGCCGGTAATATCTGGGTTGGTCACGACAATGGGATCAGTAAATTTAATCCCGGAGGTATGAAGTTTCAGCACTTCAAAAATAACCCTTTTGATGAAAATAGTGTGCCTAACAGTAACATCAGCCTTTTATATGAAGACAATCAGGGAATAATATGGATTGGCACCTGGGGAGCCAGCCTGAGCAAGTATGACCGGCAGAAGGATACATTTACGCACTATAAACATGATCCTGCCAATAAACGATCTATCTCCGATAGGCGCATCTGGGGTATATGCGAAGATGCCGAGAAAAACCTGTGGGTAGCTACCAGTAGTGGCATGGACAGGCTGGATAGAAAAACCGGCACATTTACTCATTTTAATGATATTTATAAAGATAATCCTGCTGCCCAGATCGGCTTCCCGGCATTATCTTCCACAGCTATAGATAATAAAAACAGGTTCTGGATTGGAACCTGGGGCGGAGGAATATATATACACGATCCGCAGAATAAAACTACAACTCATGTTGTGCACAATCCCGATGATAGCAACTCACCATCGAATGACCGCATTAAACATATATTTATAGATAGCCATCAGAATATCTGGGTGTCTACTTCCGAAGGCGGCCTGGATAAAATTGTGATAAAAACGGATGGTAGTTTGAGTTTCCGCCATTTCCGCTATGAGGTTTCCCAGACACAAAGTATAGGCAGTGATAGTCCGCAGATTGTATTTGAAGACAGTAAACAAAGAATATGGGTAGGTACTGAGGGAGGCGGACTGAGTTTTTATAATCCTGGTACAGATGATTTTCAGCGGGTACACATACGGCAGATTTCTTCCATACTGAATAGTGTGTACGGTATTCTGGAAGATGAAGCCGGAAATTTGTGGCTGAGTACCAATAATGGCATCATACATTACAACCCGGTAAGCGGGCATGGCAAAGGGTATGATATCACCGATGGTTTACAGGGCAATACATTTCTCTCTGGCCACTGCCAGACAAAAGATGGAGCTATGCTATTTGGAGGACATAATGGCTTCAATTTGTTCTACCCGCAGCGTATTACCGAAAGCACTTTTAAACCGCCGGTTCTTATCAGCGAACTCAGGATTTTTAATGAAGTTATCGAACCTGGCAGAGCCCACAAAAACACCTATGCCGGTGAAAGTCCGGTGCTATCCAGGCCCTTATATTTGTCGGATGAGATCAATCTTTCCTATAAAGACTATATTTTGTCGTTCAGCTTTACCTGTCTGGATTTTACAGCCCCTCACAAAAATAAGTTCGCCTTCATGATGGAAAACTTTGAGGATGAGTGGAATTTTACAGATGGCAGCAAGCGGTTCGCTACCTATACCAATCTTCCGCCCGGAGAATATATTTTTAAAGTAAAAGGAACCAATAGCGATGGTTTATGGAATCAGGAGCCTGCCGCCGTGAAACTAATTATTACGCCTCCTTTCTGGCAAACCTGGTGGTTCCGTACATTGTTTATCTCTATCATTCTGGTAATTGTCTATTCCCTGCACCGCTTATGGTTGCAGGTGAAATTTGAGAACTTACTGGCCATGGAACGGGTAAAAGCACAAGAAGCGGAAGCCATACGCAAAAGAGTAGCTATGGATTTTCATGACGAAATGGGGAATCAGCTGGCTAGTATTACCGCTATTGTCAATTTGATAAATATCAGGCAGAGTAAAAAGGAATATTATATCGAAGACCTGCTTAGCCGGCTTACCCAGCATGCACAAACCTTGTTTTATGGTACCAAAGACTTTATATGGTCTATCGACCCTAAAAGTGATAAGGCTGAAGTGATTTTGTTGAACATTAAGGATTTTGGCGAAGACCTTTTTGACAGGACTGGCATCTCTTTCCATTTCTCCAAAGACATACAAGATCCTGGCCTTACCTTTCCTTCCGGTGCCAGCCGGCATATTACCCTTATTTGTAAAGAAGTGTTCACCAATATTGTAAAGCATGCCCACTGCCAGACCGTGCAGGTAAGAGCCATAGCAGACGATGACCAGTTGCGGATTTCTATTAAAGATGATGGATGTGGCTTTGATAGGACGCTGCTTAAAAAGAATGGCAACGGGCTTGAAAATATGCGGTCGAGAGCCAGAAAGATCAATGCCGATATCTCTATTGAGTCGCATTTGAACCAGGGCACTGAAATCGTTCTCACTATCCTTATCCCCCGAAAAGGGGAGGACAAAAAGAAGTTAATTTTGGACTTTAGTAATTAACTTACAGAACAATTTTACTTAGCCAAAAAGAGGTTCGATAAAGACATTAGCCTGAGGTATTTTTAATACGGCGCAAAACTAGTTACTTGGTTGCAGAGGGTAGGAATTTTAAGAGATAGAGAGTATAAATGGTGTTTTATATGCCTCATAATCAAATTATTAAAATGATATGAAAGAAGGATTACGGATTATAATTGTAGAAGATAATGTGGTGGTAAAAGAAGCTTTTACCGTTTATATTTCAGATCTAAGCAAGCATACCGTTGTAAATACCTATACAAATTGTGAAGATGCCCTCAGTAACCTGCTCATCGACAGGCCCGATATTATTCTGATGGATGTAGATCTGCCTGGGATGAACGGCATACAGGGTATAAAAGAAGCCCGTAAAGTCCTGCCAACGGTAAATGCGATAGTAATTACAGTACACGACAACAGCGAAGTTGTCTTTGATGCCCTTTGCGCCGGTGCTTCCGGATATATTACTAAAACATCCAGCCACTTCAAAATTCTGGATGCCATTAATGAAGTAGCTTCCGGCGGTGCCCCTATGAGCGGAAATATCGCCAAAATGGTAGTGGAGTCTTTCCGGAAGACCACAGCTACTGAATCTCCCCTAACTAGCAGGGAGACAGAGGTTTTAAACCTGATAGCCAAAGGAAAAAGCTATAAAGACATCGCCGATACCCTATTTGTACACGTAGAAACCGTGAAATCCCACATCAAGAATATTTACTTCAAACTCGAGGTAAACAACAAAGCAGCTGCCATTGAAAAAGGGCTGAAAAATAAATTGATTTAAGCCATTTTTCTAAAATCTTCTTCAAAAATAAATTAAAAAATACCGTTTTTTAGGGATTTACAAGCCCCCTTCCACCTGCTATCTTTGTAGTATTAAAATTTAGCTGGCCTGTAGGGGCTGTTTATCATGTTCGACAAGTTATATCAATCATTCCGCAACTCTGCTAAAACCGGAAATGTATTGATCTTATTTTTTGCCTGCCTGTTGTTTATCGGTATTGTGTTGCCCTGGGCAAATGGAGAATTAAAAAGTGTTTCTAATGGAATGACCGAGGCAGATTTACCTTTCAGCTATTCTACTGAACAGATTTATAAAATATTCAAAGCCTATGGAAGCCAGGGTCGGGAATGGAATACACTCATGCAGATTACCATTTATGCTGTATATCCGCTGATTAACTCTATCCTCATTAGCCTGCTCATTATCAAAGTATATGGAAAGCTGGCGCTGAAAGAAAATTTTATTAAGGTTCTGTTCCTGATACCGGCTGTTGCCTTGCTTGCTGACTATATAGAGAATATGTGCCTGGTGCTGATGCTGGTAAATTATCCTTATAAACTGGAAACAGTAGCCAGACTGGCAAATGTGGGTACACAAGCCAAATGGATTTTTTTACTAACGGGTATAGCCCTGACTATAATTGGTACCATACTATTGCTGATCCGGTATATCCATTTTAAGTTCATTGTAAGGGTATCTCCAGATAAACTAGATAATAACTAAACAAACCTACTACACTACTTTAACTTGTAAACCTAATTCAGTCATGATTACCACTTCACAACTCTGCATGTTACTACTCAATATCTACTTCAATGTATTGGTATTGAGTCCTTTGTGGCAAAGCTATAAGGCGGTGCGTTATAACCAGGTAATTTCTTCTATCGGTTTTGACCTTACGCCTGAGAGCATCAGGCTGGAAGGCGAAATAGATGCTCTTATGCTTGATTATGTAGTTAAACTGAGACAAATCAACAAGATCCAGGATCAGGCACAAGCCCTGGTAGCGGTTCAGCAGGTAAAATTGCAGTTAACCAAACGTGTACAGAAAATAGCGCCTGAATTACAATTATGGAAAAAATCTTTGTCTAAGCAGGAAGCTAAAAATTTCACAGAAAAATTTCTGGTAAAGCCATATTTCAAAGAGATCAATGACCTTACATTTGCCTTCAATTTATCTAACAGAGGGAGTAATCATACAGAACTGGTGAAAGCGTATCAAGGTTTGAATGAGTTTATGCCAGTGTTGTTTAACTAACAGCAGATCACCGAAGGTGAAAATGGTATAAACATTGGGTGTAAATGAGTAAAAAGTAGACAGAAAAAATGCCCAAAACTTTAATAACATCAGATTACCCCTACTGATCAGGTTTGTAACAATGACTTTATCGATTACAGCCTCTTAAAATAAACATATTTCAACGCCATCATCCTGTAAGGCCCATGTAAACCTATCCTCCGCTTCACACAGTTGATTTTTTCCGGAATTATACATGTCACAGCCATATAGATAGAACTGACCCAGAAACTTACAATACTTACCTACCCGTTTTTTACTTACTTCGCCAGATAATAGATTATGTTTATATTTAGTTGCTGTTTCTTTTCGGGGAAGCCAGTAACCAACGTATGATCTATCTATTGCAGCTTTTATTGGTAGTACTGCTCACCTATACAGGAGTTTGTACAGTGTATTTGCTGTTATTTGCGATTGCCGGCCATTTCAAAAAAAAAACTGCATTTCCTACCCAGCCTGCTTCCCAGCCACAAAGCCGCATTGCGGTGCTGATTCCGGCCTACCGTGAAGATGCTGTGATTGTAGAAGTGGCCAGACAAGCCTTAATTCAGTCGTACGACAAAAATTACTTTGAAGTAATTATTATTGCAGATTCTCTTCAGTCGGAAACCTTGCGTCAGCTTCAGACTTATCCGGTACGGGTTATTACTGTCCATTTTCCGGAGTCTACTAAAGCCAAAGCCCTCAATACTGCTTTACATCAATTGCCAGATTATGATATTGCACTGGTATTAGATGCAGATAACATAATGGATTTTTGCTTCCTGGAGAAAATTCACCAGCCTTTTGTTCAGGGCAGCCAGGTAGTACAAGGACACCGGGTGGCTAAAAATACCAATACAGCTGTTGCTGTGCTGGATGCGATCAGTGAGGAAATAAACAACCACATCTTCCGGAAAGGACACCGGAGTATTGGTTTATCGGCTGCATTAATCGGTTCCGGAATGGCTTTTGAATATCGATTGTTTAAGCGATTAATGACCAGTATTCATACCACTGGTGGGTTTGATAAGGAACTGGAATTACTGCTCTTAAAACAAAAGTACACCATTGAATATCTGGAGGATGCGCTTGTGTATGATGAGAAAGTACAGCATACCCAGGCCTTTCGTCAGCAACGCACCCGTTGGATAGCTGCCCAGCTAAAATACCTGAAAAGATACTTTGTGCCTGGATTACAGGCACTGATAGTAAAGGGAAACATTGACTTTTTCGACAAGGTATGTCAGATGACGCTTTTGCCCCGGATTTTACTTATGGGATTTCTGGGAATGATTTGCCTGATTACCGGGATAATCAATACACCATCTTTGCTTATAGCCGGTATCTTACAACTATCAGGTTTGATGATTGCTATGTTATTAGCAACGCCTATGCATTTGCTTACTAAAATTTCGTGGAAAGAAATCTTAAGCCTTCCGGTATTATTTATTCAATTCATACTTTCCTTTACCGGGATCAGGCAGGCCAGAAGCAAATTTATTCATACGGAGCATGGGAAGATGAAGTAAAAAGATAGTATAAAATTGATAATTAAATTTCTACTCAACCTGTATATACTTAAGGTAAACATTATTCAATTTAAAATGTCAGTTCAGCGAAGTTAATTTTACATTTTCTATCAATAAATGGCTTTATTTCATACCCTACAAAGAGCAATTACTGGTTTCCGGCGCTTAGTTACAGCAAAGATGGTGTTTTTCTCCTGTGCAAAAGTAGGGAAAATGGTAACCATGCGGGGATTTGCCAGAGTAGAAGGGGGTGGAAGTATTATCATTGGAGATTATGTAAAAATCTGGTCACACATCGGAAAAACACAGCTATCCGTAGGAAAAGGAGCTTTGCTAAGTATTGGAGATCACACCTTTATTAATACCGGGGTAATTATTTCCGTGAGAAGCAAAGTGAGCATTGGCAAATATTGCCAGATTGCCAACCAGGTAATTATTATGGATAATGACTTTCATGGCGTAGAAAACCGGGATACACCGGAAATTCCTCAACCCATCATCATCGAAGATAATGTCTGGCTGGCTACTAGGTGCATGATTCTGAAAGGTGTTACCATTGGAAAAGGAGCAGTGGTAGCGGCTGGTGCAGTAGTTACCAAAGATGTACCACCATATACCCTGGTGGGCGGTGTTCCTGCCAAAATTATCCGGACTATTCAGCCAGATGTAGTGGCTTAATTGTCGTTGTCAGCAAAAATACTCTCTGGCCTGATTTGCTATACTGCATTGGCTGTCGAACGTATGGCTCCTGAATAATTTTTCTGGGTCTCCATTTTAGCGCTGACCTTGGTTAGGCCTACAAACAGGTTGATCGCCAGTACCATGAGTATTAACATTCTTATAATACTTAAAGTCTCCCATAAATTTGCCCGGTTGGTTAATGAAGCATTTGTTGTTTCTGAAAAAGCGGTGCCGGTAATTGCCATCAGTTCAGGAACAAAGTATATCCCTGTTATAATCAGGATACTCACATAACCGGTTAAGGTAATCAGGATATTTTTTCTTCTGGAGGTTTTCCAAAAAAGAATCAGCGTAGCAATCATGAATAGGAGGGTAACCGGATGTATAGGCATCCAGAAAGCGCCGGCATTCAGTCCGTATGGGCCTTGAAACATGCTCAGGGAAGCAGGCGGAGCCGCACTCCATTGAGGAACCACGGCCAGATGTTCGTAAACGGCTGCTCCGATCACTATAGAAAAAGAAAGGCAAGCGAATGAGTACAGTATGTCTTTAAAGTTCATATATAAAAATGCTAGGTGAGTGGATTTTTTACTTTGTAAAGGTAATTTACCCGGATAGCCAAAAATTGTATGAGCCGGACATTATTCCCTACAAGCAGATATATTCTAAAAAATTAGCAGTAAAAACTCACCTGCCTTGAGAGGTTTAAACCCTAGATAAAAGCGCAAAGCCAGGATTAGGCAAAGTCAGCAGATAGATTGATTTAACAGGCAGGCGCTTTACCTATCAGACTAAAAGTATTTGCAGTTGGCTCTTTGTACTGTGTAAGGTTATAGCTTTCTCCGCTGAAACCTCAAAAATATGTCCCGGCAGTCCACTTGCTACTTTCCTGTATTGTTTAGGGGTTAAACCGGTGAATAACTTGAAAGTTCGCACAAAATGAGACTGGTCATAATAACCGCAGTCATAGGTTATTTGAGTGAGAGATTGATGTGGATGGTGGATTTGATAAAGCGATGACAGGTATTTTCTATAAAGAATAACATCTTCTGTACACATCCCCAGATATTCTACACACAGGCGGCTCAGGTGGCGGGGGGTAATATTATACTTTTCACCGATAGTTTTTGGTGAAAGATGTATAATGTCGGGGTCTGCATGCAGGTGGATGATCCGGTTTTTAGTCTCAAGCCCGGGACAATCTTTTATTTTGCCTTTGAACCATTGTAGTATAATCTCTGCTTGCTCATGGAATGAAGAGGATTCACTCAGTTTCTCTGCTAACCTATCCAATGATTTACAGACCAGAGAGCCTTCCAGAACCTGATCGTTGAATTCTACAGTAGGGATCTTGAAAATATATTTTAATGCAAAAATATTAAACTGTATGCCTATAAAATATTGCCTGCTGATCGACAGGTTGATTGGATTAAGATTGATGCCATTGATAAAATATTTCGGCAGATAAAAAGCATTTTTTTCATCCGTCTTATAACAATGTATTCCTTCTGAAAGATTAAAAATAATTTCTGCCGTTCCCTTAGGAAGGATTTTTTCTGTACGTTTATCCGGTTGAATATCCTTAGTGCTCCAGATTTGCCGGATAAAGATATTTTCAGGGCTTGTTTTTGGATAGTAAATGTTTGCTGTCCGCTCCATTTTTACGATGAGACGTTAATTATCAAAAAGGAAAGCAGTATATGAAGTTTTTGGTATCTACAAATGGCTCTTTATAGATAGATACTTTAAGTGCATCCATTAACGCTTTGATTGTAACAATGCTTACCAAAGCCATAGTAGTATCAACCTCATGTCCTTGAAATCTAATTACCTTTACATATATTCCCTTTCTATGGTTATAGGGAGTGTCTATATGGGCGAGAAAATATTGCGTTCCAAATGCTATCGCTGATTTCCATTCTGTTCCTGATTGCCAACCTTCAAAAAAACTGGTTTCGTATTCAATTTTAATATTAAAAGGCTGAAGATTTATTTCTGCCTCTAATTCAATACCAGCATAAATACCTTTGTTATTTATTTGCTGAGCTATTTTATATTTTCCAAAATTCATAGAATGAATAATTTAGTTAATAAGTAGTACCTCAATCCACATTCCTGATTCTGCCACCAAATCCTCCGCCGGGAGCAAGTTTAATTTCCAGTGTATCTCCTTTCTTTACTTTTTTCTTGATCAACTGGTAATCGGCGGCATAACGGCTGGCATTTACGCCATCTTCGGCAGCGTTGAGTTCGTAGTTGCCTTCATCCAGAAAATCAAGTTTGATGGTAAGCGAACGGCCAGTCCAGTTGGTAAGGCTGCCAATGTACCAGTCAGTACCTTTTTTGCGGAGGGTTATGATGTATTCGCCTATTTTTCCTTCCAGAATCCTGGTTTCGTCCCATACGGTAGGAATATTGCCTAGTAACTCCATAAATTCCGGTTCCTGCAAGCCAGTGGAAGGATTGCCGGAAAAAAACTGCATGGGGCTATCGTATACTACAAACATGGCTAACTGATGGCACCTGGTTCCCTGCGACATCACATAATTACCAATAGGCCGGAAAGTCTCCTTCGTTCCATTTTGCAGTAAACCTGGTTCGTAATCCATTGGTCCGGCAACCATCCGGATAAAAGGCAGCGTAACATTATGAGGTGGCGCAGCCCGATGGCTCCAGATATTATACTCCGAACCCAGTACGCCTTCGCGGGTTAAAGCATGTGGCCAGGTTCGGCTGAATCCTGCCGGTTTAAATGAGCCATGAAACATGAGCATAATTTTATGCCGGGCACAGGCTTCAGCAACCCGGTGATGAAAGTTTACCATTTTCTGATCATCCCGGTCAATAAAATCGGTCATGATAAAATCCACTCCCCATCGGTTAAACTGGCCCAGAGCTGGTTCCAGCTGACGGTCTAAGGTAGCCGCCAATGTCCACATGCTGAGTTTTATTCCCTGGCTTTTGGCATAGGCCGCCAGTTCATCCATATTCAGCGTAGGCGTAATCTTGAACAAATCCATGGCATCCGACCAGCCAGCATCCAGCAGAATACGTTCAAAACCGAATTTTCTGGCGAAATCAATATAATACTTGTAGGTGTCGGTGTTAATGCCAGCTTGAAAAGGAATATTGTACAGGTTGCTTCCAATGATCCATTCCTCAGTACTCTTGCCCGGTTGAATCCACGAAACATCGGTTAAGGGAGTAGGCGAACCCAGCCTGTATACCAGATCATTAGAGGGAAGGTCTGTATCTGCTGATGAAATAATGATCACCCGCCAGGGTAAACTCCGGCTGCCTTTAGTCCGGGCAATATATCCGGCTCTTTTGGTTACGGCCCACTGTTTAAATTCACCTCCCACCATTTTCTCCTCCAGCGGATAAGGGGCAAACTCACCTGTAAAGCCTTTGCCAGCATTATTTTTCACAAACATGCCCGGATAATCAACTAAATCAGATTCGGTCAGTAATACTTTGGCTGAGGTGCTTGTTTCAATTAATAAAGGGGTAAATATCAGGCTTTCGGCAGGAATACTATCCAGGGGTTTAATAGTATAATGTTCTTCAAAGCTGGTATGAAATACATCGGCATCGGTCCGGGGCTGTACCTGTGGATACCATATCATTTTAGTAAGCGAAAAATTAAAAATGGCTGCTTCATTCTTTATCGTAATAGAATCCGGAAAATGCGTAACAATGCGGTATGCTACACCATCGTCATATACCCGGAATAGCAGGCTATAGGGTTGCCGGAAACGGATTTCTACCTGGTTATAGCGGTCTGGAATGATACGTCTTTTTTCGGGAACTACAGGCACAATCTCCGTTCTGACTTCACTTCGGTTGACAGCTCGTATCGCTAAACCTGCCGATAAGCTATTACCATTCTCCAGCTCCAGGTCTATGACAGAACCTTGTAACAAAGCATTCTGCCCGGACAAAACATCGTAGGTGAGTTGTTTATTTTGATGGATGCGTACTTCAATTTTACCGTCTGGCGACTTGACTTTAATTTCTCTGGCAAAAAGGAATACGCTGCTTGTGAGGGTCAAAAGAAAGATAAAAAATAGTTTGCTCATAGCTCAAACTACATAAAAATGCCTACAAACGCCAGGAGTATTAGCGGAATATTTGAGCGTAAAACTGAAGCGGGCCAGTGAATTTTAACTTTCTGGGAAGGTAGGCAATTAGATCCTTTTTTATATCTTTGCCGGCAAAAGCCATGCAAAAAAGACTCATCCTCGACAGCCGTTTGTTAGATATCATGATCAGCAGGCTTTGCCAGCAACTGATAGAAAATCATCATACATTTTCGGAATCAGTAATGCTGGGCCTTCAGCCCCGTGGTATTTTTCTGGCAGAACGGATCAGGCAACGGATAAAAGCCTTGACCAATATAGTGGTACCCCTGGGCTATCTGGATGCTACTTTCTACCGCGATGATTTCCGCAGAAGGGAAACACCGCTGAAACCCAATGCCACCCGTGTTCCTTTTATTATTGAAAATCATAACGTAGTTCTGATAGACGATGTATTGTTTACCGGACGTACTGTACGGGCTGCTTTAGATGCGATGACTGCTTTTGGCCGGCCAAAAAAAGTAGAGTTACTGGTATTGATCGACAGGAAATATAGCCGGGATCTGCCCATTGAACCTAACTATGTGGGCAGGCACGTAAATTCTATTCTGTCGCAACGTATTCTGGTAGAATGGAAAGAGCAGGGTGCAGCAGACGACAACATCTGGCTGATCAATCCATAAAAAAGTCATTAGCGGGTAGTAATTCGTAATTCGTAATTTATTTAAGTATGCAGCAATTAAGTGTAAAACACTTACTGGGAATTAAGGGATTAACAAGGCCGGATATTGAGCTGATTTTTGAAACTGCCGATACCTTTAAAGAAGTATTAAACCGCCCCATCAAAAAAGTACCTTCCTTACGGGATATCACCATTGCCAATGTTTTTTTTGAAAATTCAACCCGCACCAGGCTTTCCTTCGAACTGGCACAAAAAAGATTGTCAGCCGATGTAATCAATTTTTCTTCCTCTTCCAGCTCTGTAAAAAAAGGCGAAACCCTGCTGGATACAGTAAACAATATTCTGGCCATGAAAGTGGATATGATCGTGATGCGGCATTCCAGCCCAGGTTCGCCTCATTTTCTGGCCAAACACATCAGTGCCAATATTGTAAATGCAGGCGATGGCACCCACGAACACCCCACACAGGCGCTGTTGGATGGTTTTTCGATCCGGGAAAAACATGGGGAAGTAGGAGGAAAGAAAGTAGCCATTATTGGAGATATTCTGCATTCGAGAGTAGCGTTATCTAATATTTTTGCCTTGCAGAAACTAGGTGCCCAGGTCATGGTATGCGGACCGGTTACATTACTGCCCAGATACATCCGGGAATTGGGTGTACAGGTAGAACTGGATGTGAGAAAAGCCCTGCAATGGTGCGATGTAGCGAATGTGCTTCGCATTCAACTGGAAAGGCAGCAGATCAAATATTTTCCATCATTAAGGGAATATTCTTTATATTACGGCATTAACAAAGCACTGCTGGATTCTCTGGATAAAGAGATAACGATTATGCATCCCGGCCCGATTAACCGGGGCGTTGAATTGACCAGTGATGCAGCTGATTCGCATCATTCCATTATCCTGAACCAGGTAGAGAATGGTGTGGCAATACGAATGGCAGTTCTTTATTTACTGGCACAAAGCAGGTAATTATATATTTATTATATTGGGAGACAGGCAATCGCCTGAATTAGAAATTTACTTATTTACATGGTGACACCCTTAGCAACCTATAAGATATTTCTTGTAGATGACGACGAAACTTTCCTGATGATACTACGGAGACATCTGGAACTCCAAAAAAAATTTGAAGTACATGTATTTAATTCAGGTGAAGATTGTCTGGAAAAATTAGACCTGCAACCAGATATTATTATTCTGGATTATAACCTGAACCGCTCTGGTAGCCTATTGAATGGCAAACAGGTATTAAGCGAAGTGCTCAAACAAAAAAAACGCCCCAAAATTATCATGCTTAGCGGCCAGGAAGATGGTCAGCTGGTATACGAGCTTGTAAAAATGGGCGTACAGGATTATGTACTAAAAGGAGCTAATGCGCTGGAAGAACTCGATGAACTTATATCAGGGTATATTGCCAGATAAGTATTAAAACAGAATGGCTGCCTCGCTTGCTGCATATAGAAATTTTCTTTTTGAACGTGTAGATAACAGCCCCCTGATCGTATTCCGGATGGTTTTCGGATTACTTATCTTTCTCGAATCTGGCGGAGCTATTCTCACCGGATGGGTGAAAGAAACTTTTATAGACCCAACTATTCATTTTACATTTATTGGTTTTGAATGGCTACGTCCATTGCCAGGTTATGGCATGCATGGCTATTATGCCCTGATGGCCGTTCTAGGTCTGATGGTAATGCTGGGATTGTTTTATCGCTTCAGTATAGTGGGGTTTACTTTGTTGTGGTGGGCTTCTTACCTGATGCAGAAGGACCATTACAACAACCATTATTACCTGCTCATTCTGCTTTGCCTGTTGATGATGGTGGTACCGGCTCATCATTATGCCTCTCTGGATACGAAACGAAATCCCTCTATCCGGCAATTAACTTGCTCCAGGTGGTGTATATGGATATTTATCCTACAGTTCTGGATTGTGTTCACCTATGCGGCTATCGCCAAAATGCAACCAGACTGGATGAATGCATTGCCTGTTGGTTTGTGGTTTTCTTACAAAACAGATTACCCCATTATTGGTCCTTTGCTGGGAACTTCCTGGATCAAATGGGTGGTGGCCTATGGCGGCATTCTCTTCGACTTTCTGGTAATACCTTTACTCATATGGAAGCGTACCAGACTATTAGCTTTGGCAATGGCTATTGTGTTCCACCTGTTCAATTCAGCTGTATTCCAGATTGGCATTTTCCCTTACCTGATGATAGGTGCCAGTGTTTTCTTCTTTCCTGGTGAAACCATTCGCAGGTTGTTTTTGCGAAGAAAACCTGTTGCTGTTAAAGAACCATCTATCCAGCCAATATCTGTTAGCTTTCAGAACGGCCTGATTTTACTATTCAGCGTATATTTCATTCTTCAGATTTTATTGCCCTTGCGGCATCTCTTATATCCGGGCGATGTCAACTGGACGGAAGAAGGCCACCGGATGTCGTGGCGCATGATGCTGCGGTCGAAAGCTGGTTCTATCTCCTTCACTATAAAAGATCCTGCCAGTGACAAAAGCTGGGAAATCAACCCTTCAGAGTATCTGACAGACGAGCAGATCAGTTCCCTTTCTACTCATCCAGATATGGTCTGGCAGTTTGTACAATACCTGAAAAAGAAATATGCTGCTGAGGGCATTCCACAAATTGAAGTATATGCACATAGCCTTGCCAGCCTCAATGGCCGTCCTTTTCAGCCGTTTATAGATGAGAATGTAGATCTGGCAAAAGTAGACTGGGCGCATTTCAGCCCCAGTATATGGATTTTACCTTTACAAACGGAAGATCAGCAAGCGAATAAATAAAAGCAATCAGTTTATTCGTATATTGGATAATGCTAAAGAAGATAAATTTTAAATTGATAATCCTACATACTTTAGCCATATTTCTATTTATACTCTCTTTTAATAATCTGGCCTTTTTGTATGATGTAGACTTAGTGGTGGCTTTTGTAAGAAATGAAGACTTAACATTGCAAGAAGAGGCCTCTAAGCGAATCGCTTATTTTCTTATAGCTAAAAGGATGATTCCCTTTGTAGGATTGATTCTTGGCGTAGGAATATCATTTATATTGGCCAGGAAACAGAGAATTGCTATCTGGAATATTCTCATTATACTAATGCTCTCTTTAGTGCTCTTTGGCGCTAAACTCTATGAAGAGTTCCAAGGGCTTTCTGTGGGACAATATGTTGCTAATGGCCCGGTGCTCACCTTTCTACTTAATGCCTTTGTCTTTTTATGCCTTGGATTTTTTATTTTCTTTAGCAATAATATCTCTTATTTAAAGCTAAGAGAACGATAAAGTGTCACATTCAAGCTATAACTGTTCGACAACCGCTTTATCCTAAACAAAACTTAAATCATAAAAGGCTGGTGTGTGAATGAGTCATACTACCTTTGCTTCATGTTTCAAACACAAACCCTATTACCGATTCTCTACCAGGATGAACACCTGGTGGCCATTAATAAACCCAATGGGCTGCTGGTACACCGTACACGTATTGCTGAGGAAAACAAAGCTTTCGCTTTACAACTCTTACGCAACCAGCTAGGGCAACGGGTATATCCGCTTCATCGCCTGGACCGGCCAACTTCCGGTGTACTGTTATTTGGCTTAAGTAAGGAATCTGCACAGAAGTTGATGCCGCTATTTGAAGAACGGGAAGTGGCAAAAACATATCTGGCAGTTGTACGGGGGTATGTGAAAGAATCGGAATCTATTGAGTATGCGTTGAAAGAAGAAACTTACAAAGAACCCCAGTATGCGCTTACAGAATATAAAAGACTGGCTACAGTTGAAATTCCAGTGCCAGTAGGGCGCTATCAAACGGCCAGGTATTCACTGGTTGAAGCGACACCGCTTACCGGAAGAATGCACCAGATACGCAAGCATTTTGCTCATATCAGCCACTATATTATCGGCGATAAAAAGCATGGCGACTGGCGGCACAACCAGATGTTTGCCGAAAAATTGCACACACCTTTTTTGCTGTTACATGCATATGCTGTCCGCTTTACTCATCCTTTTACTGGAGAACGTATCTGCATAGAAGCGCCGTTACCAGCTCATTTTAGGAGCATTTGCCTTCAGTTTGGGTGGCAGCAAGTACTCGAAGAGGTGAAAATCAGTTATTGACAGTTTTTAGTTTTTCAAACGCATGTTCCTGGGCTGCCTTTACCAGTGCTTTGAAAATACGGCGGTGAATTCTTTTCTGGATCAGGTATTCCGGATGCCATTGTACCCCGATCACAAACTTTTCAGTGACCGACTCAATTGCCTGCACAATCTGGTTAGGTTCTTTGGCGACAATATCGATACCCTGGCCAGGCTTTTGAACGGCCTGATTGTGTAAGGCATTGACACGAGCCCTGGTAGTTTGCAGAATCTGGGCGAGTTTACTTTCTGGTTTTATGGCTACTCTTTTCACCGGAAATATACTGGCCCGGTTAGGTTCTTCATCGTACAAGGTATTAATATCCCGGTAGAGCGTTCCTTTGAAATAAATATTAATTAGCTGTGAACCCCGGCAAATGCCCAGCACCGGAATTTCTCTTTTGATCGCATGGTCCAGCATCGTAAATTCCAGTATATCCCGGTCCCGGTCTAATCCGTGGCCTTTTTTACTAAACCAGACACGTATAAAAAATATAACCGGATATAACAGAAACGTAAAAAAGCGTTTGATCCGGACTAAAAGAGGACGGCGTTTGTTTTTTAGGGTCTGGTTGAGGTAGGTCTGAAGCACATTCTCTTTCTCATACGTTTCCGGGTCCACATCTGCCCCTCCACCAATAATCAGACCTTGTAGCCTCTCGATTGATTTTGGTTTAGATGGCCTGATCCGGATAGGAATGCCACCTGCCATCCGCACTTGTAAAGCAGTAAAAAACCAGGCAGCACCTCCGCCCGAATCAGGACCGGTTACGCCTATCTTTGGCCGAGAAGGGGCTTGTTTGTTATCCATTCGTCCATTTTATTAACCCATAGCTGATCAAACTCTTTCTGTGATTGTTTATCTGCCTGCAAATAAGCTTCACTTAACTCCCTCAATAATTGAGAATCGCTAGCCAGCCATTCTACTTCCACCCAGTGATTCCATTCTTTAGCAATGCTCCATTCCGGATCATCAATTAAACTGTTAGGTAACCGGTAATGGAAAGTTGGCCTGGGTTTTACCTTTCCTAAATTTTCCAGCCGGTCTATTTTTTCGTGATCCAGCCAGGCTAATACCGGATACAGATCCAGCGGACGGTTACGGTCTGAATTATACTGATGGTAATCATTCACAAACTGATCCAGGTCAGGTGCATAGGCCGGAGCAAGTACCAGTTGGGCATATTCTGGTGGAAAAGGGTTGATAAAAGAAGTCAGGCGGCGTGAAAAATCTACATCACATGCTTTCAACAGCCAGGGATACAGAAGCAGAAAAGCCCGTAGGTGAGAAAGAATAGTTGGAATATCTTTTACCGGAAGTTCGGGATTGATATGCATGGCAAAAGCATATAAAATAGATGCTTTGGTGCCTTTGGCCTGGTTATCATATAAAGCCTTGCGCAACGCTTCCGCTTTTTGTAAATGGGTAAAAGGAAGGGTAGGCATTGATATTTCGTAGGGAATTACCTTGGCAACTGCCGATCCTAGTACATTCTCAACAATAGAATCCAGCGTAGTATTTCCGATATTAATCTGTTCCAGATCAATACCAAGTTTGCTGAAGTAATTCTGGTATTTCTTCTCGCTTAACAGGCGTACATCCAGGCTCAGGGAAAAATCACCAACTTCCGTATCTGCTACTTTTTGCGCATATTTATCGGTGGCTTCATAGCGGCCACCGAATAAATCCATAATAATTTTTGCTGTAGTTTCTAAGTCTACATTCGCATACTCAAACTCAAAACCAACGGTGCGGATTTCGCCTTTTTCATTGGTTAGTATGGGCGGTTGTTTAAATTCCATATATTAAAAAATGAATGATCAGGAATTAAACGTGCCCGTTTGGTGATAGGTTATGGATTAGTCATTGGTAATTATTCATTAGTCAACAGTGGCCAGATCGTTCTTTAAATTTGTAGCATAAACGTGACCAATAATAGAATATACCAGGCAATTCTTATTTAAAAACCATCTGCCAATGACCGTTGACTAATGGCCACTTAACTAATGATCATAATTCCGGCAGCAAACCGTCCAGCCTGATTGGCAGATTTGCGGGCAGAAAAAAAATCCTGGCTTTGCTGATAGGTACAGATACCGGCAACTTCTACGGCTTGTTCCGGTACCTGCAACTGCTGTAATTGCCTGCGGTTGGCTTCCCATAAGTTCAGATATCCTTTCCCTTGTGCATCTTCCTTGTCGACTAAGCCTTTGGTATGGCCAAAAGCCTGCTGTACGGCTTCTATTACTTCACTGCCTACCTGGTATTTCTCCGGACTGATGGAAGGACCAATGCCAGCCACCAGGTTTTCTGGTCTGGTGCCAAAAGCTTGTTGCATGGCTTCTATTGTTCTGGTAAGAATTTTACTGACGGTTCCTTTCCATCCGGCATGCACCGCACCCACCGATTGGGTTACGGGATCATAGAGCAGAATGGGCACACAATCTGCTGACATCACACAGATGCAGATGCCGGGTGTATTGGTAATCAGGGCATCAGTTTCGGTAAGTGTATCCGGATTGGTGCTGGCTGTAACGAGCTGCACCCTATCGCTGTGGGTTTGTGCCGGAAATACCAGGCGGCTAGGTTCTATATCTAAAGCCTGGGCAAGTCGTCTGCGGTTTTCAATTACGTTTTCTCTGGAATCGCTTGCCCGGAAACTGAGATTAAATGTGCCTACTTCATTTAAACTCACCCCCCCATGCCGGCCGGAAACAAAATGTTTAATATTGGGATAAGGTAAAAGTTGTTCAAATTGCCAGAGTGGTACGTTTGCAAAAGATTGCTGGTGCATAAAAAGAAATTAAATGTGATTCAGGGAATAAAAATAAGCCATTTAGATGAAAAAAGTGAAAACAATGATTATTGAATAGCGAAGGAATAAAAAGTTCTGAAACTATTTTACAAATGCTCAGGCAGTTTGCTGAGTTTCTTTCTTTGTTAAAGAAATTAATATACCGCTGCTGATAATTAAGCCAATCCCAATCATAGCGCTTATACCTGGCAATGAATCGCCTAGTAAAACACCTAGTAGAATAGAAAATACGATATTGCTATAGCCGATACCAGATACTATACCGGCTTTTTCTTCGCCGTACGCTTTTGTAAGAAAAACCTGCCCGGTCAGTGAAGTAATTCCTAACAAAATAATCCATAGCCAATCCTGGACATGAGGAATGGCAAACGGGGAAACAATAAAATCATAGGATGAAGGTTCGAAAAGAAAGCTCAGCCCGAAGGAGAAAACAGGCAGGATGATTCCGGACACCATAAAAGAAAGTACCACTGCTCTGGTATCATATATTTTTTTAAGTTCCCGGATGGAAAGGTAAGCGAAAGCCGTTCCGATTCCGCAAAATAATCCAATAATATTACTCTCCACATCCATAGAAGCATCCGGCCGGAATATGCAAAGAATGCCGAGAAAGCCTATAACTATGGAAAGCCAGCCATATATATTCAACTTTTCCTTGAGCAGAATATAGGAGAATAAGGCAATAAAAATAGGAGAGGTCTGCGAGTAGGTAACCGCTTCGCCTAATGAAATGTGGGTAATGTTATAGAAAAAGGCATATAAAGCCAGGGTGCCGATTACACCTCTGAATACCAGTAATAAAGGTTTGCCACCGGTTTGGTGCAAGGGTCTTTTTAGTAGCGTAATTCCTATAAAAATGACTCCGAATATATTCCGGAAAAATACCAGTTGAATGGCACTGAAACTATTGCCTAACAGCTTGGTAATGGCTCCCATTAATGCAAAAGAAAAAGCAGAAATCAGCATAAAATAAATTCCGGTATACTTTCTTTGGCTTTCTGCTTCTGACATTATTTTTCAAATTCTGTTAAGAAGGTTATTTACCTGAACTTACAGCAAAGTCTAGTACTATTCCTGCTTAATGCTTTTGTGTGTAGGCTGAACCTGCGCCTGACTGATATAGAGCGCAAATTTCATTTCTTCGTCAACCGCAGACAAGGCAACACGAGATTCTCCGATCAGCAGCAGACTGGCATAAAAAAGCAAAGCTATTCCAGCAATGCCGAAAGCAAGGGGTATCCAGGTATAAGAAAGGCCTAATACCGCCACAATCGCAATGGCTACGCTGGTGGCAACAAATATACTTAAGGTGATATATAAACAGGTCATGGCATACTGTAGAAAACGTGCCCGTTTGGCTGCCCGGTTTAACTGTGCAAAAAGCACTCTCCGTTCTTCGGTCAGTAATTGATCGTCCTGATTTCCGGCCTGTTTTTGAGCATGTTCCCTGAGTTCACTGGTAAGTTTTCGTGCCCGTTCAATTACTCTGCCGAGGCGCTGCGAAGTAGCTAGTATGAGAGAGCCGCTTGCCAGAATTAACACTGCCGGCGTAATCATGGCAGATAGTACCGTTAAGGAAGTAGAAAGATCATTCATGCAGGTTAAATTTTCTGACCGAAATGGTGGATAAAGGTATCAATTTATTCAATTTTTATTCTCTGTCTGGTTCTGTTTATAGTTAGTACAGTCTTTTTGGAAATTGCCTAATAACAGCTTTACTTTTCTGCGCAACAGATGGTTTTTATTCAGTAAATAACCAGGGTTTACATTACCCTTTGATTATAAACTTAGCTCCTGTTTTTCCGTAGGTGAAAAGCATACAACAAAATAATAATTTATGGAAAATAACAGCAAAGAACTGGAAGGCAAAGTTGCTTTTATTACCGGAGCAGGTTCAGGTATTGGAAAGGCAGCTGCCTTGCTGTTTGCCCGGCAAGGTGCTTCAATTGCTGCCCTTGGCCATACCGAAGATGAACTCAGAGAAACGGTAGATCAGGTAAAGGAAAATGGAGGAGAAGCCATACTGCTTCTGGGCGATATATCTCAGGCCGCTGATATGGAAAATGCCATTGGTGAAGCTGTACAAAAACTGGGAAGACTGGATATCGTGTTTGCCAATGCCGGAATAAATGGCGTGTGGGCGCCTATTGAAGAATTAGCTCCCGAAGAATGGGATAAAACCATAAACATCAACCTACGAGGCACTTTCCTGACGGTAAAATATGCTATTCCACACCTCAAAAAGCAAGGTGGGTCTATCATCATTACATCTTCTGTGAATGGAACCAGAATTTTTAGCAATACCGGAGCTACGGCTTATTCCTGTACAAAAGCGGCACAAGTAGCTTTTACACAGATGGCAGCCCTTGAACTGGCTAAACACCGTATCCGGGTAAATGTGATCTGTCCGGGAGCCATTGAAACTTCTATTGATGATAATACCAACAAACGGGATCTGGCTTCAGAAAAAGAACCGGTAGAGTTTCCGGAAGGAAAAATTCCCTTAACAGATGGCAAACCTGGCAAAAGTGAACAGGTGGCTCAACTGGCTTTGTTTCTTGCTTCCGACCGTTCCAGTCATATAACCGGCACTCCTATCTGGATTGATGGCGCTGAATCTTTGCTGATGGGATAATAGGTACTCGTAGTTGGATATTTGTTGATAGTTATTAGCAAGGTTTATAAAACATTATATCGCCTTACAAAATATCGGTTGGCAGCAAAATACTAACAACTAATAACGAACAACCAACAACTAATTAAGCACCTGCGCCTGCTACACTAGCCCCAACACTTTTAACCGTTTCTTTTTTCACATCAAACAAATAAAATGGGTTTTCATACCCTGCCTTTGTTAAGATAGGTTTGGCTACATTAAAAACTTTTACACCAGCAGAGGTTACACCTTCAAGTGTTCCCACATGGGCATGTCCATGAAAGGCGGCCAGAACCTGTCGCCGGTTAATGGGCTCTGCCAGCCTGGATGAACCTAAAAAGGGAAATATTTCTTCAGGCTCGCCTATTACGGTTGCTTTAATAGGAGCATAATGGGTAAGCACAATCTTTTTCATATCGGCATATTCTGTATCCAGGTGTGCAAGGGCTCTATCTAAGCGGAGGGCATCATCTACGGCTTCCTGTACAAAAGCTTTCATCGCATTTTCCCCAAACATGGATAGCATATGTTTATCAAACCCTCCGCCAAATCCTTTTACACCAGCAAAGCCAATACCGCCAATTACTACAAACTCCCCATCCAGCATATGTACACCTTGTTTCTCAAGCAACTTTTTAATAGCTTTCTGATGATCCCGCTCGTAATCATGGTTACCCAGTACACCCACCACCGGAATGGAACAGGATTTTAATTCTTCTGCCAGTACTTCCGCCTCATTCATGTGTCCGGTATCCGTCAGGTCGCCGCAGAGCAGCAATACATCTGCCTTTTCAGAAACAGTTTTAAAATAAGAGTGCCATTTTCCCTGGTCATTTTCCCGGACATGTATGTCGCCAACGGCTGCAATTCTTGAAATGGTGAGCTGTTTTTCCATAGTGCATATAAAAAATAGGTCTGTCAATGCGGATGTATGGCACTTACAATAATTGTTTGTGCGGCATCTACTCGTTTTTACCTGTAACGGAATTTTGCTGTTTTGGCTGCAAATACCGCTATGTTTTATCACAAAGCTGCCAGAATCAGACGGTACGCATGGTGATTACTTTATATTCCCATTCCCTGATGTCAGTTTCGTACTGTGTCTGATCGATAATAGGACCTAAGCACACTTTTTCAATGGGTAAAGGCAATTCATATTGTTCTCTGGCTTTCTCCATTAAAGTATCAAAAAGCCATCTGGGAATAATATCCCGTTCGGATGGATACACAAACTGAAAACTCAGTACCTGTGCCAGCAATAAATGCCAGTGCTGCTCCAGCCTCGACCAGATTCTTTTCCAGTCTAACTGATGGCCATATCTGAGTATAATGTGATTAACGTCGGCACCATCGTAGCGCTCCCGGTTCTGTACATATATTTTACACCACAATAGTTCTTCTGCGGGAATAAACCGGATAGGAATTCCATATACTTCTCCTTCCACTGCGTGGTCAAACCAGCTGTCGTCTACTGTACAAATGTTGTTTACAGTGTTGAAAATGAGATCAATGTATTTGGCATCTTTATAAACCTTAGCCAGCCAGCGTATATCAGTAATTTCGGTTACAAAGCCATGTTCAGCAAATAGTTTCAGCATGCGGGGATATTCGCCAGCCTTACAGAACAAATCCAGGTCTTTGGTATCCCGGAAAATGCCTGTATAGCGGCGCAAAGCGAATCCTCCTCCTACCAGAAACGAAAAGTTATTGTCAGCCAGCAGTTGCAAGGCATTCCGGTAAAATTCGTGAGCAATTTTGGTTTGTTCGTCAGCTTCTATCATAAAGTGATTTCCTCTCAAAGTGTAGGCATATACTCTATTTTAGAATATTTGTTGCAAAAATAAGAGGGAAGTCTATGGAAGTAATTTATGGGTCGAAAGTCATTGATTATTTGTGCATAGCTCACCATCCAACAACTACATCGGGGAAGAAATAGGAGGGATACCCTGTAGAATAAAATTGAGCTTTGTATAAGCTACCTAAGCATGATCAGGCTTGCAGGCCGGGGATTTCCATAAAGGCATAACAAATCATGTGGCAAATTCCCATATGGGCATCTTCCACCCGGCCATAGTGGGTAGAATCGATTACAATTGTATGATTAGCTAATTGGGCAAGCTGGCCTTTTTTGGCTCCAACCAGGGCTACTGTATACACTCCGTTTGCTTTTGCCCATTCGATGGCTTTTACTAAATTGGGCGAATTGCCGCTTACACTCATCACCATGGCCAGATCGCCTGGTTTGGCATAGTTCATCAATTGCCGCACAAATACATCCTCATAGGCATAATCGTTTCCCAGTGCCGTAATCCAGCTCATATTGTCGTTTAAAGAAAGGCAGCGGAAACGCTTGTTGGTTTTGTCAGAAGAACCTTTGCCCAAGTCGGTCATAAAATGGGAAGCATTAGCTGCGCTTCCTCCATTGCCGAATACAAAAATCTGCCGGTCATCCTGCAAGGCTTTCCTGAATGTTTCAATGAGTTTGGTAACTTCCTGTACAGGAATAGAATCCAGGGCATCTTTCTGGGCTTGTATATAGGTGGCTAGGTATTCGTTCATATGTATATTTAATCAAGCAGGTTAATTTAAGTACAAAGATTAAAGTAATAAATAATGCTTCAAAGTTTAGTTGATATCGATAAAGGGCTTAGGTTGTTAAATGGTCGTTGCTAATACTATAAATTATCCAATATTAATTGTATGAAGTAATACTAAAAATAGAATCATCTCTTGTACATTTCATTTATCCATTCAGTGAACTCTTTCACTCGTTCAGTGCCATTTGCTTGAATATTCTGATCTCTGATTACGTCATAGTATTCAAGTTCGTGAATCAGTATGGGTAAATCTGTTAATTGAGAATGATGAGTTTCTTTTACTATTCTGATGAGGATGTCGATAAATTGTTTAGTTATCTTCTCTCCCTTTTCCATACAAACATCAAAATCCTCATCTTCTTCTTTATCAGAATAATATAACTTGTTTTCAACAATCCATTTTTTAATTAATCTTCTTCCTATTTTGTCATCTTCTGTGCCAATTAATTCAATCTCATTTTGTAACCAAAATGCATAATTCCATTTTGCTTCCTGCTCATTTGATGCATTAATTATTTGCTCGTTGAAATTTGTTGTAGTATTATATCCAATGGTTAATGTAGGTCTTCTTGGATCATCTTCGTCATCATAGACAAAAAACGAGAAGACGTAAATATCTTTTAATTCAGTTTGGGACAAATGCTTGTAAGCTGAAAACCACTTCTTTTTTATATATTCTTTTAGTTCTTCCATTTGAATAAACTTAACAAAGGATCAAATCTATTTAATAGGTTGTTAGTTATGCGCTAGAATTCAGAAAATACCTCTTAGCTAATTCCAGCGCACCTATCGGCACGGCATCTTCTCCCAAACCTGCCAGCCTGATTTGAGGCCCTGGAAGAAAGGCTTCCATTAAAAAACCTGGCAAGGCTGCTGATACAGCTTGCTGTAAAGATTCGCCCAGCAAAGATAATCCACCTCCTAGCACAATCACATTCGAGTGGAATAAATGTACTACATGCGACAAACCAAAAGCAAGATCGGTGGCTACTTCCTGTAAAATCTGAATAGCCAGTGCATCCTGTTGTGCCAGGGCAGAGGCTAAAAATCTGGCTTCGCCGGAGCTCACTTGTGCAGTTAAAGTATGAAGTAAACTATTGGGATGTTGCTGTACGGCCTGCCGTATTTTTCTATCCACCGCCCAGCCGGAACAAGCCGACTCAATCGTCGTTCCTTTCCGGTCTAGCCGGATATGGCCTATTTCTGCTTCTCCCGGTAATGCACCATGATAAATTTGTTTGTTTACAATTAGTCCTCCGCCTATGCCACTACCTATTGTGACGTAAAAAACAATAGGAAATTCGATGCCTGCCCCATATACCGCTTCACCCAGTGCAGCTACATTGGCATCATTTTCCACCACAACCGGAACCTGGCTCATATTTTCCAGCCAGCTGCGCATATCAAATCCAGACCAGCCAGAAATCTGATGAGAAACACAAATTTTACCAGCCTGCCAGTCTACCGGACCGCCAAAACCAACTCCAATTGCCGATGGTTTTGCAGAGGAAACCAACTCAGGTAAGGTAACTTCAATTTGCTGTTGAATGCCAGCAGCACCTTGTGTTTTGTCTATAGGTAAGCAGATTTTTTGAAGAATGGTACCAGGTTCATTTCCGGCTACCATCTGGAGTTTGGTGCCTCCGATTTCAATTCCCAGAAAACTCATATAAAGGATTTAAGCTTCTGCTCTTAATATCTATTTCAAAAACAGATGGAGAAAAAAATCCCTCTCCATTTTGGAGAGGGATACAAGAGAGATATTATAGTTCTTCTATCATCAGTTTGCGCCAGCGTACTTTAATACCGCCGCCATCATGAATCTGCAGGGCAATAGAACCATTAGCAGCGCCGATTTTTGCGTCTTTCAGATCAACCATCTGGTTGCCATTGAGCCAGGTTGTTACCTGATCGCCTTTTGCTCTGATCTTTAATTCATTCCATTCACCCATTTTCAGGAATTTTTCTTTTTCTTCCGGAATCTGTACCAGCCATTCCCTGCCATACGATTCGTAAATTCCACCAGTATCATGGTTTGGGGGAGCAACTTCTACCTGCCAGCCGCTTATTTTGGTGCCTTCGATGCTGGAGCGGAAAAACACCCCACTGTTTCCATTCGATTCCTGTTTAAACTCCAGGGTTAGCTCAAAATCTTTGTAAGGTTTATCTGTAGCCAGGTATCCATATTGCTTATCTGGTCCGCTTTCGCAAACAAGATCACCTTTATCAACATACCACTTTTCAGTACCATATATTTTCCATCCGCTCAGGTCTTTTCCATTAAACAGCGATACTTTCTTTATTGTAAAGGAAGGATGTATCCAGGCAACACTAAGGGCAATGGTAACAATTAACAGGCAGAGGTATTTAATTTTTACTTGGGATATACTTTTCATTGTAAACAGTTTATAAGTGATAAATGGTAAAGATTATAATTCTTTGATTTTGATATTACGGTAGTAAACGGTTGCCCCGTGGTCCTGTATGCCGATATGGCCTTTTTTGTTGGCACCATAGTCTTTGTAGGGAGCAAACTTGGTTTTTTTTACCTGGTCTTTCCATTCCTGGGAATTGAAGTCATAGGATACCGTTTGTTTGCCATTCAGCCAGTGTTCAACTTTTCCGTTGTTCACCACAATGCGTCCTTCATTCCATTCACCGGCAGGCTTGGAATAATCAGCCGGAGCCGCATGAAAATCATAATTATCTCCGGTGCGGTGTTTGTCCATATTAAAATTGGGATCGTTTTTTCTGGCCCAGCCTGCATTATCAATTACCTGGTATTCCGGGGCAGAGTGCCAGCTGGGTGTATTGGGTACTTCTTTCACCCGGTATAGTACGCCGCTATTGGCTTCCGGTGTATAGTCGAATTCAAATTTGAGGTCGAAGTTCTCATACTGGTTTTCAGTAATAATATCCCCGCCGCCTTCTCCTTCGGTTTTAGATGCCAAAACGGAAAGTGCCCCATCTTTTACTTCCCAGCCTTTTTCAGGAAACGTTTTTTTAGTATACCCTCTCCATCCGGCTGTGGATTGTCCGTCGAACAGCAATTTCCAGCCATCTGCTTTTTCCTGATCAGTGAGTGTATTAAGGGCCGCTGTATTGGTAGCACCTGCGGGAACGTCGCCGGTAGCTGTAGTGCCTACAGGAGTGGTAGGTGTAGTGGAAGTATCAGAAGCAACAGCCGTAGTATCTGTTTGTGAGTCGGATTTCTGCCCGGAATCACAGGCAGTAGCCATAAAAAATGCTGTTATAGCCAGGCCGGTTTTAAAGGATGAATACATACATCTCAGGTAGTAAGGTTTTATCTTCTTTATTCAAAGTAGCTGGTATGGATCAGAATAATGAGGCATCAATATAGGAAAATTCACTAAACAAAGACAGGTTTGTATTATTTTTCTGACAGTGTATATCATACCCCGGTCAAGGTCAAGAGAAAACAAATAATGGTACTAAACACAGGGAAGTGAACCTGGAAGGTATATTTTCCTGCTATCCTCTCAATCGTATTGCTACTTATGATAACAAACTCCTGGACTTTTTTCTGTTCTGATGCATCCATTGGAAAACGCCGGTACTCCAAAGCGCCCAGACAATCAGCACGGGCTGGAAGAACAGGCGGGCAAATCTTTTCTGGTCGGTATCCAGGCCAAATGCATCAATCCCATTCAGGTATTGTGATATATTACCAGGAAATACAGCTACATAAAATGCCGCCAAAGCGATACCGGTTTTAACTTTGTGCTTTGGAAGAAACACCATGGCCCCTCCTAAAGCCACTTCTGCCACACCAGATACGATCACCACCAGATCCTCATTCAAGGGCACCCAATCAGGTACCTGTGCCTGAAATTCCTTCCGCTTAAAAGTAAGATGACCTATACCTGCCAGCAACATAAATAGTCCTAAACCTATGCGGCATATGTTCTGGGTGGTAGATGTATGAGGAGAATTCATAAACAAAGATGGTTCAAAGGGTTAATGAATAAATTTTATTCTTTAACTCTGGAAACTGTAAGAAGGTTAACCAGAGAATATTTTGCAGCGTAATTTTATTTCCTGGCGAGGAGATGCTTTACCAAAAGCAGGCCAGGGTAGGTGAAAGGAGGGTGATGCAGCAGAGTCAGGGATGTACATTCATCTGCTTAGGATTAAGCTGGCCAATAGGCTCACCTATAATTGTATAGTAATGCTGATTGCTAACAGGAAGGCCCTCTTTTATTGAACTGCGTCCAGGCTTTCTGAATAGATTCCTGATCTGCTTCCTCTGTGGTTTGTGATGTTCCGCTGACATCCGTCTGTAAAGATGTGGCCAGTTGTCTGGCCTTCTGAGCAAGGTAGTTTTTGATGGCTTCTTCGCCCAAGGCTTGTACCAGCGCATCATCTATTTCCACTTCTATCTTCATTAGTGTCTGGTTTGCTAGATGTATTATGATAAATATTTGTTGTCATATGAGCACTAAAACTGTCGTCTTAATTAGCCCTATGTTGGATCGACTTATTTGTTGAGATACTTATTATTAGCTTATTAGCTATGAAATTATTTATATTTCCCATTGCTTGCTTCCGTACTCTTCATCTCCTCGTATTAAATGTACTTTTGTATTTACCTCAAAATGGTCGTGAAATAACCCACTATGAATAGTACAACTTTTTTTACTGTAACTGAATGACTTGAACAAAGTCAAACCACTTAAATACATGCAGTTAATACTATGAGGAACTAGCCTATAATTAGTGAACCTTTCTTTGATTTTTCTCTCAAGCTTTATAAAATATTCTTTGTATTCTGAATAAGGAGAAACTGTCATAGAATTGATTGCTTCAAAATATTGTAATTTATCTTCATCATCCAAATTAGAATATGCTTCTTGTCCTTTATAGGTTTCTTTTTCAAGTGTAAGCGTAGTATAATCAAGACCATATATACTGTAAAAAGGACATAGTAGGCTAATGGCAAAATGCAATTCTTTATAAACGGTTATATTATCGAATAACTTTTCCTTTAACTTAATATATGCACTGAAACAAGGAGAATTTCCATAGGTTGTTCCTATGACTTCTTTTTTGAACTCATCCTTTAAAAAGTCTAAAAAAGTTATCCAATCCTTTCGATAACTTTCTTCATTATGTATATTTTCTAACAAGATTTTTTCTAACTCCCGTAAGCCAGGATAACTTTGATACGATGCAGAATCTTCATCATTTTGGAAAATGCCTAATGGATAATATTTTTTAATAGCTTCATAGATGGGCCAATAATTGTAGGTTTCTGTATCGAATGTGAAATTCTTTTTCATAATTCAACTAGCCTCATAAAAGCTAATATACAAATAGAAATAACTTATTTCTGCCTTGCTCCCAGCCAGCGTACATAAGCAAGCAAGGGCTTAAATTCTTCCTGGAGAATGATGTTGCCGAAAGCAGGCATCCGGGTTCCGGGATGTACACTACCGGGATTTTTAATAAAAGCTTCCAAACTGGCATCGTCCGGAAAATCAGCATGAGCTTTACGCAGGTCTGCTACGCCTATGCCATCTTCTCCATGACAAGCCTGGCAACCATATCTGGCATATACTTGCTTTCCTGTGGCCAATATATCAGTTGTGTTAACTTTAGTAACAGGCATTGTATTCCGTTTTACTTTATTTCGCACCGCTGGAAGGGTTTGAATATAGGCATATATGGCGCCTGCTTCTTCTATACTCAGTGCATTGTAATTAGGCATGGGAAAGGTAATAATCCGGTTGCCAGGTGCTGTACTTTCCCGGATGGCTTTTATAAATTCCCCTTCTGTCCAGCTGCTAATGCCGGTTTCCTTGTCCATCGTCAGGTTAGGTACATGTACTGTTTTTCCATCCAAACTTTTTAGTTTGGCACCGCCTGACATATATCCTTTCGATTGTTCCGGTTCCTCCTTATTAATGCTCACCATACTTTTGGAATGACATTCATAACATCCCAGAATACGAACCATATATTTCCCATACGCTACTTTATCAGTCAGGCTTGGGGTGGCAATAGCTTGCGTTGGATAAGGCGATGGCCTGATTTTAAAACGGAAAGCCATTTTTGCAGGCGCACTGTATCTGGATTCCGGACTTTCTACATCGGCAGCCTGCACCATTTTATCAGGCGAATGTTTGAGATACGCAATAATAGCTTGCAGATCCTGGTCGGAGATACCGGGTTTTGCCATAATGGGCGACAAATATCCCCGGTGATTAATGCCTGTTCGCAGCAAATAGGCCAGTTGTCCATCAGTATAGGTGCCAGTTCCGTTGTGTGGGTGCTGGGTGATGTTTTTAGAATATAAGGTTCCCATAATTTTAGGCACATCTGCCAGTTGTTTTCCGCTTAACTGTCCTGTAACAGGATTGGTATGACAATCGGCACACATCATCGTAACAAGCGCTTTTCCTC
Source organism: Rhodocytophaga rosea (assembly GCF_010119975.1). GTDB lineage: Bacteria > Bacteroidota > Bacteroidia > Cytophagales > 172606-1 > Rhodocytophaga > Rhodocytophaga rosea. The sequence continues at coordinate 5,721,989 of NZ_CP048222.1, forward strand.
TGGCCAGGAAGGGTTCTGTTGCCTGCACCTGTAAAGGGATAGTTTCAGCTGAGTATCTGGGAACACTACAGGAAATAGAAAAGCAACAAGCAAAAGCTGTTAAACCAAAGGGTATAGCCCTTTTTAAAAACCGGGTAAACATGTAATAGACTACTAATGAATAAATATGCGGGCAAAATGGGCGTTTTTAGAAAGCCATCCAATGAATTTTATATGAACGGAAGGAAAATTTATTTCTTCTTATCAATTCATTGTTTCCACTGAATCAGAGACTGGTCCACTATTCTTATTCTTTCAAAGAATTAATATTTTCTATAGGATTTTACTATCCTCCTATTTTTAATTACATCTTCTGTGGACTAATAATATCATCTGCTTACTCAAAGGCTTGCCTTTTTGATAGGTTTGCGCTTTGCAAAGGTAGAATTACTATGATATGCATTTTATAGGATTTCTACCTTTCTTCACCCTGATGCAAAATAGGCTTTATGAATATTAAAATATTACTTTTTTGTCTGTTTCAATTCTTCTTTCTTTTCAATACCTCACAGGCTCAATATGTATATGAATGGCAGATAGGGGCACAGGGAATAGCTCAGTTTACCGGCCCTGGTGGTCTAGCGCTTGACCAGCAGGGTAATATGTATGTAACAGATCAGCATATCAACTGTGTGTATAAGGTATCGGGTAGTGGCCAACTTCTATTGAAGTTTGGTTTTTTCGGTACTGGCGATGGACAATTTTACGAACCAACCGGTGTAGCCTTGGATAAACAAGGAAATATTTATGTAACTGATTACTATAATAACAGAGTTCAAAAGTTTAATCCAGAGGGAGAATTCCTTTTAAAGTTTGGTGTTCATGGGATAGGCAATGGAGAATTTTATTATCCTGAGGACATAGAGGTAGATGTACAGGGTAATGTGTATGTAACTGATTTCTGGAATAACAGAATTCAAAAATTTAATCCGGATGGGCAATGGCTGACATCTGTAGGTTCCTATGGCAGTGGAGATTATCAATTTATAAGCCCTAGAGCATTAGCTTTCGATCAGCAGGGCAACCTGTATGTAGCAGATAGAAACTGCATCCGGAAATTTAATTCGGATGGCCAGTTTATTATGAGGTTTGGGTCACAGGGTACAGGCATTGGGCAGTTCCAATCTTCTAAGGATATAGAGATAGATGCAGAAGGCAACACGTATATTACTGATTCATACAATAAGATTCTGAAATTTTCTAGCACAGGTGATTTTCTTGCTAGTTTTGGTACCAAGGGAAAAGAAGAGGGCCAGTTGGATAGACCGACTGGAATAGCCCTGGATGCAAAGGGTAATATCTACGTAGCCGATCGATGGAACCATAGGGTTCAACAATTTAATTCAGCAGGAGCATTTGTTTCAGTAGTAGGCGAACCTAAGAAAGGTTCGGGACAATTTTTTACCCCTTTAGATGTAGCACTAGATGAGCATAACAATATCTATGTGGCCGACCGGGGTAACCATCGCATCCAAAAGTTTGATGCAGCAGGAAATTTTGTTTTTGCTTTTGGATCGGAGGGCATTGATAATGGCGAGTTTACCTATCCTAATAGTGTGGTTGTCGATAAGCAAGGCAATATTTATGTATCCGAAGAAAACGATAGGATTCAAAAATTTAATGCCCAGGGAGAATTTCTTGCTAAGTGGGGCAGTGATGGCTCTGCAGATGGGCAGTTTAAAAATCCTCATGGACTTGTATTAGATAAAGAAGGAAATATATATGTGGCGGATCAATATAACCACCGGATTCAAAAGTTTTCCAGTAATGGCGATTTTCTGTCAAAGTTCGGTTCGAGTGGCTCTGCAAATGGACAGTTTGCCTACCCTGCTCATATAGCTATAGATTCACAAGGCTCAATCTACGTAGCAGACCAGGAGAATCACCGGATTCAAAAGTTTAGTAATGATGGTGTTTTTCTCTCTAAGTTTGGTACCAAAGGCTCAATTGATGGGCAGATGACTTATCCAATAGGTATAACCATCGATAGTGAAGATCATATCTATGTGGCAGATGCTGGTAATCACCACATTCAGCAATTTAATTCCAATGGAGACTTTATTTCAAAAACTGGCACCCATGGTTTCAGCAATGGACAATTATTTGCGCCAATGGGCTTAACAATAGATGCTCAGGGTAGTATTTACGTGGCTGATGCATATAATCATCGTGTACAAAAATTTAGTTTGGCGCCTCAGATCAGCCTGAGAAACGGCATTACTCCTGTTGAAAATAATACAAGTTTTAATATCGGAGAAACCCATTACCTGCATGCCATTGATACTGCTTTCACGATTGATAATACAGCTGGGAAAGGCATATTGAAAGTAGCTAATCTAATTTTACCTCAGGGATTCACGCTTGATAGTACATTTCCGGAAAGTATTGAAGCCGGAACTACTGCTTCTTTCACTTTAAAATTATTAGCTGATAAAGTAGGTAGCTATACAGGTAATCTTTCGTTTTCAACCAATGACCCGGATAACAAGCTCTATCAGGTTACGCTTAGCGGCCTGATAACAAAAGCAGAACAACAAATTAGTATCAATGCCTTGGCAGATAGAACGTATGGTGATGCGCCTTTCACCTTAACAGGTAATTCAAGTTCCGGACTTGCCTTAACATTTTCAATGGTTTCAGGACCTGCTACACTAGAGGGTAATGTACTAACTTTAACCGGAGCCGGAGAAGTTACGCTTCTGATCACACAGGCGGGAGACAATTATTACAAGGCCGCCGAATTGCATAAAACTTTTTTGGTTAAAAAAGCAAATCAAATAATTCATCTGGATTCAATTCCTGTAAAAACGTATGGCGATTCATCTTTTACATTACCCTTAACTACTTCTGCCGGCCTTCCTATTACCTATACCAGTTCGAATGCAGCAGTAGCTACAATATCAGCTAATCATATTGCGATTGCAGGCGTAGGCACTACTATAATTACTGCTAACCAGGCCGGAAATGATAATTATAACCCGGCGGAAACTGCAAATCAAACCTTGCAGGTAAATAAATCTTTTCAAAAAATTCATTTTGATCACCTGGCCGATCAAATTCTGGCAGATTCTACTTTTCAGATTATTGCCAATGCAAGCTCCACACTTCCAGTAAATCTGATGATAGTTTCTGGTCCTGCTTCACTGGTAGATAATACATTAAAAATGACTGGAATCGGTGAAGTAATTATTAAAGCATCACAGTTAGGAAATGTCAACTATTGGCCTGCAGAAGAGGTAATTCAGCGTTTTTGTATTCTGCCCATCAAGCCTGTTATCACAGCTACTAATAATAACCTTAGTTCTAGCAGCCTTGTAGGCAATCAGTGGTATCTGGATGGAGAAGCAATAGAGGGAGCTACTGAGTGGATGTTATCAGTAAGTAAAGAAGGAAGGTATCAGGTATCTGTTGCAGGGCCTTGCGGTCAGGCAATTATGTCTGAGCCATTCCTGGTTAAACTTTCTGCTTTAGATGAATATCTAACTGATTTGGTAAAAGTTTATCCAAATCCTGTTCTTGAGCATTTAAAAGTTGAAATACAGGACGATATGAGAATACTGTATGCTCAGATCGTAAATTCATCTGGAAAGGTGCTTACTTATATAAAAACGAACGGAGTAAATAATATAAATTTCTCTATAGGAAACCTCAAACAAGGAATGTACATTTTAGAAATGTATACAAGCAAAGGAACAGTCAGAAAAAAAATTATCAAACAATAAGTGATTATCCCTGTATTTTATCAAGCTTACTCATAAGCGGTGATCAGCTATTTTGGACTGTCAGCATAGAATGTAATGCTGAAATAGAGTTTTCAGCAGTTGTTTTATTATTTAAGCATAGTAATAAACTTCATACAAACTTAATAGTCAGATAATACCCAGTTTATGTACCCAGCGTATTTTTATAAGGATGATTCAGAAAGACTCATCTGATGTTGTAAAATTATAATGATACCGCTATGAAAACCTTCCGTAAAACTTATCAGTTTGTGCAGGAAAGACTATTTATCCTGCGGCTTGCTATTTTGTATGCACCTTTAAAATTCTACATCAAACGTGCGTTTCACCTGTTCTGACCAACTTACCGCATATTGAACACAAACACATTTCGCGTCCATCAACCTGCTAAAAACTTTATTGCTGAGCAAACCATAACGATCAGATTCATTTCTGAGTGGTTTGCTTTTTTGTAACCATACCAAGTACATGAAAATTTTATATGCCATACAAGGCACCGGAAATGGGCATCTGAGCCGGGCAAGAGATATTATTCCTATTCTCGAAAAAAAAGGAGAACTGGATGTTCTCATCAGTGGCACACAGGCAGACGTATCTTTGGACTATCCTATCAAATACCGTTTTAATGGCCTGAGCTTTGTATTCGGGAAAAAAGGAGGCGTAGATTTTAAAAAAACTTTTTTACAGGCCGATACCAGGAAGTTTTATAAAGAAATCGCCCGTTTGCCTCTGGAAGGCTATGGTTTGATTATCAGCGATTTTGAACCTGTTTCCGCCTGGGCTTGTAAAGTAAAGCGAAAATTGTGTATCGGCTTAAGCCATCAGAGTGCCGTACTTTCTCCAAATGCGCCCAAACCTGAAAAAGATGATAAGCTGGGAAGACTTATTCTCAAAAATTATGCACCGGTGAATGTCCAATATGGCTTTCATTTCAACCATTTCGACTCAGCTACTTTTACCCCCGTGATCCGCAGGCAGATCCGCCAGCTGGAAGTAAGCGACCAGGGACATTATACAGTGTATCTGCCAGCTTATGATGATGAAAGGCTGTACAATATCCTGAGCCAGTTCAAACAAGTAAAATGGCAGGTATTTTCCAAACACAATAAAAATGCATTTCAACTCGGGAATGTATCTATACAACCATTAAGCAATGAAGCGTTTATTCAAAGCATGGCTTCCTGCACAGGTATTTTGTGTGGTGCCGGTTTTGAAACACCGGCTGAGGCTTTGTTTCTGAAAAAGAAACTGATGGTAATTCCGATGAAAAATCAATACGAACAGCAATGCAATGCGGCTGCTCTTAAACAAATGGGGGTGCCGGTGATTAAAAAGCTGCACCTCAAATATGCTCCCCTTATATACGACTGGCTCGAACAAGGCCAGATTATTCCTGTAGATTATCCCGACATGACCGAACAAATTATAGATCAGATTATCCATACGCATTATACCCCTGCCATTCCATCTATAGATTATATGTGGGAACAATCCTACAAGTTAATCCCTTCTAAATAAAGCATGGGTATACACTTTTCTCAACCGGCTCAGCAGGCGGCCGGATTTGCCTTACGTAGATCAGATTTTGGTGAAAATTTTAAATGGGGCGTTTCTGTTGCCGCTTACCAGGTGGAGGGTGCCCATACGGTAGACAAAGGACCTTCTATCTGGGATGTGTTCAGCAACAAACGGGGCAATATCTATCTCAACCATCATGGCAATATTGCCTGCAATTTTTACAACGGCTACCGCGACGACCTGCAACTGATGCGGAGCCTGCACATTCCCAATTTCCGCTTTTCTTTAGCCTGGTCCAGAATTATGCCTACCGGAAGGTATCCGGTAAACCAGAAAGGCATCGATTATTATAATTACCTGATCGATCATTGCCTGGAATTGGGAATAGAACCCTGGGTCACGTTGTATCACTGGGATTTGCCCCATGCCCTGGAATTGAAAGGCGGCTGGACCAACCGGGATATTATCGGCTGGTTTAAAGACTTTGTGGAAGTGTGCGTAAAAAACTTTGGCGACCGGGTACGCTATTGGATGGTGCTTAATGAACCCATGGTGTTTACCGGAGCCGGGTATTTTCTGGGTATTCATGCCCCAGGCAAACGGTGGATGAAAAATTTTATTCCAGCGGTTCATCATGCTGCCTTATGCCAGGCAGAAGGAGCCAGGGTAGTAAAAAGCTTGCGGCCACAGGCAGAAGTAGGTACCACTTTTTCCGGTTCCCATATAGAGCCTTACCGGCATACTGAAAGAGATAGAAAAGCTGCCCAACGGATAGATGCGCTGCTTAACCGCTTGTTTATTGAACCCAGCCTGGGTTTGGGATATCCTGTTGCTGATCTGCCTTTTTTGAAAAGAATCGATAAGTATTATAAATCTGAAGATGATCACTTGCTTCCTTTCAATTATGATTTTATTGGCGTACAGGTATATACCAGAGAGATGGTTTCGCATACCTGGCTGATGCCCTTTATCAATGCCGACCTGGTAAAAGCCAATAAACGTAAGGTACCCACTACGCTGATGAACTGGGAAGTATATCCTGAATCCATTTATCATTTGCTGAAACAATATGCCAGGTATGAGGACATCAAAAAAATATATGTCACTGAAAATGGCGCTGCTTTTACAGATACCGTGCAGGATGGTGCAGTACACGATCCACAAAGAAAACAATACTTACAAGATCATATTACCCAGGTATACCGGGCAAAAGGGGAAGGCGTACAGGTAGAAGGCTATTTCATCTGGACGTTTACAGATAATTTTGAATGGGCCATGGGCTATCATCCCCGGTTTGGTATTGTATATGTGGATTTTGCTACCCAGCAACGCATCATTAAATCATCCGGCCACTGGTACCGGGATTTTTTGAAAGAGTAAATTCTTAAAGCAGCTTACTATAAAAATATAAAAGCCCGGAAGAGCCAGGCTTTTATACACACTATAAACAATAAACACCACTAGATCTACATTCCTGAAGGCAGAATTACTTTGTCAATCACGTGGATTACGCCATTGGAAGTTGGAATATCGGCTTTGGTAACATTGGCATTTTCTACCATCGCTTTGCCGCCTTTCAGGCTTACTTTAGCTTCTTTTCCGTTCACAGTTTTGGCTTTCTGGCCATCTTTCAGATCGGTAGATTTTACATTGCCGCTCACCACATGATAAGTTAAAATAGATACCAGTTTCTCTTTATTTTCTGGTTTTAACAGACTTTCAAGGGTTCCGGCAGGTAAAGCCGCGAATGCTTCATTGGTAGGTGCAAACACGGTGAAAGGACCATTGCCACTCAGTGTTTCTGCCAGGCCTGCTGCTTTAATTGCTGATACCAGCGTACTAAAATCAGGATTTGCCGAAGCTGTTTCTACAATGTTTTTGGATTGTCCAAAAGAACTTGTCAGGCTTACACAAAAGGCGAAAGCCATGGCAACTAATAAGGTTACTTTTTTCATATAGTTTTAATTGGTTTGTTAATAGCATCATAACAAGCCGGTTGGACTATTGTTTAAAAATAAAGTTTGAAACAAAACAGGCATTTTGTAGTTGTGGCGGCTTTTATTCAAGTATAACACCATAATAAAAGGAGAACGGGTTCGCATATTCATACCAAAATAAAAATAGAATGCGTGGCAAAACTAATCTTCTGTTTAGAGGTATTTCTCCTCCAGGGCCGGAGAGGCCCCGCTTTTACATCCGCCACTTCTATACAACCCACGCATAGCCTGTGCTGACCCAAAGGTTGTATAAGGTGGCTTCTGCAAAAGCTGTTGTTATTAACATGCAATTTGGTTTCTATTTCAGTATTAGTAGCCGGTAATTTAAAATTGCCTGTTCTTATAGGTTCAAGCACTCCTGTTTTTATTTGCTGCAACTATTCCCTATCCTTCCCGTAATTAAAAATCCATCAGGTAGTGTGTTGAATAAAGCTGGCTACCTGTAATTATATTTTTTAGTCATTTTTGTTATTCAGCTCATGATGAAAATGGCCTTTAGTGAATAGCTGCTGTTTAGAAACGGCGTTTAAATCAATTCTCAATTTTAATGTATTCAACCCTATGACAAACCAGGAAATTCAGGAAAAATTAAAAAGTTTGAGTAACCAGTCGGCCTATCCGTCGGTTTCCATATTATTACCCCTTGAAAACGAGCGTACACCTACTTTTGTAGCGCCCGAACACAAACTGAAAGTGCTGGTGCAGGAAACTTATCAGCGGCTCAGCAATATAGAAGATGAACAGGCCCTGCAAACCATCCGTCAGAAACTCGATAACATAGCCGAAAATATCAAGTTCGACAATGGTGATAAAAGTATGGGCATATTTGTGTCGCCCGATCATGAAGAGGTAATCAAGCTTCCGTTTTCCGTAGAAAGCAATGTATTCATCGGAGATAATTTTCAGATCAGGGACCTGGTGCAGGTACGCAACCAGTTGAACGAATACCTGGTATTGATGATCAGTGAAAAAAAAGTACTGGCGCTCCGTGGCAGTGGCCCCAGTTTATCTGTCATTCAGGTTCCGGAAATGCCAGCCAGCATGGCCGAACAGGAAGTTCCCGGCGCTGCCTTGGATACCAACGAAATTGAAGATGCTATAGATACTTCTGTAGAGCCTGACGCTCCATCGCCCAAAGGCCAGGCCGACGAAGATGCCAATTCCAACCAGTCGTCTATTCAGGGAGTTAGCTATGATGAAAAACAAAGGCCCTATCTGACAAAAATAGATCAGGCTTTGGGTAAATACCTGACGCAGGAAAGCCTGCGGGTGGTACTCGTAGGTGTAGATAAAAAGATCAGCCATTTCCTTAAATTCTCAAAAAATGAGAACAAGGTAATCGGAACTGTAAACGGCAATTATGATTATGCGCCTCCGCAAACCATTTCTGAACTGGTATGGCCGGTGGTACAAAATAAAATGCAGGAAGAAAAAGAAAACCTGCTTTCTGAATTACAGGAATCTGTAGGGCGTAATCTATATGTAAGCGGCATTGATGCTGTATGGAAAGCTGCCTTTGAAGGACGGGTACGCACTTTATTGATTGAAGAAAATTACCAGGTGCGTGGACTAATTCTCGATGAAGGCTACTCTCTGTCTTTGGACGTTCCGGATACTTATAATGGCCCAGGCCGTATTGCAGAAGATGCTGTAGACGATCTGATCGAACTGGTGATGAGCAAGGCAGGAAATGTGGTTTTTGTGGAAAATGGAAAACTTGGAGATCATCAGCAACTGGCGGCTATTACCAGGTATTAAGTTCGTTGATAGTTGTTAGTGGGAACAATCTAATTGATTTAGTAAAGATAAAAGAAATATACTTTCTTAGGTTTTTTTAAAAATTAATAACCAAAAGCTAACAGCAAAAAAATAACCCTATTCGCTTGCCACAGCAATAGGGTTATTTTTTTGCTTTTTTCTTTCAGTTTTATAAAAAACTATCACAAAATCTTATAAAAAACGTATTTTTAACACAAATAGCCACATAGGCTTTCTTTTTTAATTCATGTCTACACAAACATATCATCAGCCTGTATTACTTTCCGAATGTATAGAGGGTTTGCAGATTCAGCCGGGAGGGGTGTATGTTGACCTTACATTTGGCGGAGGGGGGCATTCCAGAGCGATACTTGACAAGCTGGAAGGAGGAAAATTATATGCTTTCGATCAGGATGCAGATGCCAAAGAAAATGCAAAAGAGCTCAGGCGAAAAGAATTTACGCTGATTGAAGCTAATTTCCGGCATTTGCGTCGTTATCTAAAATTATACAACGTCCGGCAGGTAGATGGCATTCTGGCCGACCTGGGGGTATCTTCGCATCAGATCGATTCGGCAGAACGGGGATTTTCAACCCGTTTCCAGGCAGACCTCGATATGCGTATGGACCAGCAAGCCAGCCTGACAGCGAAAACGATTGTAAATACCTATCCGGAAGCAGAACTGCATAAGATTCTGGGTATGTACGGGGAAGTAAAAAATGCCCGTACCCTGGCAGCAGCCATAGTAAAAGAACGTTTTTCAAAACCTGTACAAACAGTAAATGATCTGAAGAACATTCTCAATAAATTTGCCCCCAGAGGACGTGAAAATAAATATTATGCGCAGGTATTTCAGGCTTTGCGGATTGAAGTGAACGAAGAACTCAGGGTGCTGGAGGAAATGCTGGAACAAACGGCTCTTGTATTAAAACCGGGAGGCCGACTGGTTGTACTTTCCTATCATTCCCTGGAAGACAGACTGGTGAAAAACTTTATCAATAAAGGCAAGTTCAGTGGGGAAGTAGAGAAAGATATGTATGGCAATTTTCAGGTTCCTTTTAGGGCAGTAAATAAAAAACCAATAGAAGCCAGTGAAGAAGAAATTGCCGGAAACAACCGGGCCAGAAGCGCCAAACTCAGAATAGCGGAGAGATTAGAAGATAGTCAATAATATACACCAAGGATAGAATTTAGACAGACAGAAGGTTATAAAGGAAAAATAAGCTTTACCCTATAATTCTGAATTATATTATTCAGTATTTTTTAATGACCAACAATTAAGTGAACATAAATGGCAACCAATACATTTAAACAGGCTGCAAAACCAAAACAACCGGCGGCAAGTCCACGGAAGAAAGGGAATAGTTTTTTTAAGCTGATCGAAAACTATGTAAAGCTGGGGATTATTTTTGAAAATGGCCTGCCGGTTCGCTATATTCCCTACATTTTATTTACGGCTGCCTTAGGTATATTCTATATCGGCAATATTCATTATGCCGAAAAAACAGTGCGTAAACTCGATAAACTGAAAGTAGAGGTAGATGATCTCCGGGCTGAATATATTACCATCCGGGCCAGTTACGAGTATGATGGCAAGCAGTCGGAAGTAGCCCGTAAAGTAGCACCCATGGGATTGTATGAAAGTGCGGTGCCACCTTATAAAATTATGTTGAAAAAAGAACAAGAATAGTTATAGATTGTAAGATTGTAAGATTGTAAGATTGTAAGATTGTAAGATTGTAAGATTGTAAGATTGTAAGATTGTAAGATTGTAAGATTTTCTATTAGCAGTTAGTTTTAAATGTTCAAATTTTATAATCTTCTAATTTTTGATTTATGAATATTTAAATCTTCTTAATTTTCTGAATGCTAAATCAATTCCGCTGTGAATATTAAGAATTCAATACTGGTTAGAGTCCGCATTGCATTTTTGCTGGTTGCCCTCTTTTCCATGGCAGTAGGAGCTAAAATGTTTCACCTGCAATGGGTAGAAGGCGATCACTGGCGGAAGCAGGCGCAGGCAAAAACCATTAATTTCCGCAAAGTAAAAGCTACCAGAGGTAATATCTATTCCGATGATGGAAACCTGCTGGCTACTTCAGTGCCTTTCTACAAACTGGCCATAGATCCCAGCGTGCCGGATAATAAACTATATAGAAGTGGAATCGATTCACTGGCCTACCTGTTGTCGGTACATTTTAAAGACAAAACGCCGGAAGAATATAAGCGGAAGATCAATGATGCCCGGCATGGTAAAAAGAAATACCTGATGGTAAATCCCCGCATGATTAACTACCAGACCAAAAAGATGATGGAAGATTGGCCGATTCTACGGGCAGGGAGGTACAAAGGAGGCGTTATTTTTGAGCGAATAGACAGGCGTTTTAATCCATTTGTGGCCTTAGGTACCCGTACCATCGGATACGTGAGTCAGGAAAGCAGAGGAATCGTAGGTTTGGAAGCCAGCTTTAACCGCCAGCTTGCCGGAAAAGACGGACAAGCCCTGTTTCAGCGTATGGCCGGAGGTGGATGGAAACCTTTAAATGATGATTCGGAAGTTCCGCCAGAGCAGGGTTGGGATATTCAAACCACGATTGACATTAATCTACAGGACGTAGCCGAAGCCGCTTTACACCGGGCATTAAAAGACCATGAAGCCAATTATGGATGTGTGGTATTGATGGAAGTAGCGACCGGAGAAATTAAAGCGATGGTGAATTTAGGCCAGCAGAAAAATGGAAACTATGCCGAAACCTATAATTATGCCGTTGGTCAGCAGGGACGTACCGATCCTGGTTCTACTTTTAAATTGCCCACGATGATCGCCTTGCTGGAAGAAACCAGCCTGGAACCTACGGATAGTATAGATACCGGCAATGGTACTTTCCGGTATAGTGGAGCTGTAATGAACGATGCTAAACCCGGGGGGTATGGAAAAATTACTGTTCAGGAAGCTTTTGAACATTCGTCTAACGTGGCCTTTGTGATGATGATGCGCGAACATTTCCGCACCAAGCCACAGCGGTTTATTGATTATCTGCAATCATTTGGGTTAACCAAATCCATGGGTTTCCAGATGCTGGGCGAAGCAGAACCGTATATCAAACGTCCGGAAGACAAAACCTGGAGTGGTATTACCTTGCCCTGGATGGCCGTTGGGTATGAATCCAAAATCTCGCCTTTGCACATACTTGCTTTTTACAATGCGGTAGCCAATAATGGAAAAATGATCCAGCCTATGATTGTAAAAGAGGCCCGGATTGCAGATAATGTAGAAGAAATGTACCAGCCCAGGGTGATCAATGAAAAAATCTGCTCTGACCGGACATTGAAGAAAGTGAGGAAAATGCTGGAAGGCGTAGTAGAACACGGTACAGCAAAAAGTATACGCAACAGCGATTATAAAATTGCAGGTAAAACAGGTACTTCCCAAAAATTGAAAGAAGGACGATACACCAGAGAGTATTATACTTCATTTGCAGGCTATTTTCCAGCGGATAATCCCAAGTATAGCTGTATTGTCGTAATTGATGGGCCTAAGGGTTACCGGCAGTATGGGGCAGAAGTAGCTGCTCCCGTTTTTAAAGAGATTGCTGATAAAGTATATGCCCGGGATATTCAAATGCACAAACAACTACCCCGTAAAGCCTGGGAGGATGACAAAGGTATTTTTCCGATGGTAAAAGCCGGATACTTCGAAGACCTGCGGTATTTGTGCAATGAAATGGGTATTTCTAACCACACCCGTGATACCGAAGAATGGGTAGTCGCCAATGTAAGCAACCGTTCTATCAGCTGGAAAAGCAAACAATACCTTCCCAACCAGGTGCCGGATGTAAGCGGCATGACTTTAAAAGATGCCTTATATATTCTGGAAAATAAAGGCTTGCGGGTGAATGTAAAGGGACATGGAAGGGTTATTTCTCAATCCCAGCGTCCGGGAAGTTCAGTGCTGAGAGGTAGCAGTATTGATGTGGTATTAGGCTCCTGAATTTTTTGTAGTTACTCTCTTGAAAAATCAGCTTGCTATTCTGTTTGTCTATCCAAGTGGCAATGAACAGATGTCGTTGGGCAGTAAAAGTAAGCTTTTCGTCTACAAAGTGAGCCGACTATAGTACCAGGGTTGTCTTTTCTGTATTTTAGTGTAAGAAAGCAAGCATCCCTATGCAGACTCTGGATAATCCATTCATTTTCTCTAATCAGCCCAGCTACCGGATTGCCAGGCATTTGCTGTTCTGGGGCGTATGGTGGCTGTTTTTTACAATTATTTACAGCAGCAAACCTATATCGGTAAGCCTGACAGAAATCCGGCTGTATAGAGTATCTTTTGGCATTTCAGCGGTGGAAGCCCTGTTATATATGCCTATTCATATTATTTACAGCTATGCGATCATTTATTTTCTGATTCCCACTTACTTGCTCCGCAACCGATACCTAAGTTTTCTGGCTGGAGTGGTTATATTTACCCTTCTGGCAGCCATTATCTCTCACCTGATCACCTATCTGTTAATTACGCCTTACCGTGTGAGCCAGGGTACACCGCCACCTTTGAGCAGTTTCTTTTTCGGATTGATGGCAGGGCTCCGGGGTGGTTTACAAACCGGCGGTTTTGCAGCAGCCATTGTATTGCTGAAACATTTTTTTCTGAAACAACAGGCCAACCAGCAACTAGAACGCGAGAAGTTAACAGCAGAATTACAGCTACTCAAATCACAGGTTCATCCGCATTTTTTGTTCAATACACTCAATCATTTATATGCCTTAACACTTACTAACTCGAGGCTGGCACCAGAGGTAGTAGTTAAACTATCGGGTTTGCTCAGTTATATGCTCTATGAATGCAATGCACCTAAGGTATTGCTCACTAACGAAGTAAAACTTATTCAAACCTATATCGAACTTGAAAATATGAGATATGGGGAGAGAGTGGATATTTCGGTGAATGTACGAGGAAATGCAGCAGATAAACTCATTGCGCCTTTACTGCTGATTCCATTTATTGAAAACAGTTTTAAACACGGCGTAAGCGAGCAACTTGACCAGGCCTGGATCAGCCTGGATATTCTGGTAAAAAATGATATGCTGACTTTTAAACTTATTAATAGTACTCCTGAGTATGAAAAGCCATATAACCCTGAAAACAACCATTCGGAAAGAATAGGCTTGAAAAATGTGAAAAAGCGTTTAGATTTAATCTATCCCGGCCAGTATGAATTAAAAATAAGTGCGGAAGGAGAAATATTTATGGTGACGCTCAGCTTGACACTGGAACCATTGGAACAGTCAGCTTCGAAAGCAACGCCTGCCTATCAATTGTAATACTGGTCACCAGTCATTTGCCAGGAGTCAGCAAGAATATAAAAACAAGCCATACTGATTTTTAACTAACGACTATTGACTGCCAACTTATTAGCTATGAAAATCCGCTGTTTACTGGTAGATGATGAACCTCCGGCCTTACAGGTGCTCCGGGCACATATAACGGCTGTTCCTATGCTGGAGCTGGTTGCTCAGTGCCAGAATGCCATTGCTGCCTTTGAAGTGTTACAAACCCAGCCGGTCGATCTGATGTTTCTGGATATTAAAATGCCTAAACTGCTGGGAACAGATTTTCTGAAAACCCTCCGTAATCCGCCTAAAGTGATTTTTACTACTGCCTACCGGGAATATGCCCTGGAAGGTTTTGACCTGGATGCGGTAGATTACCTGCTCAAACCCATATCTCTGGAACGTTTTATTAAGGCAATTGCCAAGGTATACAAACTGGAAAATCACGAACCGCTGCCAGCTCAGCCGAAAGAGATATATCATCCTGCCCATGAAGCGTTTCTCTATTTCCGCATCGACCGCAAAATGGTAAAAGTGCTCCTCCATGACATTTTGTATGTGGAAAGCCTGAAGGATTATGTAAAGATTGTAACTAAAAGTAAACAACTGGTGGCCAAACAAACCATTACTTCTCTGGAAGAAATGTTGCCGGGAGAAAAGTTTTTGCGCATTCACCGTTCCTTTATTATCGCTGCCGACAAAATAGAATCCTATACCCCACATCAGCTCACAATTGCCGGCAAAGAACTTCCCATTGGCCGGAATTACAAGCACGAAATCTTCAAGAGCTTAAAACTGGCTGTAGAATAAACAATATAGATTTTGCGGAATATACCTGTCAACTTGGTTCTAATAGCCCGACTGTTTATATAGTCTCATCTGTAATCATAGGAAAGAATATAAATGCGTATTGCCGATTACAGCTTTTGCAGGAGCCACCCTATATGTAATTACTAATAACCAATTACGAATTGTAGATATATCATCTCTCATTAGTAATTCGTAATTAGTAATTGATTAAGGCCTCTCTGGCCCTGGAGGAGAAGTGCTTCTACTCACAATATCAATTCTAATGAAAATATCATTTTTATCTTGATATTATTTCTCTCCTGCAATCTGGTTTTCAATTGTAGCCGTAGGTATGCACAAACATTCATGATCAGGTTTAATGCCAGGCAATGGCCTATTATGAGATGTATCAATTATTTTATTTTTTTAAAACTAAACCTATGACAAAAAATTTGAAAAACATGAACAGAAAGGAGGCCAACCAGCCAAGCCCAATCAGCCGCCGACTGTTCTTCAGCTATGCAGGAACTTCTGCTTTAACCGCCACCTTGGTATTATCAGGTTGCAAAGACGATGAATCGGGAATGCCCGTAGATATGGGTGTGGATCTGGGAAGCGGAGATATTGGTGTATTAAATTATGCCTATGCGCTTGAACAATTGGAGGCCGCATTTTATACACAAGTCATCCAGACTAAATATAGCGGGATTACCGCTGAGGAAGAACAAATTCTGACTGACCTCAGGGACCACGAAGTAGCCCACCGTGACTTTTTTAAAGCAGCCTTAGGCTCCGCGGCGATTGCAAATCTGGAAGTTGATTTCAGTAAAGTTGACTTTACCAACCGTACTAGTGTGCTTTCAACCGCTAAAACCTTTGAAGACCTGGGTGTATCAGCGTATAATGGTGCCGGACAACTCCTGACAGATCCAAATCTATTGCTGATTGCCGGTAAAATTGTATCGGTAGAAGCCCGTCATGCAGCAGCCATTCGTTCCCTGATCAATCCAAAATCGGCTGATTTTTCCGGAGATGATGTAGTAGATACCAACGGACTGGATGGGCAGATGTTGCCTGATAAGGTACTGATGCTGGCAAGCCCGTTTGTCAAAACTAAAATTAACGCAAGTAACCTACCTACACCTTAATTAAACCTGGAAGAATCATTATGAATATTCTAAAAATATTAGAAAATATAGAAAAATTTGATGCCGATGTATATGACCGCCTCAATTCCCGGCGCAATGCATTCGCTTCCGCTGGCAAGTTCGGTGTAAAAGTAGCCCTTGCTTCTTTGCCGCTTGCCTTGGGCTCGATGTTCAAAAAAGCCTATGGCCAGTCATCAACCAGCATTCTGGATGTACTTAACTTTGCCTTGACCCTGGAATATCTGGAAGACGAGTTCTACAAAGCAGGACTAGCTTCTCCAACAGCGATTCCTGCCGATGTAAAAGCCGTTTTTACGCAAATTGGCAAACATGAAACTGCGCACGTAAACTTACTGAAAGGAGCCATTACAGGCGCAGGGGGTACACCGGTTAACAAGCCTACCTTTGATTTTACAGCTGGCGGCGCATTTGCCGATGTACTCACCAATCCTATGACATTTATGGCTGTAGCCCAGGCATTTGAAGATACTGGTGTGCGTGCCTATAAAGGACAGGCCGGTAATCTGATCAGCAATAATACTGTGTTAACCACGGCGCTACAGATTCATTCGGTGGAAGCCCGTCATGCAGCAGAAGTAAGAAGGCTACGTGGGCAAAAAGGATGGATCACCGGAAATGACCGGGGAAACATGCCTGCTGCTACGCAAGCCGTATATAATGGCGAAGAAAATGTGAAACAAGGAGCTGTAAACGATGTAAAAACAATTACCTCTGCGCCGGTCTCTGCTATCACAGAAGGTTTTGATGAACCCCTTAGCAAAGACGAAGTTCTGGCTATTGCAGGTTTATTTATTGTGGGTTAGTTTGCATACCAAACCCGTCCTGTTTAATAAGCAGCGCTGGTTTCCTGAAACCGGTTCTGTAAGAAAATCTACTACTTTTCTTACAGGCCGGTTTTACTATTTTGGTACATTATTTACCATTTCTGCACCTGTACCTGCATTTTAGCGATCCGGTCTTCGAGTTTCTCTGAACTCAGGCGTTGCCGCAGGCGGTCGATCATAATGGGAAAAGCAAAAGGAGTAGCTTTTCTGGGATAAGTTATGCGGATTTGCTGGGAATGAATGCGGTGCAGGGTCTGGCTAAGCCTGGATTGTTCGAGTTGCAGATTTAATACTTCCCGGAAAGCTTGTTTTACCAAAAGGTTTTCTGGTTCATACTGCTGAAATACATCGAATAATAACTGAGAAGAGGCCTGCAAATGTTTGCTGGTAATATTCTTTCCAGGATAGCCCATAAACACGAGTCCGGCGATGGCTGCAATATCCCGGAAACGCCGTTTAGCCATTTCTGTTTCGTTGATGCTTTTTTCAATGTCTTCCAGCAGATTTGCTGTGGAAAATAAATCCTGTTCCAGCGCTTCTTCAATGGGAATATCAACATCCGAAAGCAATTCAAATCCATAATCATTCATGGCAATAGAAAATGAAATAGGCTTTATTTTACTGATGCGATACGCAATTAAAGCAGATAGTACTTCATGTACCTGCCGGCCTTCAAAGGGATACATAAATACATGGTATCCCTCCCGGCTTTCCAGTTTTTCTATCAACAATTCATGTTTGGCAGGAATCAAGGAGCGCTGTTGTTGTACAGCCAATAAAGGTTTCAGTAAACGGAATTCTACCTGGGTAGCCTTTCCGTCCCGTGCTTCTTCCAGTTTCTGCCGGATCAGTTGAGATAAATCTGAAGAAAGAGACAACCGGCTGCCACCCCACCTGGGAATTACGCCTTTACCTGTAGTTGCCTTCCGTACCCAAACTGTCATTTCCCGGATGCGGACATATTCCAGATTTTTGCCGCCAAACCAGAATACATCTCCAGGTTCCAGTCTCGAAACAAAAGATTCTTCAATCGTACCCAGATCGGAGCCTTTCAGGTATTTAAGCCGCAAAACCGGGTCGCTCACAATGGTTCCGATTGAAAGCCGGTGCCTGGCGGCGGTTTTTTTAGATTGTACATAGAATAAGCCATCTTCCCGTATATCTACTTTCGAGAATTCATCATAGGCACCCAGGCTTTTGCCACCGGTTGTAATAAAATCAAGTGCCCAGTTCCATTCATCTTCTGTTAACCCTGAATAGGCATAGGTGTTTCGGATCTGATTATATAACTGATCTTCATAAAATCCGTCACCTACCGCTATCGTAACCAGGTATTGCACGAGTACATCCATGGGTTTGAGCAGGGGAGTACGTTCTTCGGTGAGTTGGTTGGCTACTGCATCCTGTAAAGCGGCACTTTCAATCAATTCTAAAGAATAAGAAGGCACAAAGTAGATTTTGCTGAGTGCGCCCGGCTGGTGTCCGCTCCGGCCTGCCCGTTGTAAAAATCTGGCAATTCCTTTTGGGCTTCCTACCTGTATAATGGTTTCTACCGGACTAAAATCCACCCCTAGATCAAGGCTGGAAGTGCACACCACTACTTTTAGCCGTCCTTCTGCAATGGCATCTTCTACCCATTCCCGGATAGCGCGGTCCAGGGAGCCGTGGTGCATGGCAATGGCTCCGGCCAGTTCAGGGGCTTCGAGTAATAAATGCTGGTACCAGATTTCAGTCTGGGCACGGGTATTGGTAAAGAGTAAAGTAGTCTGGCTTTGCTCAATGATCGGAATGAGTTTGGGAATCAGTTTCAAACCCAGATGTCCTACCCAGGGAAACTCTTTTACATCATCAGGCAGAATAGATTCAATGCGCAGTGATTTATGAATATCCGCCCGGATGATAATGCCCTGTGTTGTTTGTTTGCCCAGCAATACTTCCATCGCCTGTTCCAGATTGCCAATCGTGGCAGATACACCCCAGATTTTCAGCGTGTGGTCTTTATTATTAAGTTGAGCAATCGTTTTTAATCTGGACAAAGCCAGTTCTACCTGTATACCCCGTTTGTTTCCCAGCAGTTCGTGCCATTCATCTATAATAATAGCTTGCAATCCTTCAAATACTTTCGCATGTTCTTTCTGACTTAGCATCAGGTGCAGGCTTTCGGGGGTGGTAATCAGGCATTCCGGCATATTGCGTTTCTGCTTCTGCCTTTCATTGGACGTGGTATCTGCGGTGCGTAAACCTACCTGCCAGGCAATATTCAACTCATCGCAAACGGCCTGCATATTTTTCTGTAAATCTTTGGCCAGTGCCCGTAAAGGTGTAATCCAGATGATCTGCAAGCCATTTTTTCTGGGCATCCAGTAATCCGGATGGGTAGCCATGTATTCAAGTAAACAGGGAATCCAGAGTGCCAGGGTTTTGCCGCTGCCGGTAGGTGCATTCAGTAATCCACTTTTGCCGGAAAGATAGACTTGCCAGGTTTCCAGCTGGAAATGAAACGGCTTCCGGTTGTGTACAGCAAACCATTTTTCGATAAGCGGATAAAAGGGGTGTTCCAAGGCTGCAATAAATAAGGTTATAATGTTGGATGTTTTTGGCTGAAAGGCTGTAACTATTTGCCATACTATATTATCCGGTTATGCAACGCTGAAAGGAGGAGGGAGGTTCTGAAGTTAATATATTTTGAATGTAGAACAGATGAACGATGAACAAGGAATACTGAAGTAAAGTTATATTGCTTTCTCAAGATTCGTTATTCCTTGTTTTATATTTGTTATTCAAATAATATGTTGTATGGCGGTTACTGATTGCCTACATTCATAGTACCGGCTGCCCATTGCAGGGTGATTCTGGCTTTGGCGTATTTGGCTTTGAATTCGTAGAGTTTTACTTGGTTATTGATTAGGCTCATTTCCCTGGAATTGATCATAAACAGAGAGCTTTCGCCATTATTAAAAAGCTGCTGTTCGCCATCCCGCATGATCCGGGCATTGCCTGTCATATCTTCCTGCAAGCTTACCTGCTCATTCAGAGCCACCAGGTCGTTATAGGCTGCCTGCACATTATTCACTATCTCCCGTCCGGATTGCTGCAAGCCTAAGTTAGACTCAGTGATCTTGAGTGTTGTAAGTTGCAGTTTACCCCGCTCGTTCCGCAGAAAAATAGGAAAGCTGAAAGAGGCACCAAACTTATAATTATTTGATAGATAGGTTCCGTTAAAAGATTCGCCAGCCAGCGGAAAACCTTTCTGGATAATATTGTATTCTAGGTTTAATTTGGGTTTAAATTTATCAGCAATAAACCTTCGTTCTATGTTGAGCTGGTTGAGTTTAATGCGCTGCTTGATCAGGTCAGGATGATTGGTTTGGGCCAGTTGCAGTAGTGTTTGCAGCGAATCCATTTGAATGTTGCTGGTTACGGCTTTCGGTTCCGCAGGGATCATGCCTGTTGTAACCTCAACAGGTGTATTATTTTCTGTCCACAAATGATTTGATACGATCAATGAAGCATTTTGGTATTCTACTTCTGCCTGTCGCATCATCACCCGGCGGTTCTGCATTTCAATTTTGGCTTCCACCGAATCTATGCCGGATAAATCTCCCTGTACTACCCGTTCTTTTACGGCTTCAAAGCGGAATTTTGCCAGGTCATAGCCTTGCGAAAACAGTTGCCAGCGGTGGTAGGCAAACATCCAGTCTATATAATCTTTTCCGGCCTGCAGGAGTAATTTGTTGATCATGCTTATTTTTTCAGCTTCTGCCAGATTAACCATCAGTTGTGCCTGTCGGATGGTAGAACGCCTTTCATCAATAATTAAACCTTGTCCGATGGGTACACTGATTCCCACATAAGTTAAGCCTTCCGAAGGGGTGAGATTTTCGCCATTTACGTTTACACCACTGTTCCGCTCAAAACCAGCCTTAATATCGGTTCCATACCAGACTGGAATTTTTAACGTATTATCCCACAAGGTGTAATAATTGGTGCCGCCTAGTTCTTTCCGGTAGAATTTGGAAATTACAGTAGGGTCAAGCATTCCTCTGGCTATTCGTAATTCCTGTCTGGCTTTTTCGTCCAGTAGGTTAGCTTGCCTGGCTACCGGATGGTATTTAATGATCTGTGCATAATAATCATCCATCCGGAACACGGCAGTGGTATCGGCCAACAAGGCAGATGGCAGTCCTATACTTGCCAAGAATACAACCCATAATAATTCTTTACAACGCATAGGCTTAATAGCTGTCATTATTTTCTGTTTTTGAGGCAGAACCCTCTTTCGAAGTAGAAGCATCAACGGCTACATCAGCCATATAATCAGCCGGGAAACCATTTAATTGCCTCCAGATTTCATACCAGATGGGCACATCATTCAGCATTGCCCAGCCATACACCCCGGAGCCTACCCGTACAGGCTTTGGCCAGGGGTCCTCTTCCGGATCGGGCACCACCAGAATGCGGTATTTTCCTTGGCTGTCGATATTATCAATCACGGCTACCTTGCCTCCGAAAGTGCCAAAACTGGTATTGGGCCATCCGGAAAATACCAACGCAGGCCATCCGTCGAATTGCAGGCGAACTTTCCTTCCTTTCGTGAGCAGGGGAATATCTACCGGCTTTACGTACAGTTCCACTGCAAGTTCTGGATCAGCTGGCATTACACTGGCTACCGCCTGTCCTTCTTTCACGGTTTCCCCGATCCCACTTACCAGTGCCTTTACAACATAGCCATCCTGCGGAGCTGTAATGCCATAAAACGAACTCCTGATCTGCATGTTGGCATACTCATTATTCATCTTGGAAATTTCGCCTTCCGTATCGTACAAATAGCCAAGTGTAGAACTCAAATCTGATTCTGCTTTGGAGATTTTATCTAAATATTCGGCTTCGAGGGAGTTGAGTTCAATGCGCGAGTTTACCAGTTCGTTTTTAGTAGTATAATACTTGTTTTCGCTGGATAGCAGTTTGGCAGTAACTTCCTGGAATTTCAGGCGGCGGGTTTCATACTCGGTTAAGGATTTTAAGCCTTGTTTATAGAGTTTTTCCTGGCGTTCCAGTTGAACCTTGGCGATATCAAAATCGGTTTTGGCGGCCACAAAATCTATGCTGTCGCTTTGTACTTTTAAAGCCGTTTGTTTCACTTTATTACGGGCTTTATCAAGGCTAAATTTTAGTCCCGATTGCAGGGCTGCAATTTGTTTTTGCAAAGCTTCTGCTTTCTGCCTGGTCGATTTGAGCGTACCTTCTTTTGCATCAATCTGCTCATCGATTCTTACCAGAAATTCCGGGTCAAAAAACTTGTCTTTTACTTCTGATAGGGTAATAATGGTATCTCCTTTCTTCACAGATTGTCCTTCCTGCACATGCCATTTTTCGATCCGGCCGGCTATGGTACTGTGAACCGTTTGGGGCCTGTCGGCAGGATTGAGGGTGGTCAGTTTTCCATGGGAACGGATGTTCTGGGTCCAGGGCAGAAAAGTACCCAGGATGATAAGCAGTAAAATACCGCCACACCACAGAGATAAAGACTGGGCCAGCCTGGGTTCCTGGATCATCCGGAAGGTTTCAAAACCCTGAAAACTGCTGATTTGATGATATTTTGTATCTATGGCCATTTTATTACTAATTCGTTGATGGTTGATGGTATAGGGCTTAAATACCAAGCATATACCTTGCTTTTGATTGCCGGGAACCTCTATTGCAGAGAACTGGTTTGTTTCAAATTTTGATTGTTGTAAGTTCGTCCGCTTCGGGTATTGTCTGATTGCTAAGTACACCATCCTTCATAACAAATATCTGATCGCATAAGGATAGAATATCCGGGTCGTTGGAGAAGAAAATAATCGTACTATTGAATTCATTGCCAGTTAACCGACCCAGTACTTGTTTTCTTAATTTTCTTTCTGCTTTATCAAGCAGGTTGTCGAGAATGAGCAGCCGTGGTTTTTCAGCAATAATGCGGGCCAGAATCAATTGTTGTACAATACTTTCAGGCAACCAGGCGCCTCCTCCGGACAGATAGGTTTCCAGTCCGTTTGGTAATTCCTGCACATATTCAGTAAGCCCAGCCATATCGAGCGCCCATATCACGTCATGCAGGGAAATGTTGCTGCGGTTCATCTGAATGTTTTCCAGTAAGGTGCCATCGAACAGGGATTCTTCAGAGTTGTTGGCTGTGTATTCATGTAAACTTTCCCGGTTTATATCGCGCATGGAAATCGTATTGATGGCTACCACTCCTTCATACTCCTGTAATAAACCAAGCAGAATCTGTATCAGTGCCATTTTACCAGACGTATCTGTACCTGAAATGCTAATCTTATTGCCTGGAGAAATTTGTAAATTTAGGTTATGCAGGTCGTAGTGCCGGCTGCCTTTAGAGCGGTAAGAAAGGTTTTTGAGCTCGATAGAAACATGCTGACCAGCTGGCAAATGATCCAGGGTAATGTTTCTTTCTTCTTCTAGGGGCACCTGCCGTACCTGGTCGAGTTTTTCAAGGCTGGTGAGTACATCGTATACCACATCGAGTTTAACAAGCAGCTTTTCTACAGCCGCCATCATTAAGATGATAATGATCTCGGAGGCTACAAACTGGCCGATATTTATCTCCTGGTTAATTACCAGGATACAGCCCAGAACCAGTAATCCGCCGGTAATAAAGGTTTTAAATCCTACAAAACTGAGATATTGTGTAACCAGTACCTTGAAATGTTCTTTACGTGCCTGCAGGTATTGGCTTACAAAATAATCTGTTTTGCTAAGACCAAGGCTTGAATTACCCATAATCTTAAATGAACGGATGGATTTTGCCATTTGCTGTAGCCAGTTGGCCATCTGGTATTTGTATTTAGATTCAGTTAAACTGCTTTTTAACCCCTGGGGACCTGTAAACCGGATCACCAGAATCAGTATTGCTACCAGGAAAATGCCGAAGAAAATAAAATACGGATGATAAAACGAAAGCAGAATTAATCCGAAAATAATCTGTAGTAAGGCGGCAGAAAAATCTATCAGCATCTTGGCAATTCCTTTCTGGAGGCTGATGATATCAAAAAAGCGGTTCATCAGTTCCGGAGGGTTAGTGCCCATCAGTGATTCAAGACGCATTTTTGGGACCCTGTGTGCAAACTCAAAAGCTGTGCTGGCATATAGTTTTTGCTGAATATGTTCTACCAGATAGAGTTGCATTATGGTTAGTCCGCCGGTTACCATAATGCCGATCAGAATAAAAGCGATGAGCACAACCACCGAAGTAGATACCTGTCCGCTGGAAACAAAGCCAATCATACTTTGAATACCCAGTGGTAAGGATAAGCTGATAATTCCTGCAATAGAAGCATATATCATAATATACCATATCTCTCTTCGCAGAGAGTTCAGCAAGGCGAAGAGTTTGCCTAAAGGCGTATTATTAGTGTTTGATGCCATTGCTATAAAATTTAGGATTAAAAATTGCCGAAAAAGCCAGGTGTTCTAAAAAAGCAGTAATGCTCGAATAGTCATCGTTGCGGATGCTGGCTTCGGTTAAAGAGGTAAGGTGCTGGGCAAAAAATATCTGTTTTTTACCTGCTTCAAATAAGGTACTTGCCAGAGCAACCGGATAAGGATAAGAAGAATTGATTTGTAAAATAATGTTTCCCACTTTCTTGCACACCGATTTATATTCTTTGAAGAAACCTTCTTTGTTATCCTGATCAACATCTTTTGTTAAATACGCCTTCGAAGATTCTGCAATCACGATCCGGTATAGGGCTTCTTCATTAATATGGGTAAATGTGTCTAAGCCGGTATTTGTCCTGGAAATAATTTTAATAAAGATCCGGAGTTTCTCTTCAGGATCGCTGATGTTATTGGTGCAGAACGTGATCTTATAATCAAGCCAGACCCAGTACCAGGAAATTAAATAGATGAGCAGCTTATGCTTGTTCTCAAAATACCTGTAAACAGAAGCTTCCGTTGAATTGAGCTTAGCTGCCAGTTTTTTAAATGTAAATTGCTCAAAACCTATCTCATCTATCATACTTATACTTTCGGATATAATATTTCTGCCTAGTTCCGTCTGCTCAGGGTCACGGAGATATAATTTTTCATTTAACTCTATTTTTATGGTTGCGCTCATTTGCGTGTGGTATGTAAATTTTTTTTTTGGCTTTGCAAAGATAATAAAACTTCTATTAATGATAGTAATACTATTATAAAAATTTGCTTTACAATCTTACATCGTTATTTAACTATGATTTATATGAATTGTTAGAATCTTTGTAACAGATATGTAAATAATGTAGCAGGCTGTATCTTTGCACACTGTATCGCCTCTTTCTCTAATGACCAGGTCTAAAAAAATATTTCTGATTTTAAGTGCGCTGTTTATTGCGGTGATGATCTATTTTACCATAGATATTTTTTCTAAAACTACTTTCCCCGGCGCAAAAAAACAGCAACCTGAACGGATAGAGCAGCAGGTAGACAGCCTTCGAAAGGATACCCTTTCTCAATAAAGTAATAGAATTTACCAATAATGAATAGCTATTGCCTGGAAGTATAAACAAACTATACGTGTGGGGTTAAAATTCAAATATAATAGCCATTTCAAGCCACTGTACAGGCTGAATGATACACTTGTTACAAAGCCCTGATGAATTAAATTTATATAGCTAATCGCTTGTATCATAATATATTAATCGATAGCTTTCCTTATCCGCCACTTTGCCATTTCCCAGGTCGATCATCTCTTTTTTTGCCAGCTTGATAGAATAGTTTTTTATTAAATAACTATATCCCTTCTGTTTATGGCTACTTTTTCTATTGAAGATTCTGCTGAGAACAAGCAGGAAATCGCTTTTTCAACTGGTGCTCCTCTTAAAAATAATGACCGCTTGCTGTTGCTGGACTCAATCCGGGGAATTGCCCTGCTGGGAATATTACTTATGAATATTCCTTTTTTTGCAGCATCTGAATTACAATCCTTTAATCTGGCCATTATGAACGAATTCAGTGGACCTAATTACTATACTTGGTGGGTCGTAAATGGATTATTTGAAGGAACGATGCGGGGCTTGTTTTCTATTCTGTTTGGGGCAGGATGTTTATTACTGATCTTCCGGCTGGAACGCAACAACAAAGGCCTTATGCCGGCTGATATTTACTACAGGCGATTGCTCTGGCTGCTGGCGTTTGGCCTTTTTAATGCATTCGTATTGCTTTGGCCTGGAGATATCTTGTATCCATATGCCTTATGTGGGATGTTGATTTTTCCGTTCCGGAACCTGTCTGTTAAACAACTTTTTCTAGTTTTCGGAGTGGTACTAGCCATCACTATTTTCCGGGAAAATAAACCTTTGTTCGACCGCAAGGAAATGTTTGCCAAAGGACGGGAAGCCGAGCAACTAGAGAAAAAGAAAACGAAGCTCACTGATGAACAGAAAAAACACCTCGAAGAGTGGCAAGGATTTGTTAAAAAAGCTTCTATTGAATCGATCAGAAAAGAAAGTGCCAAATTGAATAAGGATATTCAAACCGGGAGCTATTCCAAAATATTCAGCATATACAAAGAGTTAAATATCAAGTTAGAAACAACCGGATTTTACCTAATTAACATATGGGATATTCTGCTGTTAATGTTTCTGGGCATGATCTTATTTAAAACAGGATATCTTACCGGTGAATCATCAATCCGGTTATATGTGATCATGGCTCTTGTTGGCTATGGAATCGGATTAATCCTTAACTATATGAGCCTGAGGTATGCAGTAGACATAAAATTTGATAGGATTAAATATACGGATACCTGGTACTTCAATTATTACGAAATCCGGCGATTATTCCATACAATGGGGCATTTGTCACTTTTACTGGTAATGTACCGGTCTGGGGTATTTAACTGGTTATTCAGTATAATGGCTCCGGTCGGGCAAATGGCTTTTACTAATTACCTGATGCAATCTATCATTTGCGGTACCCTGTTTTATGGCTATGGTTTTGCACTATTCGGAAAATTAGAACGCTTTCAATATTATGAAGTGATGGCCATTATATGGATTTTTCAGGTCATTTTTAGCAATATATGGCTGCGTTATTTTCATTTTGGTCCGTTTGAATGGGTGTGGCGTAGCCTGACTTATGGCCGAAAGCAGATTTTCCTGAAGAAGGAAACGCAGGCCACTGCTTTAGCGTAAAATTTCTTATGAAGGTATGATGGCATTGATTTTTTGGAACGCAACCACATTTTAATATTTACTTGGGCTTTTGAAATATTTTACTGGGAGTCAACTATAATATAATTATATGAAAATAAAAAAACTGCCATCGTATGTATTGGTATTCGTTGCATTCCCAGTATTAATGATTTCCTGTAATTCTGAGCCTAAGAGTAATATTGAAAGCACACCTACTAAAGAAAAAACTATTGTAACACCTTCTGTAACTCCTGCACCGGCAGATTCTTCAGCCTCACAACTAGCCGATCCGGCATTGGCAGTGGGTGAAAAATTGTATACAGAAAATTGCAAAGTGTGCCATAATTTAAACACGGTAACATTAATCGGACCTGGTCTGGCTGGTATCAATGAAAGAAGGCCGCAGGAATGGCTGATTCCCTGGATTAAGAATTCGCAAAAAGTTATTGCAAGCGGTGATAAATATGCAGTTGAGCTGTTCAATAAATACAATAAGGTGCCAATGCCCAATTATGACTATTCGAACGAACAGATCCAATCTATTCTGGCTTACATTGCCAAAAATGAGCAAAAATAGCCTGCCTATGCTCAAACAGCTTTAAAATTTATTGCCATTGCTGCTTATCTCTGATCTAGCTTATTCTATACCAACAAACCCATGCTGTGGTTTTAAACAGAATGGGTTTGCTTTGCTGCAATTTTATTTAGCGGAAATAAAATGTTCTTAAGCAGAACGCTTATTTCAGGCTTTTTTCTATGGTATATGAGAGGCCTTTGTGCGTTTTCCTATTGAAACTCTCAAAAAAATAGATAACCCTTTTATTTATCCCTCGTATACAATCTTCGGATTCAAATACTTAAAAACTGAACCTTAACCTAACCTAAAATTTAAGACCATGAAAAAGATAATGTTAAATAGTTTCTTTGCTATTGCGCTCAGCTTTGCTTTTGCTGCCTGTGATTCTGGACAGAAATCAAACAATGATGCGAATTCAGATGCTATGGAAACAGCAGAAGAATCTAACGAAGCAACAGAAGATGCCATAGAAGATAATACTACTAATGCTGGTACTACAGCAGATAATGCCGATGCCTCTGTAGATGATGATTCATTCGAGGATGCTGCTGACTTCGCTATGAAAGCAGCAGATGGAGGTATGTTTGAAGTAGAAGCTGGTAAACTGGCTGCCCAAAAAGCTTCTGCAGCTAACGTAAAAAGCTTTGCAGAAACTATGGTAAAAGACCATTCAAAAGCCAATGATGAATTGAAAGCCCTGGCAGCTAAGAAAAATATCACGCTGCCTTCAATGGTAAGTAAAAAACATCAGGACAAACTCGATAAACTTGCCAAGTTATCTGGTACTGAATTCGATGAAGAATACATGGAAATGATGGATACAGACCATGAAAAAGACGTAAAACTGTTTGAAAAAGCATCAAATTCTGATGATATAGATGCAGAAGTAAAAGCTTTCGCTGCTAAAACATTGCCTACCCTGCGTATGCATGCTGAAATGGCAGATTCAGGAGAAGAAGTAGCTAAAGAAACTGATAGAAAAGCAGATAACTAGTATTAAGATTTTATTATTATTGTAAATAGTAAAAAGCCCCAATTTATTGGGGCTTTTTTATAATCTGATTCTGATACGGTTTCTGCTAATAATCTTGGTTAAAGTTAATATGAGGTGATTATACAATTGTTTGCAAATAACAAATGATAATAATCAGATCATGCTTTTTATCAATAATTTATTGCTTTGGGCATTCCATAATTGGTAATCCATTCATACAGATATTCGGCATCAGCACGTTTGCATAACTCCGTACCGACATTCATAGTGGCAGCTGTTCCGCAGGCTACGCCAAAACGGATCATTTCTTCCAACGAACGTCCTCTGGCCAGACTCAATACCATCCCTGCTACCATACTATCCCCGGCTCCAACGGTGCTCCGTTTGCGTACAGTGGGTGCAGGCACATGCATAGTTTTTTCTTTCGTCACCAGCATAGCACCGCCAGGCCCCAAAGAGACGGCTACTACTTCGCAATTTCCTCTCGCAATAATACTTCGGGCATATTTTTCTACGCCATCTGTCTCTATACTTTCTACGCCGGCAAGTTTGCTGAGTTCACCCAGATTAGGTTTTAGCAAGTATACTCCTTCATTGGCAGCCAAAGCCAGTGGTTCTCCGGAAGTATCCAGAATAAAGCGGGCACCAATGCTTTTGGATATCCGTGCAATACGTGCGAAAAAATCTATAGGTAATCCCAGAGGAAGACTTCCGCTGGCTACAATGTAATCTGGTTTCGGATGAATACTGGTAAGTATATCCAGACAAGCCTGCCCTTCTGACTCACTTAATCTAGGGCCGGGCATTCCAAACCTGAACTGGTGATTAGAAGATGATTCGACTACAATAAAGTTTTCCCTGGTCCAGTTGGCTACAGGAACAGAACTACAATGTACCCCTTCGTTTTCCAGCAAACTTTGCAGCAACATCCCGGTATGACCTCCGGCCGGGAATATGGCCAGTGATTCTCCTCCTAATTTCCGGATGGCCCGGGAAACATTTATACCACCACCCCCGGCTTCAAACTTTGGTGTTTCACAACGGAGTTTATGTTCGGGCGCAATACGGTCGACGATAGTACTTTTATCTATGGCCGGATTCAGGGTGAGCGTTACAATAGATTATAGTGTACCCCAAAAATGGGACAGATAGTTAAGATGGAAACTAATAACTTAACTATTTGAAAAATACAACTAATGGAAAACAAACGCAAGCGCTACTCAGCCGAGTTTAAGTTCAAAGTAGCTTTAGAGGCTGTTAAAGAAAGACAAACGATAAGTGAGCTGACAGCAAAGTTCGGAGTACATTCTACCCAAATAGGTCTTTGGAAAAAGCAACTTTTGCAAGAGGGGATGGAAGTCTTTAAAGAAGAAACCAAAGGGAAAAAAGAAAATCAGCAATCATTGTTAGACCGACTATACCAGCAGATTGGCCAGTTACAGGTAGAACTTGACTGGCTTAAAAAAAAATCAGGTGTGGGATAATTCTCAGAAACGATTGCTAATAGATCCGACCCATTCCGGTCTCAGTATCGCAAGGCAGTGTGAACTGCTGGGCTTACATCGTTCGGGATATTATTACCGACCTTGCGAAGAAAGTGAGGAAAACCTATTGCTAATGCGTCTGTTAGACGAACAGTACATGGACACTCCCTATTATGGCATTCGGCGAATGCAGTGGTTTCTAGGACAGAAAGGTTATCAGGTAAATCATAAGAGAGTTTCCAGATTGCTTAGGACAATGGGGTTAGAAGCAGTTTATCCTAAGCCAAACTTGAGTAAAGCAAATCCGACACATAAAATTTATCCCTACCTGTTGAGAGGAGTAAAAATAAAGCAAGTCAATCAGGTATGGAGTACAGATATCACTTATATCCCAATGGCCAAAGGATTCATGTATTTAGTAGCCGTCATGGATTGGTACTCTAGGTTTGTATTAGCCTGGCAGTTAAGCAACTCATTAGAAGTAGATTTTTGTCTGGATGCATTAGAAAGCTCTTTTCAATACGGAAAGCCACAGATTTTCAACTCAGATCAGGGATCGCAGTTTACAGCTACGGCTTTTACTGATAAGTTATCAACTAGAGACATTCGTATTTCTATGGATGGCAGAGGTAGAGCTTTAGATAATGTTTTTATTGAACGATTGTGGCGCAATGTTAAATATGAATACGTATATTTATGTGCTCCCATTAATGGAAAGGAACTTTGGTCGGGTATCGATCAATACTTTACCCGCTATAACTATCAGCGGCCACATCAGTCGTTAGATTACCTTACTCCTGCTCAGGTATATTTTCAGACCAACACAGGAAAAGTGCAAATATAGTGAGAAACTTATCCATCTTATTTCTCACCGATTGCTGTCCGAACATCAGGGTACACCTCAGATTGCATGGATCAATAAATGTTTTGTTTAACAAAAATATGATTTGTAAATTAGATTACTATTTTTCAATCAGCTTCTAAAATTTTTAATTACAGTAAATTTAATACGGTTATGCAATAGACATAACATTGTATTATATTAGTGACTGTACACTTAATGTCTACTTTCTATTTTTGCTTAGTGACTAAATTTAACTTATTTCGCTTAAAAAATTTGTTATAAACTTTTGGCTTACATTCCTTTACAATCTACACTAATAGGGTATTAAGGAGTAAGAATTATCCTATCTATTCTATTCAGGTTTCTATTACAAACACGCTGCAAACTTTACTTTTATGATTGTCAACGACTACGTCTACACCCCTCAACACAAGGTGCTTCAAAGGGAGCTTTATTTTTTATCAAGGTACGCTTTGCTGTACTTAAAAAATGGATTCAGCCACAAAACCATTTTATTTTACCCACAACTTCCTCTCTGGGAAACTGAAATATTTAAGATTATTAAGTCGCTGGACTATAATATTACCAATAATCCACATCAGAAATTTGATATGGTATTTAATTGGGAAGATATAACCTTCCGTAATGAATATCCATTGTTGAAGGAATTAAGTAAACGCTATCCTATAATTAATTACAATTGCCATGACATAAGTAAAAAACGAGTGGAGGCAGTATTTCAGGAAATATTTGGTTACAGTTCGTTTGTAGATCCCACCACACATCAGGGAGTTTGTGTGCAGAAGAATGATTTAAATGCCAAACATGATGGAAAGATCATCCAATGCCCAATTAAACATATAGAACCTGAGTACATTTACCAGAAATTATTAAGCTTTGAAACAGCTGATAAGCTGGTTGCAGATTACCGGATACCTATTTTCGGCTCTATTATTCCTTTTCTGGTCATTCGATATAAGCAGCCTGATACACGTTTTACAAAAGTTGTCCGGGTTTCAGTAGTTGATCCCACAGATTTGTTATCGAAAGAAGAGCTGGAAAACATCAGGCTTTTCTGTCAGAAAATTGGTTTGCAATATGGGGAACTTGATATGATCCGGAATAAGGAAGATGGCCGGCTTTATATTCTCGATGCCAATAATACCCCCTGGAGCCCTCCAACTTCGGTGGAGTTGAGTAAAGAACAACGGCAATTAATGTTACGTAAAGGAGTAGAAGCATTCCGACATAGCTTTCTTACATCTTTATCTTGAGTTTTATAGTGAAATTATTTTGAAGAGTTGTCTATTGCTAAACAAAACAGGCCAGATCTAAAGTATGGCCTGTTTGTTAGATTTAAGTAGGTATTTAGCACTTACATAGTTTAGCTATTATCTGTTCTGGTGCATTTTCTTGAGATCCATCAATTCATCCCGCAGACGGGCTGCCTCCATAAAATCAAGTTCTTTGGCGGCTTTCTCCATCGATTTCTGCGTTTTTTGAATCAGTTTCTCCAGTTGTTCTTTGTTCATATAAGCTACTACCGGATCGGCGGCTACGCTGTGTTCCTCTGGTTCCACATAGTAATTTTTCATCACTTTGTTGGAATCAGCGACCCTGGTCTGGTTCATAATGGCATCTTTTGATTTCAGTACTGTTTTAGGCGTAATGTTATTCGCCTCATTATGTTCCTGCTGAATTTGCCGGCGACGGTAGGTTTCATCAATAGCTCCCCGCATAGAACCGGTAATTCTATCAGCATACATAATTACTTTGCCTCTGTCGTTCCTCGCTGCCCGTCCAATGGTCTGGATCAGCGACCGGTTATCCCGGAGAAATCCTTCTTTATCGGCATCCATAATAGCCACCAGGGAAACTTCTGGTAAATCCAGACCTTCCCGCAGCAAGTTTACGCCTACCAGTACATCGATCACACCCAGGCGCAATTCCCGCAGAATTTCAACCCGGTCCAGGGTTTTTACTTCCGAGTGAATATAGCGGCTCTTGATATTAAGTTTATCCAGGTATTTGCTTAACTCTTCGGCCATCCGTTTGGTAAGCGTAGTGACCAGTACCCGTTCGCTCAATT